>CAYMCA010000001.1:0-298 GCA_964388875.1 Candidatus Woesearchaeota archaeon
TATCACATCTCAACAAGTTACTGGAAATGATGGGATAAAGTATTTGCACAGGATTAGTTAATAACCTATTGTCTTTGTGCAATTCGGCAAAATTCAGCAAGGCACAGGAAAGGCTAAGGTGATGCCTATAAGATAGCATAAGATTGTTTTAGGTTTTAGTCTGGCAGTTGCAGCAGTTGTGTTTGTAAGAAAAAGCAAGGAGAAACAAGGCAAAGAAAAAAAGGAGGAAATAAAATGGAAAGGCTGAAAAGGTTTTTTGAGAGGTTCAAGGCAAGTTCAGAAGCAAGCTCGTTTGAAA
>CAYMCA010000001.1:308-40012 GCA_964388875.1 Candidatus Woesearchaeota archaeon
GTTGATTTGACAGTGTTGTGATTGGGGTTTGTGTTGTTTGTATTCGCCGGCGTGCATGTGTTTATGACGACATCCCGGACAGTTAAAAAAGAGATAGCGCCCGCAGTAGCAAAAACTGCAGAGAAAGTAGCATCAGGATTGACATCAGAAGCAGAAGCCGCAGAGGACTATCCAACATTGTCGGTTGCAGTAAGTGAGTATACATCGTGGAGCGCACTTCTAGTAGCTCATTTAAAAGGAATCATCAACGGCGGGAAGCACAAGGTTGGCCCCATTGAAAAAAAATGGAAGGTTGACGTAGAGCTTATTGAAATGGATTATGACCCCTGCATGGCAGCATACGGCTCAGGTGAAGTGGACAGTGTTTGCATCACAAACATGGATGTTTTGAATTATGCAATTGGCAGGAAGTCTGTAGCAATTGCGCCGACATCAACAAGCTATGGCGCAGATGCCTTAATTGTCACAAATGACATCACAGACATAAAACAGCTTAAAGGCAAGAATGTATACATGTTAGCAAAGAGTGTATCTGAATACGCATTTTGCGGTGGCTTAGAGTCTTTGGGAGAAAACCCCAATGATTACACAATTGTAAACATGGACCCTGCAGCAGCTGCCCTTGCTATGCAACAGAGGCAAAAGGGGTATGATGCAATAATGGTATGGAACCCATTTGTCCTTGAAACCCTGAGAAAACGCAGTGATGTGCATGTCTTGTTTGACTCAAAATTAATTCCGGGTGAGATCCTTGATATGCTTGTTATAGGACAGGACTCTTTAAACAAACCGGGCGGCAAGGAGTTTGCATGTGCTATAATTGACACGTTCTATGAAGTCAGCAAGATGATTGCAGACCCTGCCACGCACGACGATACAGTTGTTGCGCTTGGAGAGAAATTCTCACATCTCGGCCTGAAGGATATGGAAAAGGCGGTTGAGCACTCACCCTTCTTTGCAACCCCCGAACAGGGCATTAGCCTTTACACCAATGGAATAATATGCCCTATGGGAAAAACCATAACAACCAAGACACTCAAGCCAATCATGGAGAAGGTTGTTGATGTATGTGTCAAGCGCGAGATTATCCCAAGCACTCCAAAAATAAAAGTCAGCTATGGCACAAAAGAGGATGACTCAAACTTAAGGTTTGATGCATCATTCATGCAGGAGGTGTTAAGCAAGCAATAATATATAAAACACCTCTTGTATAACCGCCTGCGGCTCAGCTAATTTTTTATTACTCTATGGCTGGGCCGCAGGCTCTACAAAACTTTACAAAAAATACAGGAGGTGCAAAATGATAAGAGAGCCGATAAACAATAGATTGAGTATTGCTCTCGGCGTGATTTCTATTGCCTTGTTGTTAGCAGGATACACTTACATGTCTCACAAACAGCATTTAAAAAATCCTGATGACAGGACAATACCAACATGGTCGCAATTGAGGCAGGGTGTTACAACTATCTTTAAGGTTGACAATCGTTCTCATCAGAGATGGATTGTTGTAGACTCAAAGTCAACAGGAATTAGGCTGTTTTTAGGATTGCTGTATGGTGTTCTTGGCTCAATAGTTCTTGGCTTGCTTATGGGATGTTTTCCAGCTATTGAGGCATTCTTTGTTCCGCCGCTTTCATTTCTGGCTAAATGCCCGCCAACAGCAATGCTTGCTGTTTTTTTTGTGTTGGTAGGCACAGGTGAAAACATGTTCATTACAATGATAGCGTTTGGCATATTGCCGACATTAGCACAGAGCATATACCTGGCAGCAAAAAAGGATGTTCCTGAGGAATTGTTGCATAAGGCATACACATTAGGCGCATCAAACAGCGAGGCTATATTATGCATTGTCTACAGCCATATACTGCCAAAGATGATTGATGCAATAAGATTGTGCATAGGGCCTGCTGTTGTTTACCTGATTGCAGCAGAGATGTTATGCGCAAATACTGGGTTTGGCTACAGGATGAGGCTGCAATCAAGGTTATTGAACATGGATGTTGTTTATCCATATATAGCAATTCTCGCAGGCTTTGGCTTTGCAATGGATTATGCGCTTAAGCATCTTCAGAGGATTTGCTGCCCGTGGTATACAAGGGAGAGGGGGTGATTTGCCATGACAAATATAGCTAATGTAAGCAGCATTAACGACATTGTCCTTGAATGCAAAGGCATCAGCCACTGGTTTGGAGCAAACAATGTTTTGTATGATGTAAGCTTTAGGATTATCAGAGGAGAGATTGTTGCTATGGTTGGGCCTTCAGGATGCGGCAAATCTACCCTGTTGAAAGCAATTATAGGGACGCACCTGCCAAAACAAGGAAAGACAATTGTGTATTCTAATGGCAAAGAGGTTGTTGTAGAAAAACCCGGAAGGGACAGGGGAATTGTGTACCAAGCATATTCCTTATTCCCATTCCTGACAGCACAAGAGAATGTTGCCCTTGGCTTGAAGCTAAGTGAGACAAACATTCCATTTAGATTTTTCATGTTTCCAAAATGGTGGAAAATGAAAAAAGAGCATATGAGAAAATCAGCAGAGCTGCTGGAGAATCTTGGATTGAAAAATGCAATTTCAAGGTATCCTAACCAGATGTCAGGAGGCATGCAGCAAAGGGTGGCTGTGGCTCAGGCGTTAATCATGAAGCCAGAGATATTGCTGCTTGATGAGCCTTTCGGTGCTTTGGATGAGGCAACAAGGGAAGAGATGCAGAGGATGCTTCTTACACTCTATAATGAAAACTGCGATGCAATCAAAAGAAATGAGGAGCCAAAATATACAATGTTGATTGTGACGCACGAATTGAACGAGGCAATCTATGTTGGAGACAGGGTTTTAGGATTGTCTCAGTATTGGAACTGGAAGAAGGAAGGACATGCGCAATGCCCCGGAGCTACAATAGTCTATGACAAGGTTGCGCCTGTGTTTCTGCCTGATGCAGAAAGGGAGTTTGATAAATTTGCTCAGCAGCGAAGAGAGATAAGGGATGTTGTATTTGAGCAGTTCCTGACTGATAACTGCAGGCAATTTCTTCAGTTCTGGGAGCAGATAAAAGGCGGAGAAGGAAAGGGGGTGTTAGATAATGGCAATGCCTGAAATTAGATATGAATTTCTGGACAAGGCAGCAAGAATACTGAGCTTAGGGCAGTCAAGGAGCATCATCCTCACCGGGAATGTCCCTGACTTGTTTTATGTTCCTGGCGGCAATGGGGGAAAATATGTTCCTCTTATTGACTGGATGACAGAAAGGTGGAATCTGCCCGGCGAGCTTATAATTATTGTGTATGAGCTTAACAGCCCAATAAGGTTTGTCAGGGATTCTGACAAGGAGAAGATGGAGAAGGCGTGGCTCAAGCATATGGTAGGAATGACTGAAGATGAGCTGGCGATAAAAAGAGTAGCTGAGCCAAAAAAGATACAAAAGCTTATGGAAACACAGGGCAAGTACTTTGAGTCAACAATGAAAGAGGCAGACTCAAACTCAAAGGTTGCCATTGAGCTTCTGAAGCAGTTCTGCGAGTGCTCCCGCTCTAAGATTGATGGAAAGCCGCTCATGAAGGAAACCCTCTTGATAATCATTGATGGAATTGACGTGATGATTCCTCCTGGTGAGATTTCAAGGATGGGCGAGGGAGACAGGTACAGAATAGGCGCTTTTCAGAACTGGTTTTCCGACCCTGAATTTATGAACGGCAGGGACTCTGTAATCATGACTGCAGAGTCAAAAAGCCTTGTGAACAGGATTGTTGCAAACCTGCCGCAAATCATTGAGGTGGAGATTCCATCGCCAAACCAGGAGGCAAGAAAGCATTTTATCTCCTGGTTTAATGAGCAGCAGCCAGATGGCAGCAAGATTCAGCTTTGGAATAATGGAACAGAGGATGAGCTAGCAAAATCCACAGCAGCGCTGTCAATCCATGCCCTGATGCAGCTTCTGAAAGGAGCTAATTTTGGAGGCAGGAAGCTTGAGCAAAGAGATGTCATTGACAAGGTAGGGGATTATATCAAGAGCCAGCTAGGCGGAGAGGATATAGTTGAATTTGAAAAGCCCACCCATACGCTTGATGATGTTGTTGGCTATAGGAAGCTGAAGCAATTCTTTGTTGATGAGCTTATTCCATGGTTTGACTCAACAGGCTCTGATGCACTGACAGGAGTTGGGGTATGCGGGCCTCTTGGAAGCGGAAAAACCTATCAGTTCAAGGCAGTTGCCTCTATGCTCGGAAGGGTTGTCCTTGTGCTGAAAAACTTTCGCAGCAAGTGGTTTGGCGAGAGTGATGTAATAATGGAAAGGCTGAGGCGCATCCTCTATGCACTGGACAAGGCGCTCGTTTTTGTTGATGAGGCAGACACTGCATTTGGCGGAGTGTCTAAGGAAACGCATGAAACAGAAAGGCGCCTGACAGGGAAGATACAGCAAATGATGTCTGATACTGCCTTGAGAGGCAAGGTAATCTGGCTTCTGATGACAGCGAGGATACATTTGTTGTCTCCTGATATGAGAAGGCCTGGCAGGCTTGACATGATTATCCCGATACTTGACCCAGAGGGAGATGACAGGACAGATTTCCTGAAATGGGTTTTGTCAGCAGGGCTTCAGGATTGCAAAGAAGAGGATGTCAAAGCGCTTGATGAGCTTACAAAAGGATATTCTGCAGCGAGCTTTGATGTTATCAGAAGGCTGGTTCTTAGGGACAAGCGCGGCGGCAGAAAGCTTGATATCACCAGGGTAAAGGAGATAGTCAAGGATTATATCCCGCCAGCAATCGGTGAAACAAGAAGGTATCAGACTCTTCAGGCACTGATAAACTGCACAAGAAGGAGCCTCCTGCCAAGCCCTGAAACCTATGACGAAGACAGAAAAAGATGGGAGCAGGAAATCAAGATGCTTGAGGCAAGGGGAATAACCGGAGACTAAGCAAGCAGGAAGATTGTAAGCCAAGGAGCAATGAGGGCGGTGATATTTGCAGGGATTTTTTCACCGCCCTTTTTTTAAATGCGCTAAAAAAGAGAGGAGGAAAGTAAAATGGCAAATAACTTAAGCCAGGAGTTAGAAGGGAAATTTGTTGTTCTAAAAGCAGAAGAATATGGGAGAGACCAATTGAAGAGAATTTTCTTCTGCAGAGGCGGCTTTGGAACAAGCCCTAAGACAAACGGAAGTGCTATCTTTGGTTATTTTGTGTTTGACGGAGAAGATTGCAGAGTTGAAGGTTATGAAATAGAGAGATTTGCAACAGGCGACGAAGTTAAAGAAGCAGAGCGATTAAGAGGCAAATAAAATAAATAAATTTAAGCAGGATGAAATGGCTGCGGCTTTAGAACATTCATAATAAATTATCCCGGGCAGCAAAAGCAAAGAGCATGGAGAGGAGCAGTAAATCTTACATAAGATTATGCCAAAACTGCTCCTCTTGTTTTTTTGACAAAATTCTTTTTTTGTAAAACAAAATTCTGGCTTAAAAAAGGAGATAATATGAAGAAGCTGAAAAAAGAAGATAAGAAAAAATTGAATTTATTTTTGCATGGAAATAGCAGGCAAATCTTAAAAGAGATAAACAGAATGTTTAATGTTAATATCCAAGAAGGCACTTTATACTGGCGTGAAATTGCTGAATTGTATGCAAAAACCAAAGATAGATTTGTAAAGATATTCATTGAAAGGCATCCGCAACTTGAAAGGGAAATAATAGAAGACATCATAAAAAATCTGGATAAATGAAAAAAAGGGGGGAAGAAATGGCATATTTAAAAAATATTTTATACATCTTATTCTTGTTCTTGCCAGCTATTATTTTTGTGTGTCTTTCATTGATTTATCTTTTAAAAGAGCCGCTATGTGGCTTCAGCATGCTTCTTGTAATATTGTTTCTAAACATCTTATCATTAGTAATCAGCCCATTCATTATGTTTTTTCTGCTAATTATCGGGGCATATTTTATCTTTGTAACTTTCAAAATAAAATAAAAGGAGGAATCAATGAAAAATATAAAATTATGGTGCAACATATTCAAAAGCAGCATGTTTCCTTTTCTGTCTGTTTTGGTGGTGCTTTTTCTTCATGCCCGCTTGAGGAACATCCTGCCTGAAAAACAGTGCAAGCTTCTTGGCGGCACTGCCTTCTTAACCACAGCATTATTCCTGACATACTGGGTGCAGAAGCTATCCACCACAATCCTGCACTGGTATGGCGAGAACATAGCAATAAAAACCGCGACAAAGCTGGACGATGAGTTTATACCCTTGTTTAAGCATGTTGCCCGCATACTCGTCTGGGCAATAGGGCTGATAATTACACTCAGCCATTTTGGGGTGAACATCAATGCATTAATCACAACCCTTGGGGTAAGCTCGTTGGCAATCGCGCTTGCAGCTCAGGACACAATATCAAATATAATAGCAGGGTTTCTCATCATGGTTGACAGGCCTTTCAGGGTAGGGGATGAAATTCAGCTGCCATCCGGAGAAAAGGTTAGTGTTTTAAGCATAGGCGTTAGGCGTTCAAGGTTTCTCAACGCTGACAGAGCCATAGTTATCATGCCAAATCTTGAGCTTTCCAAAAGCAAGATTGTAAACTTCACTTATGGGAAAGAGGAAAGCAGTTGTTAGGGCAGGCTTGAATAAATAAAAGAGGGGAGCAAGATATGCCAATCATAATCCTGTTGCTTACTCCAGCAATATCAGCATGCGCGCTCTGGATGCTTGCCGGTTATATGCGCAGGCTGGAAAGAAGCACTGGGAGCGTGCCGCCTTATGTGCATTTTGCAGCAGTATCTTTTGCTGTAATTTTTCTTTTGTCAATTGCAATATTGGCAATAATGCTGTGGGTAGCAGAGCTGTTTAAGTTATAGTGATGAAAAAAGAAGAAAAGAGCAAACAGAAAGGGGGTGGGTTGTGAATTATAAAGAAACGCTGAAAGAAGCAGAGTTTTTCATGGAAAAAACAAATATCCGGGACTTATGCACAAATTTCTGCAAAGGAAAATGCTGCGCCGGATGTTATGCAGGTGAAAATAGCTGCAAGGGAGAGGAAAGAAGGCTTTCTTGTTCTGTATGGCTATGCGGCGAACTCAAGGATATCTTGCAACCAGAGCTTAATCACTATTATGGAATAATAGACAGGGTAGAAGAAGCGCTTGTAAAAGCAGGGCAGAAATGCAATGTTTATCACAATCGCCCGCCTCAGGATGTAAAAGACAGGTTTTTCTTTCAGGGCGAAGAGCTATTTTCCAACCCGGAAAAAATTGAGGCAATAAGGCGCAAGGTATACTCTCTGGTATGCCTTTTTAACAAAATGCGCGAGTGAGAAAAATGCAGAAATTAGAAAGGAGCAAGCCATGAAAAAGCATTTTAATCTGGTGTCAGCGGTTATGCTGGCAATTATGTGTTTATGCCTGGCTTCAAGCGGCTGCGTAAATATTATTCTAAATAAGTTAGACCCTCCTAAAAGCATAACACTATACTCTGCAAATGGTGAAATAATCAAAACATGGAAGGGAAGGCTCAAGCCTGCTGATGGGATTCTCGTCAATTTTGAAACAGATGATGGCAGGAAAGTCAGCATCAGCGGGACAATTGTAATAGAAGAAATTCAAGAATAGAAAAAGGAGAAATAAGAATGAAAGATAAATTAATTCTGCTTGGCATTTTGATGGCTTTTGCATTGGGCGGCTGCATTGAGATGCAAGAAGTGAGCACAGAGGAAAAATATCCTGCAGTTGTCATAGGAAAGCCGATAAGCGTTGTGCCGAATGTAGGGGATAGCTTTGACTATATAGCAGTTGTTGTGGAAGTTGATGGCAAGTATGTTTTAGCTATTACAGATTTTGAAGATGACAGGGAGCTTACAGCAGCAATGGCTATAATTCAATCAGAAATCTCTGATGAAGACGAAGATGGGACAGTAGAGCTGAAAGGACATTATTCTAAGGATGAGAATGAAAAAGGCAGGTTCATAATGCAATATCTCAAGGCAAACGGGCTTGAGCTTGAGTTTTGAAAAAAGGATATTGAACAAGCAGAAGCAAAAAAGAACAAAACTAAAGAAAGGAAAAATCAATGAAACCTAAAAGCCTGAAGGTTAGGATTAGGAAAATATTCAAAGATAACCTGGATGCAAGGTTCAATCCGGATAATGCTCTGAAGGTTGAAGGTAGAGATACATTTAAGATTAATGTTGAATGCTCACTTTGTCGAGTATTTCGTTCTGGTTTTGCGTGTACCTTTTGTCCTTTCAGGAAATTTGAAACAAAGCATGTTGAGGGTTGTGTGCGCTGGATAAGGCGTGTAACAAGAATACCCATCAAATCGGGAAAGCTTGGGATTTGGTCAGATTGCATATGGTGGTACTCTGTTGACGACAAAGAAGCAAGGCAGCAGCTGAGCTTGCTCAGGAGAAGGGCAGAAAAACTAATCACCTGGGTGTAGAAATAAGCCCTCGGCAGTATTAGGCGATTTACAAATTGCAAATAGCAAAAACAAGAAAGAAATTAGAAAGGAGTATTCTGTGAACATAATAGACATAATCAAGATAGGCGGCAAGATAAGCAAGATAAACAAGAACACGCTCGTGATTTCTGCGCTGTGCGTGGCAAGCATTCTTTTGTGGAACACACTGCTGATTTATCCCTTAAAGCTTCTTGTTGTTTTGATGCATGAAACAAGCCATGCTGTCGCAGCCCTTGCAACAGGCGGGCATGTGGAGAGGATTAGCGTGAATATTCTGCAGGGCGGGGTGACATACACAAAAGGCGGGAACAGCTTTCTTATTTTGAGCGCAGGGTATTTAGGCTCATCGCTGATAGGCGCATTGATTTTGTGGGCGTCAACAAGAAAGCCGTGGAAAGAATATCTGGCAGAGGTGTTTGGGTTGCTGATAATCCTAGAGTCAATCTTCTGGGTGAGGGACTCTTTTACATTCTTCTTTGCTGTTGTTATGGGCGCTGCCTGCATCTTTATCGGCACAAAAATAAAAGGCATATTTGAAAGGCTGTTCATGCAGCTGGTTGGAACAGTCTGCTGCCTTTATGCTGTCTATGACATATTCTCTGACATCCTGAGCTTAAGGATTCTAAGCGGGCAGGGAAAGAATGATGCCCAGGCGCTTGCGCAGCTGACGCATATCCCTGCTTTTATCTGGGGCGCAGCATGGATAGCAATAGCCTCTGTGATTTTCCTCTGCGTGATGAAAAACATCAGCAAAACCGAGGAATAAAAATAAAATATTGAGAGGAGTGGGTGAGATGAGAGTTATAAAAAAGATTATTTTTCTGTTTTTGCTTTTAATGATAGCAAGCATAATGAGCATTATTTTCTTAGCGATTTTCACCGGAGGGCTTTTCTTAATAAGCAAGGCAGCTGAAGTAAGCAGGGTAGATTGGTGCTTTTTATTGACCTTGTTTATGATTGCGGTGCTTATCTGCATAAAATATGCTTTTGACAGGCTCTTTGTGCACAGCTGCCAAAAAACTGAAAGGGGTGGGTGAGATGAGAGTTATAAAAACATTAATAGAGTTTGTTTCTCTAATTTTGTTTATATTAGGAACAAACATAGGTGTTTTGGCACTCGTGGTAGGATGGGCTATGTTACTAGAAAAAGCAGAATCAGCAAGAAACTTTGAATCATTTTTTCTGTTATGCCTGTCATTTCCATTTGCGCTTTTAACTTTTGGCGCTATAGTAAGTTGTGTTTTTGACAAGCTTTCTTCAAAGAAGTGGTGACAGCAACAATAATCTGCACAAGAAAAGAAATGAGAAAAAATGCATGGAAAGAAGGTGTGAAAGCATGAGCGCTAAAAATAGAATAATAACTAAAGATTATTCGCCAAGGATAGTTAAAAATTCCAGAGAGGCAGGGAAGACATACAGCTTTGACGAAAGGCATAATAAGAACCTGCCTGTTGGCATGTGGTTTCAGAATTCCAATGAGGGGCTTGTGCTTTTCATTGTGTTTTACACGCAGGCATGCAGGTGGTCAAGATGCCTTGGCTGCAATCTTCCATCAAAGGTATCGCAATATCCTGTAAGCTATAAGGCGCTAATGAAACAGATTGACTATGTGTTTGCGAGAAAGGATGTGGCTGAGTGAAGAAAAACTATAAAGAAGGTGATAATCAGCAATAACGGCTCTGTTCTTGATGAGGCAACATTCTCATCTACAGCTTTAATGTATCTTCTCGCAAAGCTGAACCTGCACCTTCCAAGCCTGGCTGTATGCAGCATTGAGACAAGATGCGAATATGTTGATATTGCAGAGCTTGAGTTTATCTCAAGGGCTCTTAAAGAAGGCGATACTCCAACGCAACTTGAATTAGCAATAGGGTTTGAGGCATTTGATGAGGATATAAGAAACAGGATTTTCAAGAAAGGGCTTTCCTTAAAGGCATTTGAGTCTTTTGTTCAGAAGATAGCTCCATATCGCTACGGGCTTAAATGCTATTTCATGCAAAAGCCTGTTCCTGGCATGAGCGATGAAGAGGCAGTATTAGACATACGCCGCGGAATATATTACCTGGACAGGATTGCCTCTTTGCACGGAATTAAAGTCAACATGCACCTCAATCCCACATTTGCGGCTAAGGGCACGCCTCTTGAAAAAAGCTTTTTGAAAGGAAAATACATTCCGCCAAGGCTTGTTGATGTTGCAAAAGCTGCCTTGCATGCTGAAGAAAAAAACATCTCTGTATTTGTCGGCTTGTATGATGAGGGGCTTGCTGTTAATGGCGGCTCTTTCATCAGGAAGAATGATGAAGGGATTATTGCCCTTATCAAGCAGTTCAACATGACAGGCAATTTCAGGTTTCTTCGCCTGGCTTGCAGGGAATAAAAAAGAAAGGAGAAAGCAAGATGAGAATAGCAGCAGAGATAGTGCTGATGCTCCTGATAATAGCAGTGTTAATCAGCGCGTCAGTTATTGGCATTTATGCACACAGCACACTTGACAGAGAATATAATCTTTCAGGCCAATTGGACAGGTTGCAGCTTCTTAGGGCTATGGCAATCTCTCTTTTGATAGTGCCCTTGGCATATTACTTTGGCTCTAACATACGCTATCTTCTGTACGACAGAAAGCATGAAGAGATAATGAAGGCACTGGAAGAAGGCACAAGAGAATTAAGGTTTAGAAACAGCTACCTGAATAATTATAGCAAAGGACGCTCATAATTTACCAAAAAAGCGCCTTTGCTATAAGTGGGGCTTCTTAAGTCTTAAAGAAAAGGAGAAAAAGATGAAAACAAAGAAAGGTTTTACGCTTGTCGAGGTTATGATTGTTCTTGCGATGGTGGGATTGCTTGCAGCGATTGCAATTCCATCAATGCTGAAGGCGCGCGAGGTTGCACAAGCAAAGGCAAAAGCAGAGGCATCAAAAAACATTTCAACCATGCCAAGCCAGCAGGAGAAATTTACAGTTACGCTGGAGTGGAAGGAAGGCATAAAGGCAACCCCTGAGAACATTGAGATTGTTTATGGCGTAAGAGAGGCAAGGATTGACAAGAAAGATGGCGCTCAATTCCTTGTGCTGGCATGCGAGGACGGCGAGAGAAGCATAACCCTGAACGAGAACCTTCTCTCATGGAAGATTGGAAAATAGGGAAAGGAGCAAAAAGAAAAACAAGAAAAGGAGGAAAGAATGATAAAATTAAGACTTCAAAAATGCTCTTTGAGTACCCACCTGTTTTAACTAACAGAAAGCAAAGGCATTTTTGATAGCTTCAGAAACAAAGTTTCTGATAGTGCTCAAGATTTTGTGAAATCTTGACATGCTCAAAAACTTAAACACGCTCTGGGGATTTAGTCCAGAGTTTTTGACAAAGCAAATATTAGCAAAGAAGATTGAGAGAGAGGCAATGAAGAGCCTTCAAAGAGCATACAAAGCTTTGGGTGAGTGCAACTTAAAAAAATTCAGGTTAGCCATAGAATCTATTGAGAAGCAGATTACGCCTGCTGCATTAAAAAACATTCCAAGAGCGCCTATTTTGAAGGAAGGAATTGAGAAGATTTACAGAGATTTAGTAAAGCTGGAACAAGATGATATGGCAGATTTAAGCCGCAGAATTGGCAGCATTGGCTATGGCCTTTGGTGCAAGGTAGATGATATTGGCTATGTGCAAAAATAGCCAAGCATAAAAACATATGAGAGCTGCCGAAAATAACAAAACAAAAAATAAGGCTCTCATTTTATTAAAGAAAAGGAGGCAGAAATGAGCATTTACAAAATCGGCTTGATTTTGCTAATTGTTGTTATTTTAGCCGGCGGAGCTTGTTATCTTCGCATTCAGGGGGAAAGCTTTCAGGACTGCCGGGATGTTGCAGATTACTACCAGGCAAAGTACAGGTACCAGGTAGGAAACATCAAAGGGTTTGGGCATTTTAGCCTTGTCTCTCTTGATGGAGGAAAAAACTGGTATGCCTTCGCTGAGAATGAGAAAAACGGCGAGGTTAAGATTCTCGGCGCAGCAGAGGAGAAATTCCCCGGGCTTCTGAGATATCTGGGAGAAAAATAATGCAGGATAAACAAAAAGGAGGAAAGAGATGAGCAAGACATGCGTTGCATACCCGATTGTGGCTGCTTTAAAGAAAGCAGAGGAGATTGTAAAGCCGGTGGAAAAATGGGCAGCTAACAATGAGGCACAGCGGGTTTTTCTGGAAGAGTTTTTTAGTGAATGCCAAGAAGAAATCAGCAGAATTCCGGAGATAGAAAGCATTGCATCCTGGAGTGCTAATGTTATCAACAAGTTTCTGAAAGAGAGGGGTTTTTCAATTCAGCTTCAGCCATTTGACTCATTGACATTCGGGGTTGCAAGTGTTTTGGATGTTCTTGTTGAGTGGCTGAATAAAGGCGATGTCACCTCAATTAAAAAGGGTGGGGTAACCTATCCGGCAGTAAGGATTGAAAGTAAGCATGCTGATTTCTTTGAAATAAGCACCCATAAAAATCCAATAGTATGCTTGCATACAAAATCCGGGGATTTGGTGCACATGACAATCCTTGACAATGCCCCTGATGGCTTTGATATGGTGGAAAAGGCGCAGGAGTTGTTCAAAGGCGAGGAGAGATATAATTTCAGCAGCGTGGTTTTCCCGATGGTTAGCCTTAACCAGGATGTTGATATAAGCTGGCTGATTGGATTGAGAACAAAAGGCGCAGATGGCCAGCCTGCAGTTATAACACAGGCGCTTCAGCAGACAAAGCTCAGAATGAATGAGGAAGGCGCAAGGGCGCAGAGCGCTGTTGCTATTGCAGTATTCAGGGGAGGGTTCTCGCCAGAGAAACAATATGTTATTGACAAGCCTTTCCTCTTCTGGATAACCCGCCCAGGCATCTGCAAGCCGCTCTTTGTTGCATATGTCACAGAGGATGACTGGAAAAACCCAGGCGACATCAGAAGCAAGTAAATCAAAACATGCGAGAGCCTTGCCCAAACAGAAACAAAAAGCAAGGCTCTCGCTTTATCAAGAGAGAGGAGGATAAAATGAGAAGGAGAAAAGGAAAACTCATTATTTTAAAAAACAGTGATGCCCATAAGATAGGGGATATATGGGTAGTATATGGAGAGGGGGAGGACGGGGATAACAAAAGGGCTTTAATAAAAATTGTTTCTATAAATGATAATGTGAGTGTTACAGGCTGGACGGGTTCAGATTGGCGTACTGTCCCTACTTATGATTTAATTAGAGGTGCTAGAGGAAGGGGGGCAAGAGAATATTTAAAAGAATCCTTGCGGAAATTAGGGTATATCCGGAAGTATCAGAGAAGGGACAAATAAGATTGGTGGGTCAATTAAAGGCTTTTTGGGCTTGGCAATATTGGTTTGGTTATTTGCAAAGTCTATTGAAGGTTTTTTGATGTTGATAGAGATTGCTATTAAAAAATTAAAAGAACAACCAGCCGTATAAAAACCCAAAGACAAATGTAAATGTTATATAAAATAGTGCAAAGATGGTGAGTATATTGTTGATAACAAAGAAAGAGGAGGAAACAAATGAAAAACAGAAAAGGTCGCACTTTAGTTTTAGCTGTTAGCATAATAGCATTATTTTCATTTTTGGCAGGCTTGAAGATATTCACGATAACCAGCCATGCAAATGCCAATGCAGAGCCGGCAGAAACACAGCAAGAGCACAAAGAGCCGAGCGAAACAATAGGGCAGAGCGCAGAGACAAGGGATATAAATGCGCTGCTTAAGAAAGCAGAGGGATATGCAAGGCAGGCAGAAGAGGAATATAAAATAGCTGAAGGCAGTTGGGGTGCAGAAAGCAAGGCATATGGGAGCCAGCCGGCTATCTACTTTGCATTAAAAACAATTAGCATTCAGAATGAGGTTATTATCAAGCTTCTGAGAAAAAAGGTGGACATGTAGGAAGGATGCCTTAAATACAACAGAGAGCCAGTGGGCTAGTTTTTTCTGAGGTGCAGCTTCGCTATGGATAATTCTGTTGTTTAGATTACATTGTTTCAGAACTTCAGAAACAAAGTTTCTGATAGTGCTCAGAAAAATAAACTAAGGTTTCAAATTTTTCTGACATTATACAGATAGAAAATTCTGTACAAAATGTCATATAACCCGCAGAATTTTCTATACATGGGAGCGAGAGTTGGCAACTGCAGAGAGCCCTCTGGCTGAATCTATGCAGCCAAAGATTTTTAAGCAAGCATAAATATCAAAGATAAAAATAATAACTGCCTTTTGGCTTGATTAAAAATGGAAGAATGGTATGGCAAAGAAGAAGACATATTGAATATAGAATTAACAACAGGCAGGGATTATTGGAAAAGCATAGAGTTGCCCAATGGAATAGTTATTGACATAGGAGAAGACGGCAAGATTAAAGGCATTGAAATTTTAAGGGCGAGCAAGGTATTTTCAGGGGATGTTAAGAGTGTGCTGGAATCTGTTTCTAGGTAGTTTTTCAGCCTTTTTGGTGCTAAAATGCATCAATCACCAAATATTTTAATGAGAAAGGGAGGGCAATATGTTTCGGATAATTAAGAACAAGAGAGGAAAAGCAACACTTATTGAGTTCTTAGTAGCTGTTGCAATCATAGCTATTTTTACTGCTTTGTTAATCCCTATCATTGATGGGTTACGCAAAAAAGCAGCAGCCAGCAGGGCAAAGCCTGAATCTGTACAGGCAGTTCCTGAATCAATGGGAAAGACAATCACGCTCGAATGGAAGCAGGGGATGCGGGCAACGCCTGAAACTATTGAGATAGTTGAAGGCGTCAGCGGGATAACTGTCAATGACTGCAATGACCTTGTTCTGGCACTCTCAGGCGGAAGCCATAGGATAATCCCGAAAGAAAATCTTGTTGAATACAGGGACAGGTAAAACAGCAGAAAAGCAAAGCCTTTTGCTATATAGTAAACGCATTAAATAACCGATAGCATTTCCTATCTATCTAACGTATAAAAATTATCGGAAACATAATGCGTTAGATATACAAGAAGGGGGGCGATAAAATTGTCTTCACTGCAGTTCTTTTGCATGGCGGCTGAGCTGGCTTTTGAATTTGGCAAAAAGTATTTTGAGCATGCCTGCTTGATTGCATGCATTGTGGTGTGGTGCTTATGGATGCGCAGGATGATTAATGAAATAAAAAAACAGCAGGGGAAAACAGGGGAGAAAGCTAACTGGAGGTAACGAAAATGGCAAAAAATAAAATGCCTAAAAAAGAGCAGGATATAAAGAGCAATGTTTACCTGATAGAATGCCGGCGCCAGGATTGCAAAAGGCAGGGAAAGAGCCATCGGTTTGAAAAAAGAATCTTTAGCGACAGGTGGCTGAGGAAGATTAAAGGATGCATCTATGAAATATACCACAATTTTAAGCTAAAAAAGTATTCAAGGATAGGGTTTGTGGAGTGCGACAGGTGCCACTCATCATGCAACCTGAGGATTGTAAAGAGGCTGTATGAAGAGTGATTTTAAGAATAGGAAAGGAGACGCGTCATGAATGCGGTTCAAGACGATGAAAAGGTAAAGAAGTTTCTTGAAATTGACCGCAAGATTAAATATTGTTTTGAAAAGGGCAAGTGGTATGTTGGCACCACCAAGAGATTGAAAGTCAGCATGACACGCGGGTTTTGTGATGAAGAGCTCATAGAACATATAAAGAAAATTGAGAAGTTTCAAAGAAAACTGTACATTACAGTGGAGATTATGGCTCCCGCCTTTGATGTAGACCCGCCTTATTACCAGACTATAATAGATGCTGGTAATGAAGATTTTGAGGCAATATTTACTCTGAAGCCCAAAAAAGAAACAGGGAAGAAAACTATCCATATTCTAATACTCAGGAGTGCGGATTTGATATTTTCTGTTTCTAAGAAAGTATTTGTCAGAAACAGGGAAAAGTAAACATAACGGGGAAAGGGGGTGTTTTACATGAAAATGCTAAAGCTATTTCTCGCGCTGGTATTTGTGCCTGCTTTAGCATGCAGCATGGCTCATGCAAAACCTGAAAAGAAAACTGGAGCAAAGAGCATAAGCGCAAAGAGCACAAAGGCAGCAATTGCAAAGAGAAAGCCAGCAGAAAAAGGCAATGCAGCATACAAGCTTAAGCCGGCAAAGGCAAGGGTAAGAAGCTTCTTCTTTGCTGCTTACCAAGAGCTTAGAGAGATGGGTTATACAGAAAATCAGGCATTGAACGCAGCCTTTGCTGTCAGCATACACTGCTGGAGAGAAAGCAACATGCACGGCCAGGGTGTTGCAAAATGGCTTTATGAAAAGCACCATGCAATTAATCCCGGGCATATAACTGTTCCGGCAGAATGGAAAGGCATCTGGAAAAGGGAAAGGGATAATGGCGTTAGTGTAAGAAAGAAATGGGCTGCATGGGCAACATATGAGGATGCTGCAAGGGGAACTATAGAATACATTCAGCGCAACAATCCCCTGGCGTTTAAGGCAGCCTTGAGGGGCAACATCCATGGCTATGCAGATGCAGTCAGCAACAGCAACTATCACACCGGCAACGCCCAGGATTACAAAAAGGTTCTCATGGACTGCGCGCCGACAGTAAGGAGAATGCTAAAGTAAGCAGAAGAGAAAGAGGAGGAATGGGAGATGAAACTTTTGAGAAGAAAGGGAAAAGGATTTGCATGGATAGAACTGTTGGTTGTAATTGCAATTATAAGTATTCTTATAGCACTTGCTATTCCATTGTTGCCAGGAGCAAGAAAAGCAAGGCAGCAAGCGAAAGCTGCAGAGTTTTCAAAGGAAATGATACTGACAATCTCTGCAGCAGAGTATTGCGAGAATGTTGGCAGAAAGCTTTCTGATTACAAAATGATTGGAGTTTGGAGCGATAGTAGTTGGTATGGTGATTTTCAGAAAGCTATTCCTGCAGGAACAGAGGTTATTGTTGGTTTTGCGCAGAGTGAAAAAGGCTATGCAGGCACAGCATTGATACCAAAGGACAGGTAAAGTCATTTGAGAAATGGGAAATAGCAGAATAGAAAGAGGAGAAAGGAGGAATGGGAGATGAAACTAAAAATAGCAAAGGGAATTGCATTTGAAGATTGTTTAGGCAACCTTGAGCTGGTTTTATCAGACGTAACCAAGAATGTCCAAGCAGCGATACGGCTTATAAAGAAAGCAAAAGATGAAGAAGAGATGACCGATATAGAATATGATAGGCTTTTAAAACTGGTGAATGCAAATGGTACTGCGAAGGCTGCAAATCCTAGACTTCTTAAAGAGCTGTTCAACTCGGGCGAAGAAAAGTAAAAGAGAGCCAGCTGGAAAACCGGGTAATAATTGAGCTGTTTAAAAGAAAAATTCCGCAAAAAGGAGGGGAAGGAAAATGTCAACACTAATCGCGATAATAGTGGGCGTTGTAATTCTTATTGCTGCCTGGAATATTCTGAAACTGCTCTGGGCGCTGCTGCCTCTTATCATCATTGTAGGGTTAGCAGTGTACTTTGTGCACAGGCAGACGAAAAAGGCAACAAAGAGCTAAGCACTGCATTGTTTTTGGCAGGCAGAAAAAAGAAGAATAAGAAGCTGGGAGCTGAAAGCTCTTTGAAGAGGCCAGGCAGGCTATTAAGGTAGAAGAGCGTAGCCTTTGGTGTGGGCTGCTCCCAGCTTTTTATTTAAGCGAGAGAGAAAGAGAAGGAAGGAAAAAAAGATGACTAATGCAGAAAGAAAAGTGGCAGAAGCAAAAGTTTTGTGGTTAAAACCTGATTCTGGAACAGGCTTTGGCTTGTGCGAAGTTGCAGGACAACTAATATGGAACATGCAAAAGCCGAGGAAATTTAACCCTAAAACTGGCAGGTTTAATGATGATTGGGCGAGCATAGTAGCAGTGATAGGCCCTAAGCTCAAGTATTTTGACTGGGAATTAGAAAAGATAATCCCATTTGCTGAAAAATTAACTCTGGAATATGATAAACGCTTTAGATACCGAATGGGTTGCAACTTAATCATTTTTGAGAAGCGTGAAGATGGCAGATGGTTGCGAAAAAGGATGTCATGGACAGAAGGAGCTATGTATTCAGAATCGCTGGATGATGCTATAAAGATATTTATGCGGTAAGGGAAGATGCAGGTGTCATGGATTGTAAACATTGATTGAAGAAAGGAACAACTAATGGAGAAAAATAAAAGAGAAAGAGAGGTGGATATGCTAAAACTGGATGGTTACAGAAGTATCGTGCCTTCTATACCACCTAGCCATATGACTCCTGAGATTGCTTACAAACAAAATATATCATGGATTGTGAACAATAGTAAAGAGCGGAAAAAGAGGTAGGGCGGGAAGTGGGTGTTAGGCAGATATAGAGAGGTAAGAGAGTCCAGCAAAGTCCGCTTTGAATTAGGCAGGAGATTATCTAAAAAGCATTCTCCTGAGCTGATAACACTTTTCTTTATACTGGAATAAACAGAAGAAAGGAACAACTAATGGAGAAAAAACATGAAGTAGGCGAGGTATTGTGCTATCTTGAAGGCAGCATTGTTCTGGAGGTAAAGATTGTGGAGAACAATTCTGATGCAGAATGGGAAAGGTATAAGCTGAAGGTTTTTGAAGTTGTGAAAGAAGCCCGGGTAATACCTACACAGATACTGCATTTAAAATCAAGGATAAGGAAAGGCTCCACATTTACCTGCGAGAAAAGCAAGGAAAGTATATGCTGTGGCTCTATGATTTGGCATCTATTGGGCAAAAAGAAATCTGAAGCTTTAAAAAATGCTTTAAAGAAGGACAAAGAGGCTGTGTTAGTTTGGGCAGTTTAGAAAGGAGCAGGAAAATCATGCCATGGCCAACTGAACTTTTAGCTGCGAGGCTTGAGGCATATGTAGCAGAAAAACATGTTAGTGCTCACAAGCTTGCTGAATTGCAAAAAGCATTTAATCCTCTGATAAAATCGCTTAATGAAGCAAGAAGAAAAGAGCTGGCTTTGAACAAGGCTGTTCAGCTTGCAGCAGATGCTTTATTGAAGTTGCTTATAGAGAAGAAGGATTTCTCAAAACAGTCACTTGATTTTGCAAGAGAAGTTACGAAGGTGCTAAGAAAACTTGGTGGTGATGTCAGTGAAAGTGAGCTTAGGATATTGTTCAGAGAAGAAGAAAGGAAAAAATTATGAAGAAGAAAATTTCTGGTTTCACTAAACTACTGCTGGCAGTTTTGGTAATAGCAATAGCTGCCAGCATGGTTATTGTGTCAAAGCCCGAATTCCAAAATGCATTGTTTGCAGATGAAAACAACAGCGCAGCTGGCGCAGCAGATAATACAACAGCAAGGGTGAACAGGCTTCTCGCATCTGCCGATGGCTTAATGAAAGGTGCAAAAAGCTGGTATCATTCCTCTAATACGCACGGGGCAAAAGAGGACTTAGCAGGGTGGGAGATAGGGGCAGCAAACTATAACATGTCATTGGCGCTCTATCGCCAGAACGAGGCGCTTATAGAGCTGCTGAGGCAGAAAGAGGATAAATAAGGAGGGCAAAATGAAGGCTTTTTTATTGGCATTGCTGGTTTTTTCAGCAGCAGTTTTTTTAGCAGGATGCGACCCTAGCCAGGATGAGCTGAAAAAGTCGCAGAATATTGATATTAGGAGGATACAGGGAACTGTTGCATCAAAATATGTTATGTATTACACCGGAGACCTTACAGAGACTATGGAGAAAAAAGGACAGCCTTACTACTGCATAGAAATCACCGCCCTAAATGGCTCTAGAGAATTATTCAGGGGGGTTCCTGAAGATATCTTTGACACCCTTGCTGAAGGAATGGAACTTCCACAGGCGCCTTTGCTCACCATGCAGCAGCTTGCAAGGATGGAAGGCAGGATTGCTGACAAGATTCCCTATCCGGAAAAAGACAAATTCTTCATAGTGATAGACGATTATGCAACAGTGAAACTCTACCGGGTTGACATGGCAACATACTACAGCAAAAGGGTGTTTGTTGAGGCAAGGCTTCCTTTGGCTTTGGGCGAATAGCCAAAGAAGACAATGAGAAACAAGCAGAGAGGAGAACAGATATGAAAACAAGAAAAGGTTTTACATTGATAGAGGCGCTTGTTATAATAGCAATAATTTCCCTGCTGGTTGCAATAACTCTGCCCCTTTTCCAGCCACATCAATTATCTGAAAGGCTTTCAAAGATTGAAGGAAGGATTATTGACAAGATTGCAGCACCTCAAGATTATGCATATTATGTTATAGTTGAGGACTCTGGAAAGAAAACCATAACACAATACGAAGTTAGCATCGAGACATTCTATGACGAGAGGTTTGCAATCGGGGCAAGGCTGCCAGTAGAGAAGTGAGTGAGGCAGGCAAAGAAAAACAAAAAAAGGAGAAAGGAGCAAAGAAATGAAAACTTTTCCAAAAGCAATATTTATCTCACTGCTTTTGTGCAGCCTGCTTGGCATTTCGTTTGCAGGCGGCAATGCACTAACATTCAGTAGCTCAACAGCAGTTCTTAACAAATATGTCTTCAGGGGATATGAGATAAGCTCAAACAGCATTGTTGCCCAGCCCTCGCTGACATTCTCGTATGATGGCTTTGCTGCAACCCTGTGGGAAAATCTTGATAGCAGCGAGCATGCCACCCAGTATTTTATCCCAGACAAGCCCGGAGAAGCCAGCTTCAATGAAACTGACTTTATACTGGCTTATACGCGCAGCATAGGCAGATTCAGCCTTGCAGGCGGCTATGCATACTATGCAATGGAATACAGCATTCCCGGAGACACAGAAGAGGTGTTTGTCAGCACAGCCTATAATATTTTCACAAAGCCAACACTCTCAATTTACCGCGATATAGCAGAGTTTCCCGGAACATACCTAAACCTCTCTATGTCGCATTCAAAGCCTGTCTGCAAAAGCAGCGGCATAACGCTTGATGCAGGAGCATCTGCAGGCTATTGCGCAGGGGACGGCAACTGGTGCAGGACATACCAGCAAAGCACATCTTCTTATGATGGAGAGATGTATGAAGGGTTTCATGACGGCATGCTGAAGCTTGGATTGACAATACCCCTGACTGCGAAGCTCTCAATTCAGCCGCTTGTGCAGTACTGGTTTCCGCTTTCCAGCAATGCAGGGAGAAGCATCAATGGAGTGCCATACAACCCAAGCGGAAAGATTGACGAAACATTTGTTGCAGGCGTGAATGTGAATTACAGCTTTTGATGCTGAAAAGAAGGAATTCGGGAAGAGCACAGAGGCAAAAAAAGAAAAAGGAGGATTGAAAAATGGAAGAAGCAAAGCTCAAGAAAAAATTTGATGAATTGTCCGAAATGAAAGACATAGTATTCTCCAGTAAATATCGTAACGATTTGACAATTAATGAGGCGCTTCTCATATCAGCTGTTCTTGTTCTGTCAGCAGAGATTGAAGAGTTTAAAGAGGTTCTTATACAAAAGCATTTTTGACAGCCTCGCAAAGTAAAGAGGAATAATCAAAGAGAAAGGAGCATAAAATGTTAGGCACAGAGATAAGCGCAAAGGTAGATGCTTTTGTTGATGTTGTTTTGTTTATAGCATGGTGTTTGATGCTGGTTATTGGCAGTGGAGCTTTCTTAGGTTCCATATCAACCTGCATCAAATGGTATGTTGAAAAAAGCGGCTGCGCAAGAGAGGACAGGGAAGAGCTGCTGTTCAACATTATCTTTGCAGCAGGCGGCATTGCATTCATGCTGTTGTTCGCATTCCAGCAGGTTGCCGATGCTGCAGGGTATTATTTCCTCTCTATAAGAACACCGGTAACTGCATATTTCATTGCCGCGGGCATAATCGCGCTCTGGCTTGGCAGGCACTGGAATCCTCAGGCGCAAAAGAAGAGCTAGGAATTTTGATTACTGGCAAAATGTATAGGAAATGTATAGGATAAGGAGGTAAACATGGATGTTTTAAATCCAGGAGACAGCATAAGAATTAAAGGAGAGCTTACTCTGCCTAATGAATGCCCTTATATTGTTGGAGACATGAATGACTTTAGAGGAAGAATAGTGCACATTGACGACAAAATAGTTAAATGTAGTAATTCATGCAGAGGAAGATATCACTGCTATAAGATAAAAGAGGACAAGGAGAAGGGTTCATATATATGGTCAGACAGGTGGTTTGAGCCAGCTGAAAAGAGATTTATTAAAATCAGCGAAGACAAGGCAATCCTGCTTGCAGGCGATAATGGCAAAACAAGGGTTGAAAGGAAAGTCAGCCTCGCTGAGATGATGCGCCAGATTGCCTTAGAACAGCAGAACAGCAGCACCAATCTTCTTGAAACCCCTGTCCTGCCATCAGGCACAAGGTTTTATTTCAAGAAGGGCAATACAGAGGTTGTGGTTGTGGAGCAGGCGCCTCAGGCAAGGACAATACTTGTTAATAATCAAAAGACATACACTATTGCCCTGCCCTATGTTGCCTATCTGTTTTTGTTTATTAATGGCATTATGCCGCCCCATGGAAGCCGCATCTTCTACCGCACTTCCCCAATCTCTTCAGTTGATGACAGCCTGCTTATGTGCAACCTGACACATGTTAATACAGAAGAAGAACACTTTAGAATAGGCGCAGTCTGCATGCAAGCACCATTTAGCCAAGATGACCCTCTTGAGAAGAAGATTGCTGCTAGTCTCGGGTATTTTTGGGACACTGATTTTAAGGTGTATGAGCAAGATAAAAACGCGGGAAACTTTTTTACGGGTTTTGCAAAATCAAGCCAGCTTGACCTGAAGATTAGCACAATTGATTCGTGGCAGGCAGCAAGCATCTTGGACCCGCTTTTTGTCCTGAGTGTCCCGTGGATTGAGACAGGGCTCAGCATCAGGCATGTTGTAGATGAGATGTTTCAAGGGGCAGGAAGCACTGCAGGAAATGAAAGGGTAGATATCAAAGACGCATCTGGATTGGCAGATATGATGTACAGGATAAAGGAGGCTGAAGATGTTTAATGTTTATTTGAAAGACGAGCACTTTAAAGAGCCAGAGGAAATGATTTACTACCTGCTCGCAGCCAATGGGCTCTTTCAGGTAAAGAAATCTGTTGTTTTTACCGCTTCAACACTTGTTTTTGAGCCTAAGTTAGGGCGCAGGCTTGGCTGGCTTAATGAGCATTCAGCAGGCATAACCTTAGGGCTGGCAAAGAAAATCCCTTTTTATCTGGTAGAGCAGGCGATTAACTTTTTTCGCGGTGTATATAAGAATTATGATGGCTCGGAAGCAATCATTCTGCTCTACTGGGACGGGGAAAAGAATGAATATATTGCAACTGCACCTGAACAGGAGGTTGGGTTAAATACTCTGCCCAAATATAAAGTGGGCGAGAACCCTGAAGGAAAGCTTAGGGTTGCAACAGTCCATTCTCACGGAAAAGGGTATGCTTTTCACTCAGGTGTTGACAAGGCTGACGAAGAGCATGATGATGGCCTGCACATAACCATCGGAAATGTTAATTTTATCCCGTCATTTGCATGCTCTATTGTGTGCAATGGGGATAGAATTGAAGTAAATCCTGAGGATGTTATAGAGTGCAAAGAGGCAACTGCTGCTGTTCCGCAGGAATGGGCAGAGAGGGTAAAGAAAGTCGCTCCACCCCCGCCCCGTACCTATCCTTATGCCTTTGTTGCCCATACTCCTGGCAAGAAAAATGTAAAAGGAAAATTTTGGCAGAAAGATTCTAAAACTCTTTCTGCAGATATTGCAGCGAATCTGAAAGAGAGAGATGCATCTGGTTCTCCTTCTTCTGTTGTAGCCAGCATAGGAGAATTGAGCGGCAAGGAGGGTGTATGAAACAGGTTAAGCTTGTTGGTGTTGGCGGAATTGGCACATGCCTTTTGCCATGTCTTTGCCGCTATCTTAATTTTGATGGCGCTGAGAATGACACATACAGAATAACACTGATTGATGGAGACAGCTTTGAGGATAAGAACAAGCCTCGCCAGCTGTTTAAATATTATGGCAACAAGGCAAAGTCAAAAGCAGAGGAACTTGCTGTGGAATTCAAAAAGCTTTCCTTCAGGGCATTTGCAGAGTTTGTGAAGAAGGATAATATCTCCAGCATGATAGGGGAAGGTGACATAGTCCTTCTTGCAGTTGACAATCATAAAACAAGAAAGCTGGTTTCAGAGCACTGCCAAACACTCTCTGATATTGTCCTTATCTCTGCAGGCAATGAGCTGACAGACGGAAATGCCCAGGCATATATACGAAAGGAAGGCAAGGATATCACAGTTCCCCTGGAAAGGTTCCACCCGGAAATAGCAAATCCTGCTGACAGAAATCCCGGAGACATGAGCTGTGAAGAAAGAGCCAAAATGCTGTCTTCACGGCAGATTATTCTGGCAAATATCTGTGCTGCATGGCTGATGTTCAGGGCATTTTGGCTGGTTGAGCAGGGGAAGACAGACAAGATAGGCGGAGAGTCTTACTTTGATGTTGTTGAGGGAAAGGTTCAGACAATGGAAAGGAGAGCGCAATGAAAGAAAAAGAAGAGCAAAAAGAGCCGACAAGGCTTGGGCAGGGGAGTTCTTCAGATGCTCAATCCGGAGCAGGCAAGGTGGCAGTCCTTTTTGGGATTCACAGGCTTCCTGACCTGCAGATTGCCGGCAAAACAGTAGGAGAGGTAAGAAACAAGCTTTCTTCTTCGCTTAACATCCCCAAAGATGTTGCAAACCTTGTAAACAGCAAAGAGGTTGATGCGAGATATGTGCTTCAGCCAGGCGATACGCTTGAGTTTGTAAAGCTTGCCGGAAGCAAGGGATAAAGAAAAGAGGGCGCGGGAGTGGCTGGAAGAGTCATTTAAAATTAACTTGCAGCCACTCCCTCTAAATGCATTTTTTTGACACATCAAAAATAACTAAAAAGCAGAAAAGGATTGCAGAGATGGGCAAGATAAAATTTCCAATTAGTGTAAAGAGAATAGGCTTCCCAAAAGAGCTAATCACAAAAGGGATTTTTTTAAGCGCAGGAAAAATAGGCGACTTTGTGGCAGTCAGGCCCTGCAATAAGGAATATAAAGGAAAGACTTATCTGGGAATACTTCTTGGCGAGCTGCCTGTTGGATGCGGCTGCATCTACAAAAGAAAGAAGAGATTATTGGAGTTTTATATTCATCAAAACCCTGCCATTTATGCCCCAGAGCTGAAAAAGATTATCTTTGGCTGCGGCTCCTGGTGGCATGTCCTGAAAAGTCCAGATGATTTAAAGCAGATTACAGAGCGCGATATAAAAAATGTCTGGTATGTGCAAGCACTTAAGCACTTAACCAAAAAAGGCAAGGCGCAAAAGAAGAGCTAAAGCAGGAAGCATATCACAAGGAGAATTTTGCAGAGAAGGGCGGGCTGATTTTGAATAAAGAACAAAAATCAGCCGCCCTTTTCCTTATTTTTTTTGCATTTTTTTGGCTTTCATATGTATAGTGAGATATATATTTTGCAGTATATATCATAAACTATTAGGAGATTTGCATGCATATTGCTATTTTGTATCAATAGTTACAGATTTTGTAACTTTCAGTGCAAAATAGAATTAATACTTCAAAATAATCTTTGAGTTTTGGAACTTTTGAATGCTTCAAAAACAGCATTTCCTGCCAGGATATTGTGTTGTCACTTTATAAGCGAAACATTTATAAATGTCTGGTTTGTAGGTTTAAAACAATCCTGCATCAGGCAGCGCATTGCCCAAGGTGCAAATATTGCAATCACACTCACCAATAATATTTTTTAAAATATAACTAAGGAATTTAACCGCACACAAAACGAATTTAATGACGCAAATCAGCAATAACAAAACACAACAGCCTAAACAACACCGACAGCTTAAAGTGACATCAATTTACACCAAGAGACTCTAAAAAAACAAGCGAAAAACAGCAAGAAATATGCGGCATCTTACTATGCAAGGGCATGATAAGCAGCATGATAAAACAGCAGGAAATTTATTTCCCATTATGCTAAAAAAGAAGTGATGGCGCCTGAGAAGAAAAGGCAAGGTAAGAAAGAAATACTGGAGATGCAGAAAGAATTATAAAAGCTGGTTCTTCATAAAACTGCAGGGTTTTCCGGCATGATAACCTATTTTTTCTGCGGAAAAACGCGGAATACCCTAAAAAACAAGAAAGGAGATTTTAATGTTCCCCTATAATGTGAGCTATGTGCTATTCAGGATTATAAGCATCATAGTCTTCTTGTTTGTGCTTTATGTGGCTTTTACCAATAGTGAGAAACTATGAAAAACTGAAAAAACAGGCAGAGAAAGGGGGAAAGAAAAATGCGCCCGACAACATTAAAAGCAGAGCCTGGCGGGGAATGGATATTTATTTCTTGCATGCTTGAGTTTATGGTGATTGGTTTCTTGATACTTGGCGCCTGGAGGCATGATTTGGGCAATATTACCTCGGCTTTTTTGAGTTATATAATGGCAAGGCTGTTTAGCTGCAAGGTTGCAAAAGACAGAGAGCACGAGATAAAACAGCAGGGCTTATCTTATTTGTCGAGGTAACCTTATTTCGGGATAATCAAAGAGAAAGGAGCCGGAAAATGTATAAAATAGAAAATCTTGTTAGGCAGTTGAGAACTTTAGAGAGCAACAGAAGAAAAGAAGACAAGTCAGAGAAAAAAAGAAGGGATTACTCAAAGGATTACTCATCGCGAAATAAACAAAAATCCCTGGAAAGTGAGAGGAGAAGAACAGCAGAAAAACTATCCTTGTGGGGCGATATCAAAAAGTGGAGGAATGAACTAATCAGGATACCAGAGGTTCAGAGGGTGCTTAATAAGACTTTTGTCATGATCATTTACCAGGATAATTTAAGGGGAAGAGGGCTGTCAGTAGATTTATATCGTTCTGGAGATCTCCATTATGAAACAAACTGCCACAAGTTTGTTAGCGGGCTTGGCACAAGTTTCATATTGGATGATGCTACGGCTAAAAGAGCATCTCTTGAATTCTTGAAGGGGTTTCATAACTCCCTCAAAAGCGGAAAAGTCCATAAAAAAATATTGAGACTAGCGAGTTGTCTGTAAAGTTCTGCGGAAAGGAGCATTTATGAAAACAAATAATGCCAAGAGAATAGCTGCAAAGAAGCTGAAAGGACATCCAAACAAGAAAGAAAAGAAGGCATTGCAGCTTCTGCGGGATTGGAAAAAGGCTGGGAAGAAAAAAGATTTCTCGGGCAAATTAAGGTGCTCGTGGTAAAAAGGGGTAAAAAATGGCTAAGAAAATTAAGATAAGAAAGGTAAGCAAAGAACAAGCCAAGGAAGAAATCAAGAAAATATACAAAGATCTTCATGAGCTAAATGTCTTTGTTGATGATACAAAAAAATAATTTGAAGTGAAATTTGGAGACATTAGTGGGAAATTGCATTTAATTAGAATAAAGATGGAATCTCTATCAGAATATCATAAAATGTCTGTAGAGGAGTTAGTGTCTTATCTTTACTCTTAATAATGCGTAGAAAAGAAAAAGGATTTCTGGGGTAAACTGGAAGGATAAAAAAGGAGATGATTAAAATGACGCTCGGGGAGAAGATAAAAAGAATCAGAAAATCTGGAAAAATGAGCAGGAAGAGGTTTAGCAAAAAGTCCGGAGTAAACTACCGCACCCTGGAGAACATTGAAATGAACCGCATCAAAAATCCAACAATAGGCACTCTCCAGAAGATTGCAATGGCGCTGAAAATGCCTGTTGATGCGCTTTTGATTAAAGAAGATGGCAAGGGGATATATCTCTATGTTCCACAGGATGTCCTGCGTGCTATTGAAGACAATGCATCGCAGAATATGCTTAGGCTCATGAAAGAAACAGGGGCAAAAAGCCTTGTGGCAACAGCAGATTTTTTATTGTCGCTTTCGCAAACTGAATCTCTGCAGAGAGGAGAAAGGAGTTAATGCGATGAAAGCCATGAATAAAAAGATTGCAGGCAGAATTTCTTTTTATATGCTTCTGTCTGGATTTATTATACTGGCTGCATTAATGTTTCTGTCGGCAGCAGCAAAAGAGCATCCTATCCACCCACCGCAGATAATTGCAGCCGTGTTAGTGTGCGGCGCATTATTAATGGTTGCCGGAGGCATAGGCATAATTTTGTATGATTCTAACTAACCTGTTCTTAGGGAAAGGAGGAAAGTAAAATGGGAATGACTATGCAGCTTCGCCAAGGCACAAGAGCAAAGGCTTGAGCAGAGACTGACGCAGGAGCAGAGGATTAAAACAAAAGGAGGTATACAATGAAACTTAAAATATCACCTAGCCATATAATAGATTTTGGTGAAAACAACAGAATGCCTCGTTGCACTTTAGAGAAAATTAAGGAAATTCGGAAAATAACAGAACCTAAACATGCATTAAAAAGCATTGTTGATTTAATTAAGAATTATGTTAAATTGGAAGAGAGGGTTCCAATTCAATACAATCCGAAAACAGGAAAACCAATAAAGTTTGAATGGCGGCCAGCAGAATATTTTAAATGGGAAATCTATCTCTGCTTGGGGAGTGATGAATGTATAACGCCTGGGCTGTCAGGAGAAGTAATAAAATTTGTAAAGGAAAATAGCCCACTGCTTGTTAAAACAAACTTTGGAAAATATATCTTTAGGTATGAAGAGAGGTCTGGATTTTGTGATGAGCAAGGCGGCGGAATTAGCGAGTATAAAAAATGCCTTGTTTTAATTGAGAAATTAAAGGAGCTAAAGGGTAAAGAATAAAAAAAGGAGGAAAGTAAAATGGGAATGACTATGCAGCTTCGCCAAGGCACAAGAACAAAGGCTTGAGCAGAGATAGGCATTGAATATGGATTTGAGGAGATAAGCGACTGGAAAAACAAGATAAAGCCTTTTCTTGGCTCCCTGCCAGATACAACTATTGCAGGCTGTGCTGGTGTTTCAGTTTCAGCTATCAGCGCCCTGCGCAAAAAGCTCAGAAGGCCCAGATACAGGGTTAGCAATGCCCTTCGCACAGCTTCCTCAACATCCATAGGAAACAGGTACTCTGTTCTTGCAAAGGGAGTATATCACAAAAGTAAAAGAAAGAGGTGACAAAAACATGGCAAGAATAACATTCTGTTTTTGTTTGGCAGCATGCCTGCTGGCTGGTTGCATCCAAAGCAAAGAAGATATGGGGAGAGAAGAGATAAAAGCAATAAGGCAGAAAAGGATTAATGCTGAGCGGGCGCTGGCAAGAGAGAGGAGTGCAATAGCCCGGGAACAGAAAAGAATCAGTGAAATGGAGCAAGCTAAAGCATATGATGAAAGATTAGGGTACATAACCGGAACTGTCATTGATGAGTCAAATGTGTCTGGGTATTGCATAGGAATAAAAACCGATGACGGAAGGGCATTTGGCTTATATATTGTTGATGCTGAAAACAAAAAAGCCGAGGCGCTGAATATGATTATAGAAAAAGGCTCAATAATCGGGTTTCCTGCCGGCAACCTGAAATCTGCAGATTCCTCGCCAGTGCAATACTATTTTGAAGAAACCTGTTTTGATGAGGGTGTGCGGATAGGAGCGAAAAGGGCAGACAGGGTAAGGGTTCTTGGCGCTAATCATGGGGGTGAATAGAAATGGAGAATGCATGCAAGGCAATCAGCAAGGCAATGCCTGTTCAGAGAGAGGGCGCTCCTGAAGATATGGTAAGGATAGCACTGAGTTTGGGCTTGGAAAGGCAGGCAAGGTTAAACAGGGCTGATGCGCTTCAATTCATAAAAAAGACAAGCCCGCTTGAATTAGCCGGGAAAATGCTGGCTCCAAGCCATGAAATAAAAGGCAGAAAGGTGAACGCCCTGAAGAGCTTCACTGGCATCTGCTTTAGCTTCACGCTTGTGTGGAAAAAAGCAGCAGACAAAAACATCCTGATAGGCAAGGGGAGAATTATAAATACAGCGAGTGAAGAGCAAACAGAGATGCGCGCTCTCCTGCTGAAGGATTATCCGCGCAAGCTTCCATATGGAGCCCTGCTGTGCATGCAAAAGGTTTCCGGCGTGTTTGAAGAGGCTTATATCCTCTCCCAAAGAATAACCGGCAGCAGTATTATCTTCGGCGCAATTGCTGATGAATTTTATGAGGTTTACTGCTGGAGCGAGAAATAGAAATAAGCCAAAAGTTTTCAGCATAAAGAATCAAAATCATTCTGGCTCGGGCGAAAGCTTCCTTCCAAACCACACTTCAAATGCTATGGGCTGGCTCCACTCAGCTCCACAATCCACATGGCAGCGATTAGCCCGGGCTGATTTAAACTGACGAAAGAAAGGATAAAACAAAATGGCTGATATTTTTAAAGTAATGTCAACTGCCAAGGATTTTCTGAGTAAGCTGCTGAATATTAAAGAATATGAAATAGATATCACCAAGGCTGCAAAAGCTAATGATGTTTGGAAGGTTGAAGCTTCTTCAACTAAAGATGTTTTTAAGCATCATATTGTTGTGGATGATAATTTAGAAGTTCAGTCTTATGAGAAGAGAGAAGTGGGAGTTTAGTTGATTTCTGGCATGGAAAAAGGAGGAAAAAATGCAAACCGAAGAGAAGGACATCTATGTGCATCTTGTATATCCTAACAATGCAGTGCATATTTGCGATAGTGCTGCAAGTGCAGTTGAAGCCCTTGATGAGCTGGGAATTTGCATGAACTGGGCAGTTATCAGCAAAATCGCTAAGCCGGGAATTTGCGCCTTGTTTTATGAGGGGTGGGTTTTTCGCCATACTCCCGAGCGCTATGTTAAACTGCCTTTTGAAGACAGCCCTGACTCTCAGCATCTTTTTGCAGGGCTTCTGAAGACAATATTCAAGCCATTCCTTGTTGAGGGCAATGTTCACCGCTCAGTTATATTGGTTGAGCCAAGAGATATGGATTGTTTTTATGCAAATCTTTATCTTCTTTTTGATGATGAAACCGGGCATGCCTATGATGGGGTTAGCAATGTTCTTCATGATGTTGATGATAGCTCTGAAGAAATAAAAGGCAAGGTTTTTTGGCTGGATTAAAAAAAGAAAAAGGAGGAATAATATGTCATCTCTTAAAGAGCTTTGCAATGAGCTTGACAAGATAGAGCCTGGGCAGCTGGTTAATCTGGAAGGAGAAGTTAAGCCTCATGACAACATAGCAGGGATAGCAAGCGTCGAGATAAAGAGAATATGCACACTGAGGGCTAACACGGCAGATGCCGGCATAAAGCTTTCTAGGAGAATTATGCTTGCAAATAACCCTGATGAAGTTGCCAAATTAGAAGAGGAGATAACGAGAACTGACAAGAAATGTGATTTGCTTGACTCCCTTCTCTGGTTTGCTCTTAGGGATGAGTTTAAACTCTGGGGCAAACATTCTGTAGGCATAAAGAAAGGCTTCGTGGTTGTGTGGGCTGATGAAACTAGCAAGGAAAATGAGGAAAAGAGCAAGCTGTTGGAGGATAAAGAGCCAGGCAGTTGCGACAAGAACTGCGCGAATTGCACGACAGGGCATGCCTTAACAGGCGCTAAAGCTGGTGGAGCAGCCGGAAGTGAAATAATGCGCAAGCTTATTCCGCTTATCCTTTTGTCAAAGCTGGCAGAGGGCTTGGGGGATTTAAGCAAAGAAGAGTGAAGATAAGCTATCTTTTTTACAGGCAGAAGATTGGGGGTGGAAGAATGAAATGGCTATTTACTGACAGGGCAAGAAAGGTTTTGGCTTTTGCAAGGGGAGAGGCAAAGCGCTTAAACCATAATTATATATCAACAGAGCATCTCTTGCTAGGGTTGGTTAAAGAGGGCGAAGGCGTTGCAGTACATGTTTTGCATAATTTTGGGTTAAGCCCAGAGGATATCAGGCAGGAGGCTTGTAAGTTAATTAAGCCAGAGCCAGATACATTAGTCTCAGCTAACCCGCCATTTACAGCTGGTGCTGAAAAGGTTATAGAGCTTGCAATGGAAGAAGCAAAAAACATGGGATACAATCATGTTGGGACAGAGCATTTGTTGCTTGGGCTTTTGAGAACAGGCAGCTCGGCTGGAGAGGTGCTGTCCAATCTTGGGTTGAGCTATAACAAAACAGGCAGTGTGCGTGAAGAGATTAAAAAATTGATTGTAACCGCAGCTTCTTATTCTGCTGAAAAAGGCTCTGTCCCTGAAGCTGGCAAGATTCTGGAAGGGGGAAGGGATTTAATAAAGTTACTAAATGACTTGCGGGATGCCCTTAACAAGCAGATAGCAGAAACCAACGAGATTACTCAAAATTTAAAAGAGCATTTTGCAAATCTCAATGGCAAAAACCGCGAACAATCAGAAATCACCAGGATTCGGAATTTAGCCAAAGATGCATTAGGGCATTTTGAATTGCACCAGCAGCTAACCACTGAAGGCAAGATTGCTGAGGCAGGGAAAGAGATTGAAAGGCTTCGGGGCGCACTCAATGCCATGCTGTTGGAAGATAACAATATTGAAGGCATTAAGTTCGCGTAGGCCTGCGTAAAAATTCTTTTTCTGGCAGAAAAGGAGGCTTGCAATGCCAAAAAAATTATGCGAAAGAATAATGTATCGGGTAGAAAAGTATCTTGTGCGAGAGTGCCCAAAATGCCGGCATAAATTTGACAAGAACGGAAAGGACTGGGTGCTGTATCATGGTGAGATTGCCAGGGGAGAAAAAATTCTCAGAAAAACCTCTGGCTATATTATCTTCGCCTGCAAACATTGCGAAAACATGACTGCGCAGGTTGTTGAAGAGTCTTTCCAGCTTTCAAGCATCAAGAAAGCAAAAGCGCTTTTGAAAGAAGGGTTTGTCAACTTTCAGGAATGCATAGCTGTTGGAAATGTTCCGGAGCGCCATACTGTTCATAAAGATTTCAGCTTTTATAGTTAAGCAGCCATGCCGCAGAAAGGAAAAGAGGTGATAAAAATGAAGAATTTATCTAACTTGCTTAAGGCTTGGCTGAAGGATGCTGAAAAGCAGATGCCAAAACAGCACAGGCAGAAAACTTCTGAATGCCTAGGCATTAAAGAGTTAGGAGAATATCTTGCAGGCAGGCTAAAAGGCATAAAACGCAGAAAGCATATCTCTGCATGCAAATACTGCAAGAGGATGGTTGCAATAGCGCTTGATGAAATTAAGCCAGAGTATAGCGTAAGGATTGCAATAGGCAAAGATGGCAATCCTATCATAAAGAGCGCAACCAAAGGCGTGGAGATAATAAAATGAGGGTGGAAAGGAGTGAGAAAGATGAAACTTAAAAATTATATTAGCATCTATGGAACCCTGCTCTTGGTAATCGCTATTATATGGACACCCCCTTTAGCAGGCTATCTCGCTGGTAAAATGAGCAGGGAAGATGCAAAGTCGGCTGTTGGCTTGCTGGCAGCAGTTATCTTTGTTTCAATAATTCTGCCTATCTCAGCAGATGCCATTGATTTCTACTTCAGAAAAAGAAAAGCAGGCGCAATGAAAACAGCCAAATGAAAGGCAAAAAATTGTATCATGGTATAAAGGAAAGGAGAAAAGCCATGGAAACAAGAGAGATGGTAAGGTATGGAAACAGGAATGTGAAATGCGTCATAACAGAGATAGCAAAAGAAGAGGCGCAAGGCAAGGCTGGCAGGGTTGGTGAGTTTAAGCCTGATTTTTCCCTTGCCAAGGAGTATGAAAAGCTTGGATTGCTTAAACAGGCAAATCTGGTGAAACAAGAAGCAAGAACAGAGCTTCTTAAAAAACTCGGCTTCCGCCTGCTTTCCAGGGATGAGATACTTAGAATTGGAAGGTACTATGCCAACAAGGTTGAAGAGCAAAGATGGTTGCCAAACGATAAAAATGATAAATTTAGTGGTATTTTTTCAGGTTTGCGGGCAATGCGGGAATATGGGAGATACTTCACATGCAACCCCTGGGTAAAGCTGGAGAATATGGACACAGAGCTTATTCCTTTGCAAGTTGCCGGGGCATTAACAACACTTAAGCCTATGTTTGATGATATCTATATTGCTTCAGCAGGGCAGGTGGAAGAATCAATGGTATATTATTCTCCTGTAGCAGTCGGCATTGCTGGAGCTAGTGTTGCCCTGCTTGCAAGATGGGGAGACTACCCGCCATTCCTTGATGGCATAGAAGAAAGCCCCAAAGGCATCTGGAAGCTGGACGCAGCACTAGGCAGGCTTTTTGGCCAGAAGAAATAAGAATAAGCTTGTCATTTAGATTGTTTGAGCATTTGAATCAACAAACAAAAAAGCCAGAGGGCTTTTCAGCATTCAAGAGCTGTTTTGTCTTGTCAAGATTGCAAAATCTTGAGCATCTCGAAAATCAAAAGATTTTCGAAGTCTTGGTGCTGGTTTTTTCTGAGGTGCAGCTTCGCTACATGGGAGCGAGAGTTGGCAACTGCAGAGAGCTCTCTGGCTCGCTTATTTTTTAGCCGAACAAGAAAGGTAAGGTGATGCGCGACAGATTTCTAAAAGTTGAATGAAAGAATATGCAAGAGCTGTAAAGGGATTTAAAAAGTTTCAAGGAAAAGGAGGAAAAATGGCAAGGAAACAAACAAAACTTGAGAAGGTTCTTGAACAAGAGCGTATCTACCAGAGTAAAACAAGAGTTTATCATTGCATAAACGGACATGAAACTATTGCCCGGCCAGGTGGTCCACCACCACTATTCTGTAAATGTGGCAGCATGATAAAAGGTGTATTAGCCTAATTATGGGAGCTGGTTCTTAACCAATTTTTCTTGTTTCAATAGAGTCAGCTCCTCCTTGTAAAAATCAAACAGGGAAAGGAGGAAAGTAAAATGGGAGAAAGTGGCAAGAAAGATAAAAAAGGGAAAGAGGCAGGGCAGCCAAAACAGCATATTCCCCTTCAGCATGTTGCATACAGGGCAGATGTGAATGGCGCATTTGCCAGGGTGGAATGCGTGCAGGAGTTTAAGAATAATGCAGCAAAGCCTGTTGAGGCAGTTTATGTCTTCCCTGTGCCTGATGATGCATCAGTGACAGAGTGCGAGATGGCAATCGGAAAAAAGAATGTTACTGCAGAGCTGAAGAAAAGGAAAGAGGCTCGCGAGGAATATGATAAGGCGGTTGAAGCCGGGCATCATGCCTCATTGCTGGAGCAGGAGAGGCCTAACATCTTCACAATGAATGTCGGAGGCATTGAGCCGAAAGAGGAAATCAGGGTCAAGGTTGCGTATGTTCAGCGCATTCCGTGGGGTGTTGGCGGAGCCAGGTTCAGAATTCCACTTGTTGTTGCCCCTCGTTTTATTCCAGGAGTGCCAATAGGCAAGGAGGGGGGAGGCTGGGCTAAAGATACTGACCAGGTTCAAGACGCATCAAAGATAACGCCTATTGTTGCAGAAGAGGGTGTTTCATATGATGCGGGCATTGAAGTCTCATTCTCGCCGGGATTCAGGTGCAAGCTAAGCTGCCCATCTCATGAAACAATCATCTCCGAGCAAACAGTTGCAAAAGGCGGCACACTCAAATTAAAGACAGGCAGCATAAGGACAGACAGGGATTTTACCCTCGTATATGAATCACTGTCCCAAGTGCCTGAGATAGCTGTTCATGCAGGCAGGCATGAAAATGAAAACTTCCTGCTTGCAAGTGTTATTCCTCCAGGCAATGTGGCTCCTGTCGCTTCAGATATTGTGCTTGTTTTGGACTGCTCAGGAAGCATGTGGGGAGCGAAGATTGCTGGCTTGAGGTTAATTGCAAAGAAGATTGTTGAAAACCTCAAGAATCAAAAGGTTGGGCATCGCATTGGCATCCAGCCTTTTGACAGCCAGCCATGGGCTGCTCATCCTGTCAGTGACATCAATGAGGCAACAGGCAGCTTTATTGATAAATTAGAAGCAAGAGGCGGCACTGAGCTTGGCGCTGCTCTTATGGCTGCAGAGCGCCTGTTTTCTGCATCAAGCAAGCCGAGAGTGATGCTCATGGTTACAGACGGAGATACTGAAAGCGGAAAGTATTGGAACGGCAATGGAATCCGCCTTATTGCTGTAGGCATAGACACTGCTGTTAATGACACGCTTATCAAGGAGCTTACAAGGAGAAACAATGGCGTGTCAGAGTTTGTCCTGCCTGGAGAGGATTTCAGCGCTGTTTCAAACAGGCTTGCCGGATATGTGTCTGGCCCTGTTTTGCAGGATGTTTCTGTGAAGGCAGATGGCGATGTTGTCGGGGTGTCAGATGTGTTTCAGGGCTGGCCTGCAACAATCTCTGCAAGATTTAAAAATAAAGATTTCCCTGCCTGCAAATTGCATATCACAGGAAAAAACCCTGAAGGCAAGGAGATTTCCTGGAAGCTTGGCGAGAAAGGCGCAGACAAATGCGATTTTGCCGCACAAATCTGGGCGCGGGATTTTATCAGGGAAAATAAGGATGAGAAAAAGCAGACTGATGCAAGCTTAAATTATGGAGTGGCTTGCGCATACACATCCTTTGTTGCTGTCTCTGAGAAAAAGGTGCCTGGGCAGAAGCCAGAGCGTGTTGAGATTCCTGTCAATCTTCCTGCTGGATGGGTGTATGAAAAGGTGTTTGGCACAGGCCTTACACATCGTGGCATAACTGTTGGAGTAGCTTCTTCAGTAAGTCGCGGAGTAAGCCGCACAATGGCTGCAGGCCCAGTTGATATGCTTTGTTCAGTTGAGGAGATAAGCACAGGGCCAGAGCCTGCAAATTTATTGAAAGGCAGGATTGTTTCTATTAAATCTGGCGGATTTAACTTTGGCGCAACAGGCATAGCAGAGGGGATGATTGCTGTCCTTATTGCTGCTGATAAAGGGAAGAATGAGGATGCAGAAAGAATATTCAAGATGTTATGCAAGAGCCTGACACTGAAACTCGCCAAGAAGCTGGATGAAACAACAAGGGCAAAGGCATACTATTTTGCCCTGAGGCTCGCAGCATATGGCTACAAGATTGAGAGAAAGGTAATGAAATATCTCTCATGGAAACCGAGCGCAAAATCTACAGAAGCGCTTGCTTGGCACTATCTTGCGCTAAAGGAAGCAGGCCGCACAATCCCCTCAACCTCTGCAATCTCTGTGCCTTCTGCTGGCGGCAACGGGTATGATTATATTATGTGGAAGCTTGGCAGGGGTGCAAGGCCAACTGATATGATTTGGTGCGAGGTTCCATAACCTGCAGTTCTATGGTTAAGGCAGTTAAATGCAGTTAAAAGAGGGCTGAATCCTGCAAGGTTTTTATCAGGCATGACAGCCCTCTTTTCTTTTTGAAGAAAGATTAGGAAAGATAAAGAAGGAGAAAAAGGGAAGGTGAGAACATGAACAATGCAAACAGCGAAACAGAAATAGTCTCAGTATTGGGCTTTAAGGTTATAGCTGCTGCTGAAAGCCCGGCTGGCATGAATGAATTAAGCGCCTCAATATCCTGAGGGATAAAGAAATTGCTGGTAAATATTCAGGAAACCCGGAAAAGAAAGATATTCTGCTCTGTGTTCTTGGAAGTTAACACATCAAAAATGCTCTTTGTGTACGCTGTCTGTTTCAACTCGCAGAAAGCAAAGGCATTTTTGGGGTGCTCAAAAACTCAAACACGCTCTGTGACTCATCAAAAATCTTTTGGAATTTCGAGATTTTTGAATGTGCTCAGAAATGCAAGATATCAACAGCATTTCTGACATTAGCCCAGAGTTTTTGACAGAAATGATTAAAACAACAAAAAGGAGGCGGGAATGACAATAGTCTTAATGGCTGGAGTTGGTGGGGCAGGTTTTATAGGCTTGTGCATTCTTTATGCAGGAAAGAGCATATTCCTGCGGAAGCAGACTTATATTGTTAAGAAGACATATGTTATACCGCACTCGGATGGGCGCGTTGTTATCTTGGAAGAGGATGGCTCGTCCGTGATAGAAGGAACAAATGAAAGCACGGGCTCTGAGGATAAACTGCCTGTCCTAAAACCGCTTGATAGATAAGGAGGTTAAAAGATGGATAATACAGGAACAAAAATAGCGGCAGAAAGAAAAAAGAATAAACTATCAAGAAGTGGGCTGGCAAGGAGAATTGGTATTTCAGATGTTCATTTATGGCGGATTGAGAAAAGTCTAAGTCAGCCCGGTGCTTTGGTGTTAGCGAAAATAGCTAAGGTTTTGGGGAAACCAATGGATTATTTCATGCCAAAGATTATAGTAAGGAACACCAAATTGAATGTAGAGAAGTATCTTGTATATTCAGCACAGCCGTCTTATACGCCAAGAGTGGCACAGGTAATCAATAGGAGGTTAAAAATGAAAAAGCCAGCTGCATCAGCTTCACTAAAGAGCAAGAAACAAAAAGGGGCAGAAGTACACAAGATAATCGGGGAGATAAAAGCCGGGACAGAGGAATTGCTTCAGCAGGTTACAACAGCAATTAAGCCGGCAGAAGACCTCAAAAAGAAGGTTGGAAACTTCACGCTTGTATTAAATGGCTCTGACAATATTTTCTCAGTGTATGCCGAGCTGGAAGAAATAACAAGAAACATAAGAGAGGCAGAGGCAAAGCTCAAGGCATGCCTTGAGAAACTTGGAGATAGCTAAGAGGGGAGCGGTGAGATGAAAATTGAAAAAAAGAATATGGGCAAAATAGAAAGAATATCATTAGAATTAGTCATAAAAGGCAGGGAGCTTTCAAAAGAAGAGGCTGAGCTTTTAGAGCTTGTTGCAAAACTACTTGCGTTTGGAGCTATACTTTCTGTGGATAGCCCAGACACGACTAAACTGCACCTGAAAAAAGCCAAAGAGCGTGTAAAGAGTTTAATGAAACTTAGGGATGTTATAAGCAAATAATTTTACAGGGGCATCGCATATTTCGGGATTTTTGTCAGGCAATTCAGAGTGGGAAAAATAAAATGGGGGAATTCTCTACAAACATGACATCAAAACAAAGGAAATAGTTTCAGTAATTAAATGCAAAATATGCACGACAATAGGCAACAAAAGATTTTGACAAAATAAGCGGGCAGAAGAGGGGGTGAGAAAATGTTGTCATTCATTTTAGAGGGCTGGTTTTTAAGTATCTTGTGGCTTATATGCCTTATAGTAATTTGGGCATGGAATGTATTTCTTGTAGCGTCTAATCTTTTAGGCCTTGGCTGCCTGACAAGAAAATGGAAAATCGGATTGGCTATTTGTTTTATAGCCGGCATTATTACGGCATACAAAGGCATGTTTTTGGGCGCAAGCAATTCAGGATTACAAATCCTGCTGGGCGGATTTTTGCTTGACATTTCTGCATTCTTGTATGCCTACTTAATGTTATGGCGGCGCTTTGAACAGAATGGCAATAAGCCTAAGGAGGTTGTTGCAGAA
>CAYMCA010000001.1:40022-49173 GCA_964388875.1 Candidatus Woesearchaeota archaeon
AGAACAATAACTCCAAGAGGGGTAAAAAACAGGCATCAAAAGTAAATAGCAGGGTAAAAAATCCACAGCCAACCCAAACTTAAATAAAAGGAGAGTGCAGTATGACGGGGAGAAGAACAGACGATGGCGCTCCTGTGCAGGCTGACAGGGATGTTGAGGCATTTCTCAAGAGAAAAAGAGTTCGGCTTATACTATCTATCTGGTTCAAAAAAGCCAATGAAAATAGGATGGAATTTTCAGATAATTCAGCGGGTTTAGCTGGCGCGCGGGGCACAATGCGCAATGATGCATATTTTCAGAGGCATGAATCATAGAAAGAAGGGGATGGAAATGGAAAGCCATATGGTTAAAGTTCCAAAAGAGCTTGAGAAAAATCTTTCTGAAAGGTTTGATTATGGCAATAGGAAGCTTATGAACAACGATTATGTAATTGGCATTCCCTGCATTCTCTGCGAGATTTATTTCGGCATTGGCTGCAATAGCTGCCCGTTTTCAAAATACAAAAACAAAGGCGCTGTTGACTGCAGAGATTTTGTAAATGATGCCCTGAATGGCAAAAGGCATTTTGCCCTTGAAATCGCAAACCTGTGGTGGCTGCCTGAAAACGACGAAGCAGTAAAGCAGGAGCTCGCGCTATTGCAGGAAAATGCAGAAAGCATGATAGAATGGGTGTAATGGAAAAGGGTTTTTGGCAGGCATTGATTAAAATGTGGCAAGAGCAGTTAAACAACCAACAGAAACCTAAAAATAGGGAAAGGAGCCTGAAATGTGCGTCGGCAGAAGGATAAATGAGGACGGGACATCGGACTTAAAAGAGGCAGACCCTGACACCAAAGCATTTTTTAGAAGGGTTAAAGGCGGAATTAAGGACATAGCAGAGATACCATTTTACAAGATTGGCAGCCACGGGCAGAAGAAAAATAATCTAACCACATTTCACAAGAGATAAGGGAAAGGAAAAGCCATGAAAACCAAGCAAAAGTCTGATTCAGAATGCATAGGTGGCGAAGATTTAATCAGTTATTTAGAAGGAATTATACCACCTGCCCTGAAAGAACATCTTGAAAGATGCAAAGACTGCCGGAAGCTGGTTAAGGACGCAGAGGTGAGGACAAAGGTGATGTAAGCTTAACTTGAACAATTCAATCAGGAGGCATAGATGCACTCAACAAGAGGTGAAATTAACGAGAAGTTTAGGCTTATGAATCTCACCAGAAAAAACAACACTAACTTGAAGATATCAAAACATTTGTTTAATAATGGCTGCAGTTCATTCCATAAAAATCACCTGCCCTCTAGGTATGTGCAGAAAAGATAAGGCAGGACAGGCGGGAAAAATGTGAAAAGGGAAATGAGGTGATTAAAATGACAAATCCTGTTAGTATAGCAACGAGAGCAATAAAAAAGGCAGATGTTGATATTCGAAAGTTAGGGAAAGAAACTGCAAAAATAATTCATGATTTAAACAGCATTCAAAAGAGCGCAAATTCTCTAACCGGCAGATTACACAAAGATATCTCTGCCACAGCTAAAGAAATTTTAGAAACTATGGGGAGCATAAGCTTGCGTAAGAGCAGGAATAATACCTCGAGATATCTTAAGCTTTGCAGCCTATATGAACAAATCAGTAATGTTCCTGAAGATTTAACCAGAGCATTAAGAAGCTTAAGATATGCTAATGAACATCTAATTAAAAAATAACCTTGCAGGAAAGGAGAGCTAAAATGAGCGGGCATATTATTGGTATATTCGCCAATATTGGAAGAAATTCCTCAAAAGAAAGAGAATATATGACAGAGGAGGAATTTGAGATAAAAGGAAGGGACACTTTTATAGGAAAAGTTTTCAGCAAGAAGTGGTGGTTTTGGACAGTGATTACTTATGGTGAGAAGACTTTTCTTATAAGCGAGATAGCAGATTTATTGATGAAGTTGGGCGGAGCAAAGTCTGCAAGTGGAGTGATAGAATTTATTGAGCAACAGGATGGAAAAGAGATTTTATTGAACTTGCAGGAAGCGCTAACTTTTATTAAAGTTGAAAATAAAGAAGGAAATGATGCTTGCAGAGTTGAGTTTGGATATAGGGCTGATTATGTTCCAACAGCTGTTTACTAACATTATGTATTATATAGCCTGTACTGAAAGACATAAGTCTTTCCCTATTTACTCAACGATATTAACATGATATTTTCGCAGTTTGTCATTGAGTATAAAATGAAAGGCAGGTGGAGTTTTATGAAAAAGCAAAAGAACAGATGCAAGGCAAGGGAGTTAAAGCCTGGCGGAAAGCTAAGGCTTAAAGATTGCTTTAATTTGACAAAAGCGCAGGAGCATGAGTTCATAAAAGCAGCCCGCGAGGAAAGAGAGCAAAAGAAAAAGGATTTTCAGGTAGGTGGAATTTTTGAAATAGGCAGAGCAGGATTGAAAATCAGTTATGTCAGGAGTTTGTTTTCCTCGCTTAGATAAAGAAGGATTTTTAACTAGCCGGAAGGGATTTCGGAGGAAGAGAAAGAAACAATTGAAAGGAAGTGGAAAAGATGAAAGTGCTATACTTGGTAGCAGAACAGAATGATATTGGGGATTTAGAAAAAGCAAGTCATCTTTACAGGGCAATAATAATCAGGGGTTCCACGTATACTAAAGAGGAATATCACAAGTGGGCTGTTGATACCTTTAAAGCGCAACCCAATTCCTCAATGAGAGAATTGGCAAAGGCCTGTGAAAAATACGGCTGGAAAACAATTCAGATGAAAATATATTAGGATAAGGAGGGCGAAAAAATGGAACACCGCAAACATAAGCTTATAGGCGAGTTGCTCATAGAAAAGGGGAGGCTAACCAGCAGCCAGCTTGAAGAGGCACTGAAAAAACAAAGAGAGGCAGGCCCGCACAGGAAAATTGGCGAAATACTCGCAGAGCTTGGCTATGCTGAAGATGCAGATGTAGCAGAGGCATTAAGCCTGCAGCTTAATATTCCTTATGTTAAGCTGGAGAAGCAGGTTTTCAATCCAGAGATAGTTTCCCTGATTTCTGAGGAGTTTGCCAGGAGCCATGAGCTGATAGCCCTGAGCAAGCAGGATGATACACTGACTATTGCCATGTCCAATCCAGAAAATGTTCCTGTTATTGACGATTTGAGGCTGATGACTGGATGCAGGATTAAGCCTGTTGTCTGCACGCAAAGTGCTGTAAAGTTTGCCTTGTCCAAGCACTATGGCACATACGGCACCAGCACAGAGCTTGTTTAATTTAAATGTATGAGAAAGGAGGAAATATGTGGCTGATAACTTATATTCTCGTACTTTCAGCAGTATCAATTGAATTGCTGGGCATAACAAACGCAGGGGATAGAACAGCAGCACATATTTATTTTGTAATTGCGCTAATGACAGCAATGGTATTGCAAGTATTGCCAATTAGACTTGAGTTGATTGGAGAAGTTAGAGATTTATTTCAACCAGCAATCTTATCGCCGCCAGCTACTATGTGGTGGTTTTGAGAAAATAAAAAAAGGAGGTGAATAAATATGCCTATCGCTATTGCAGTTACAGATGCAGTGCTGGGGCTGTTCATGGCAATTATTTCGTTTATGTTTTTCTGGGATTTGGACAAGCGCACAAGATTTCTAAGACTTCTCCGCGTTTTTGGAATGGTGCTAGTGCTGGTTGCCGGGGTTGTATTTGCAGGCGGGCCGCTTGTCTTGCTGGCTTTGGGTTTTGGCTATTAACGCAAATTGATGCAGAGTGGTAATACAAAACACTCCAGGGTAGCTCAATGGCAGAGTAATCCTTGCCCAAGGATGTGCGGAGGTTCAAACCCTTCCCCTGGAGCCAAATAAAAATTAAGGTTAGGAAGGTGATGTTTATGAGCATGCGCATGTTCATCCTCAAAGGGATTGCAATAGTGATTGCAATGGGTATTTTCGGGCTTGTTGTATGCCACTTTTACACAAAGTGGAGCGACAGGAGAATGGGGATAAACAGGAAGAAAGAGGAATAAAGAAAAAGAAAGGAGGGAATATGAAAACAACAAAAGATTTCTGGAAAACAACAGAATGGGTTATGGCTTTGACTGCAGTATTAATATTTCCAGGATTTGCAATCGTCTTTACAGCACAGTCAGTATCCAAGGTATTTGGTGATGTTCTTATGCTTCCAGAACTATCCCTGCTCATTATCAAAATGTGCGTGGTATCTCTGATTTTGCTCCCAGCACAAATCTGGTTGTGGGAACCGATGCACCAGAAAATAGAAAAGAAAATAAAACAAGCAGAGATATACGAGCTTTTGGGTTTAGGAATAAAGAGGGGTTACTGGAGAAATTAAAAGAAAGGAGGGCATTTCATGAAACTTCTAAGAAGAAGGGGAAAAGGATTTACATTGATAGAGTTGCTTGTTATAATAGCAATTGTAAGTATCCTCACAGCATTTGTGATTCCATTGCTGCCAGGAGCAAGAAAAGCAAGGCAGCAAGCGAAAGCTGCAGATTTTCCAAAGGAAATGATATTGACAATCTCTGCCGCAGAGTATTGCGAGAATGTTGGCAGAAAGCTTTCTGATTACAAAGTGGTTGGAGTTTGGAGCGATAGTAGTTGGTATGGTGATTTTCAGAAAGCTATTCCTGTAGGAACAGAGGTTATTGTCTGCTTAACGCATAGTGAAAGAGGTTATGTGGGTACAGCACTTATTCCGCTTCCGCGATGATAAGGCGATAAGGCGCTGAAAAAATCAAAAGAAAGGAGGAATCATGTCCCAATTGATGATTTTAGCGTTGTGGCTAAGCGATTCAAAAACTTTAGCATTTATTGGCATCGCTGAGTTATTATTCACCTTAACCTTTGTATTCTTTGATGTGCATCTTCACTCTGAATGGGAAGAAAAACAGCAGATAAGCAAGAATCTTGTAAGAAGCACGATGCTAATCTGGGCAGCTGGCTTCTTTTTGGTAATGCTGTCACTGGTGTGCTTAATCACAGATGTTGTTGTAAGAGGCAGCCCTTCTACACAGAACATCAGAATATTCAGCATTATATTCGCTTCAGTTACAGCTGTTGCTTTTGTATATCTGCTGTCGAATACAAGGAAATTTATTAAAAGCCATGGCGCAGATTCAAAGCCCTGGATGTGAGGCAAAAGGAAAAAAGAAAGGCATTCAGGCAAAGAAACAGGCAGTTTAACAAACAAGGAGGCTCTCATGGAAGAAAAATCAATGCTAGTAAAAGAGGCAAAGAAAAAAGTTGAGAATTGGCTGATAAGAGTTGAGGAATTAATGGCTGAGAATTGGCAAATAGTTATAGCAGTATCATTCTTTGTTTTACTTCTTAGTTTTGCACTATATATATGGGCGTCATATAAGAGTGTTTAAAACAAGGAAAAGCGGACATTGATACCACAAGATTTATGTTTTTTGTACTTCGGAACTCAAGCTTAAAGAAACTAACAAAACAGAAAGGAGGGCATATGAAAACATTAGTGTTTTCAGTTTTCATATTGTTGGGTGTGTTGTTTTTTGCGGGTGTTTTTGGCATGCCTGTGAACAAAGGCATAGAGAATGCAGCTATCAGCATCGGCATTCCTGAAATAAATCCTCTGCCAGAGGTTGCAGACAGCCAGCTTATCGGAGTGAGCGGCATAGCCCATGCAAAGTCATATGTTTCACTCTATGTAAATGGGGCTCGTGTTTCAGAAATGCAGGCAACCAGCTCGGCAGGAGGGCTTGGAGGAGAGGGCGCATTTGCCTTTGAGGATGTTGAGCTTGCAGAAGGCGAGAATGTGATTTATGTTGTCTCCAGCATTGGCAATGGCAGGAATGGTATTGAAGTCCAGTCAGAGCCGGTTGCTGTATGGTACCAGTCCTATGGAAAAAAGATAATAGGGCCAGATGGCGGAAGTGTCATAAGCAGGGACTTGAACCTGGAACTGGCTGTTCCTCAGGGAGCATTGCAGAGCAAAACTTTAATCTCTATAGAGAGAGCAGAGGCAGCTCCCGGCGAGATTGAGTATGAGCTTGAGCCGACAGGGCTTGTCTTTTTACAGCCAGCAACAGCCAGATTAGCGCTCTCTGATGAGGAGATGTCATGGTTTGGGCCTAAGCTGATTAAGGTGTATCTTGAAACAGAAGGCTCAGAGCCAGAGCTGCTGCCCTGCACTGTGGATGAAGAAACCGGCATAGTGATAGCAGAGATTTCACATTTCTCGCGCGTTTCAATTCGCGCTCCATTGCAGTTTACTGATTTTCAATTTAAAGAAAGCGAAAGAACCTGGACAGAAGGCGGTTTTATAAAAACCCAGAAGATAAAATGGGTTCAGAATGTTGATATTGCTGCAGGGGTTGGCTGGTGGCTTTCCAGTTTAAACCTGTTCAAGGGGGTAAAAAAAGAAATAGAATACTATAAAGTTTTTGAAAATTTCAGGGGTAATTGCAGCCAAAAAGAGTATACTATTCCTGAAAATTATGTTCTACAGCCTAGGAGTGCCAGCGAATGGAATAAGGATGCATTCTCAAAGTGCGATATACTTGATGTTTGGCACTGGACAGAGTGGTTTCAATGCGGGAGCAAAGGCGCTGCTGTTAATACATTTGGCGCAGGATACTTTTACTGGCATGAGCGGTGGGAGTACGAGTACAGCCACACTTTATACTGGGAGTATGAGCTTAAAAGTAAAGGCAGGCTTAAGCTGCTTGCAACAACCTCTGACAGCGGCGCAAGCGCAGAAACAATTACAATAGACACTATTGAATTTGGCCAATAATAACAAGAAGGAGGTAAAAATGAAAAAGCTAATTTTGGTTTTGATTTTATGCATGCTTGTATCAATGTGCTATTCTGCTTATGCTGATGTGCTGTCTGATTTTGAAGAGAAAATAAAAGCAGCAGACAGCTACTTTGCAACTTTTTACCTTGCAGGAGAGGCTTACGGCGATAACCTGGAGTGCAGGGGGATAATATGGTATGCAAAGCCAGATTCTGCCAGGATTGAATTAAGCGGAACATACAATGGTGAGGCAGAATATACACTCATAGTCCGCGAAGGAAATCTTGCAATAATCACAGATAATGGAGAGACGCTGGTTATGAGCGCAGATGAGGCAATAGGCGCAGGATACAAAGAGATTGCTGGCAGCCCGCTTTATTCTTTTCTGCAGGAGATGAGTGGCAGCACAAGCATATACCTGTATAGAAATATACTCACCCTTCAGGTAAAAGAGGAAGGCCAGGATTTGTTTTTTATTGCCGAAATCAAGAGCCTGCGCGAAGGTGAGGAAGTCGAAGACAAAGGCAAATAGAGTTGATTTCTGGGAATAGAGTTAGAGCTAAAGAATCAAAAGTCAGCCCGGGCGAAAGCTCTTTTTGAGGTTTTGGGGGCATCACCCAAACTGGTTGAAACCATGTCTACAGCCATGAGGCTAAGAGACTGCCAGAAGAGCAACTAGCCCGGGCTGATTTATTTTTGGCTGGATTAAAAATAGAAAAAGGAGAAAAAAATCATGCCAAAATCAAAAAAGCTCAGCAATAATTGGGAAATCAAAGTAACCGGTAATTTAGGAGAATTTAAGCAAAAAGGGGATGTTAAGCTTAAGCCAGAGGATATAACTGATTGTTTGAAGGCCTATTTTATCCTGCCTGCTATGTTCTTTGACAAAGGAGATCCCAGATGCCCAAGCCCTGTTGCTGGCGGGGAAATAACAATAAATATCAGGCATATTAAGAATTAGGACATTTTCCGGTAGGCTGGTTGTTGCAGTATATTCTTTTGCATTTGCATCTTGTTTTAAAAAATTCTTGATGAGTGAGGTGAAAAAACATGATTGTGAGAGCAATTTTGATATTTGCGGCATGATTATGCTTCCTGATAATATTTGTAGTATTAAATATTATAGGGGTGCCAAAAAATGTGCAACAAATAGTATATGCTTCTTTAGGTGTTGCTTGCCTTTTTTTAGATGGTATTGGGCTTTTGTTAGCACGCTCTTTTTGGAAATCTGATAAAAAATCAGGAAGAACTAACCTTAGCTTTAATGACTATCTAAAGCTGCTTAACCATTCAGAGATACGGAAATAAAATGTGGGTGTAAGAGAGCCGGGAGAAATCAGATTTTATCAATTTAAAGAGGCTGAATATAGAAAGGAGGCGAGTAAAATGCCACACAAGGTAATCTCCGCATGGAGACAGGAAGTTATGGAAACCCTTACTGAGTCTGCAGAGAGCATATACCTAAAGAGAGATTGTGTTAATAAATGGGATGCGCAAAAGCTTGACAAAATTGCAATAGCTGCGCTAGTAGCATCATTGGATATGGCATGCCCGGGCAATAAGGCAATAGGGTATGCGCTCTGGGTGATAGGTGCTGTAGCAGAGCATAAGAATGCCTCAGGCTTTGCCAAATGGCTCGTGGGGATAATTATTCGAATAATTAGAAAAAGAGAAGATTTTCCTGAAAGCTTGGTTAAAAGAAGAGATAGTATTCAGCCACCAAATCTAAAGGTTTCAGATATTAACATAGCTGAGTTTACTATAACGGCGTTGAAACAAATGAGGCAAGAGGGGTTGGAGGATGAATTCAGTGATTGGATAAAACAAATAGCTTAGGTTATCCTATTCAGCCAGTGCAGGATAACAGAAAGGAGAAAAACCATGGAAAATGAAAAGTTTCGGGACATTGTTCTTTTGGCGCCGCAGAACAAGAACCAGTATCTTAAGCTAAGCTTTCAGTTTTTAAGGGAAGGGCTGGTGATTTATACAACAGCAAATAAGGGCGAGGAAGGCTTGGATGCTTCTCTTGAGTTTATAGAATCCCTGCACAACTATCTTCAACAGCAGGGCATTTCCCATGATGTCTATGAGATGAATTGCGGAAGGATAGACCGCATTGACAGGATTGTGATTCATCTTATGCCTGCGCTTGAGCCTGTTTTGCTTAAAGAAAGAAAATACAGCTATATTGCTATTAAGCCCAATAAAAGGAATAAATTAGGCGGTAGCGAGGCAAAGGGTACTGTCATGGCAAAGAATATGTCAGAAGCCATAAACAAGGTGAGGGATATGGGATATTTTCCAATCAAGGTGACAGAGCTAAAGCGCAAGGCTTAGCCCGCGGTTGTTTGGAAAGAAAGAGAGGTGAATAAAGATGAACATTGATATGACATTAAA
>CAYMCA010000002.1:0-33011 GCA_964388875.1 Candidatus Woesearchaeota archaeon
CTGATGATTTTTGCAAGAAAAAGTGAGAATGTTAAGTTTGATTATGGACTTAACATTGGTAAAAACTTTATAAACCCGCCTTTCTTTTTATTATCATGCTAGAAAAAGAAGCGCGAATAAGCTTTCATAACCAGATTCAGAGGAACAAGGTAAAATCTGCATTGCTGATAGGAATTGTTTTTATAGTTTTGCTGGCGCTAGGCTATGCAATCAGTTTCGCGCTTGACCCTGGATATTTTTTTATTGTCATGATTATCTCAATAATCTTTTCGCTCTCATACATAGTTTCTAGTTATTATAACTCGGACAAGATTGCGCTTGCAAGCGTTGGAGCAAAAAAAGCAGACATTTCACAATACAGGCAGCTTTACAATTCTGTTGAGGGATTAACCCTTGCGTCGGGAATGCCCATGCCCCAGATATATATCATGGACAGCGAGCAGATAAATGCATTTGCAACAGGCAGGGACCCCGGGCATAGTGTGATTTGCGTGACAACAGGCGCGCTGAAAAAATTAGACAAGCAGGAGCTGGAGGGTGTTTTGGGGCATGAGCTTTCACATGTAGCAAACTTTGACATAAGGTTCATGACACTGACAGCAGTGCTTATCGGCATGATTGCCATAATCTCGCAGATTTTTTTAAGAAGCTTGTGGTACAGGGAAAGCGACAGAGAGAGCAGAGGAAATCTAGTTTTTATGCTGATTGCAATAGCCCTGGCAATACTTGCGCCAATACTAACGCAGCTGGTTCAGTTTGCCATAAGCAGAAAGAGAGAGTATGCAGCAGATGCCTCTTCTGTCAAGTTTACAAGAAGCCCGACAGGACTTGTAGGCGCGCTGAAAAAAATCAGGAATGAGCATGCTCCTGAATCTTCAGGAAGGATAAGCAAGGCAGTCGCGCCATTGTTCATGTCAGACCCATTTAGGAAAAAATTCTCTGAATTATTTTCAACACATCCCCCAATAGAAAAAAGAATAGGAATTTTGCAGAGGATGTAATGCAATAAATTAGAATATAATAATTAGAATATATAAGTGTTTAAGTATAGCTTCTGGGTGATAAAATAATGAATGTTAAAGAATTGAAACAACTGAAAGAAAGCAATACAGCCTATTCTATGTCTTTAATGGGCACATTTGACAAATATAATCCTATTGAACTTGCAGATGTGCTTCTTAAACATCCAGAAGCAGAGGAATTTATCTGGGACTATATAAATGGGAATATCAGCCATCCTGCTTATCGTAATGAATTTAAAGCAGAATTAGGGAAAAGAAAGGGTGACAAAAGATTAGAAGCTTTAGCCCAAACAAATTCTATGATGAATCCTTAAAGTATCCTCTTGTGATATTTTGGAAGAAAATATTCATGAATTTTATTCTTACCCCTACATATAACATAAAATAGAAAGATTTGTATAAATGTAGAGGTAAGATTTTAAAAGTGCTTTTCTATTCTTACCCGCATCCCTGAACCCTTTGCTTTATTATCGCGTCCTTGCACAGCACAACCTTTTTGCCCTGCCATGTGAATGGCTCTATCTCAACCTCTTCTATCTTGTTGTGCTCCTGGTAAAAGAATACAGTGCTGAATTCCTCATCCGGAGCAAGAGGCGAGGACAAAGATAAATATCCTCCCTGGCAGATTTCATTGCTGCTGCACCTTTCTGATGAGACAAAAGCCGGCTCGAGTATGGGCAATGTCCCTGTTTCATTGCTTATATAAACATAAAAGCCGCTTATGCTGAAAAGCCCGTTGTTTTTGATTGCGAGTGTTATAGTATTTCCGGCTGTGTCGCACGAATAGCTTTTTATTGCAATTGCAATGCTGTCAGGGCATTCCTCTACTGCCTTTGGCACAAAATACTTCAGCCAGACAAATATCATTGCTGATATGCTAAGCGCTATGACAATAAGCAGGACATAAGCCACAACCTCGCTTACAGCTTTTTTATTGCTCAAACTGGGTGCAATACCCTGTAGCTTGCTACGATTTTTAGTTCGTCGTCCCAGTTTGAGGCTTAAAAAATACCCCCCAGCTTGCTGTGGCTGGGATTTTTTATTGCTGCGATGCAACATGCTTTTCCTCTCCAATATCTTTTTTAATTACAAAGAAAAAGTTCTCTCCAGGAGACAGCTGAAAATTGTATGTTACATTTCCTATTGTAACATTTATAGGCGCATCAGGGGGTATGTTTGTTATCTGCGGCTCCCGCGTAGTTGTGGGAATTGAAGCAGATGTGCCTCCAAGCTCGCCTCCAAGGCTTCCTGTTTCCTGTGTTGTGTAGTTAAGCATTGTCAGCTGGCCAGAATTTCCATAAACAAAAACCAGCTCAATATCCTTGCCTACATAACCGGCATATTTTTGCGAGAAATCCTGCACTAGCGAGTTTGCATCACCTTGCGTGTATGTTGCATAGTCTATGACCTGGCTGCTTTCTGAGCTTAGCTCTTCAGATAAATCATAAAATGCAGCCGGCTTTGGCCTTGTTTTTACATAATTTGTGACAGCAAACAGGCTGAACAAAACGCCAACAATAATCACAGCAGCTATGATGAACAGCTGCGCTTTTTTCACCTCTCTTGCGCTTTTTGCCTTCAGCAACTCTCTCTTTTTCACCGCCCCTTTTTTCGCCATACTGACTAAAGATAAATGATGTATTTAAATATATTCTTTGCAGGAGAATTGTGCACAAAAAAGCGCAGACCCGAGGGCTTGCCTCACAGCCATTAAAAAGTTACCCTCATTCTTCCTCAGTTTTGCTACCCTACAAGCACCTTAACTCCTGTTTAGGGCTGCTCCGGTCAGGGCCTGACCCATTTCGCAAAAGCAAGATCGAGCAGGACAAAACCTCAACGTCCAAATAAGGACCTTTTAGCAGTTGTGTCACTTACCCTCTTGCAGCCTGCTTAAAGCCCACGGGCAAATGGCGCAGGGCTATCGCGCCGGCCTAGTCTGCAGTTTTATGAGCCAGAGGGGGTTTTTAAGGGTTGTGAAAGTGCAGTAGTTAGGAAAGTGAGAAAGCGGGCAAAAACCAAGAAGATGGGGTAGGGGGTTGAAAGTCAGGGATTGTATTCTTACTATTTATTTTTTTACCAGCTCATCTAAACGCTCTTTTATTATCTTAGAATTTGTTTTCTCAGAATTTATTGAAAGATTTTTAAGCTCTGACTCTAATGTTCTAAAAATGCCAAAGTACCTAAATTCAAAATATCTTTCAGCTGCTTTGCCTAATGTATCATATACCTTTAATTTTTCTTCTGGTGTTTGCGGGCTTTTTTCCCTGTAAGCAAAACCAACACCAAAAATAGGGTGCAACCTGAATTCTTCTGCCACCTTCTCTCTTAAAATATTTGTTAGAATAAACTCTTGTTCATTTGCTTGGGTGTCTCTAGTCTCTTCAAATTCAACTGCTAGTCTGCCTAAATCAAAAACAACAGATTCTCCCTCATGAATTTCAATTGAAATTCTTCCATTGAACGGAGAATTAGCTAAATATTTCAATACACCATTATAAAAACCCCTGAAATTTGCCATTTTATTTTTTAGATAAATGAATATATAAAGATTTGTCTTATGAATGATATATTTCATTATGCACCTAAATCTTTTTGCTTCACTTGTCAAGTATGCTTTTGTTTAAGATAGTCCACATATTAGCTGATGTCCACAAATTAAAGCCAATGTCCACATATTCGGAAGTATACATTCCGAAAAGTAGTTAATGTCAGAAAAATGTTCTAATAGATGGATGAAGAATTAGCAAAAAAGATAGAGCAGACAACTAAAGAAGTTTCTTTTTTGAGAGGAGTGGTTATAACAAAATCAGTAGATATAGAAATGTATATTGGTGCATTAATCACCAATTATTTTGTCTTATCAGACAAGCATTCTAAATTTTCAGCGATGGTTCTTTCAGACCCTTATTTTTCATTTGGCTTAAAAATAAATATCTTGAAAAAGATACTAAAAAAAATAAATTGGACTTCTTATGATGGATTTAAAGAAGATTTATATAAAATTCAACAACTGAGGAATAGATTTGCTCATTCTGGAATGTTTGGTTTTGATGGAGATTTAATCTATGACAAAGGAGAAAAACCTATGGAAATCAAAAAAGCCAAAGAGATGTATGATGAATTTATTCCTCTATGGTCAAAGGTTTGGGAAGAACTTGATAAGATGTTTTGGCATATAATTGGAAAGTCAAATCCTCTAAAAAAATAATCATAATTTAATCCTTATATTTTTTCCTAAACTAAACTTAACAATACAAATTAAAAGTATCTCCCAATAACACACAAATTATAAACCAATGCCTTAAGTAACAATTCATTCTGCCTAGAAGTTTCCTGTCTGCTTCTGAGGTAAGTTGTCTGTTTTTTCTTGATAGCTGAAAAGATGCCTTCAGCAACAACCCTAAATCTATATTTCTCGTGCCATAAGTCATTATCTTTCAAAAACATCTTTAACTGTTTAGCCCAAAGAGTTCTACCTTTTTCATGGAGTTTTGAATTGCTTTTAAAATCAATAAAGGTATTTTCAATATTAAGATTTCTGCAAAGAGCATAATTATCTTTAGAGCAGTATCCAGCGTCCGCCAGCAAATTATGTATATTAAAACCATTTCTGACAATAGATATAACCATCTCTTTGAAAACTGGACAATCGTGAACAGTCCCCTTAGTTGCCTTAGCGAAAGCAATCATCTTGCTGTTTTTCAGGCAGGCAGCATGAATTTTAGTGCATTTATCCAATGGTGCATTTTCTTTATCATGCACAACAATATAGCCACCACCATATTGGGAGTGGCTTAGCCATGTTGAATCACAAATTAGGGTGTCTTCATTATCAATAAAAACTAAAGCAGAAACTTGGATTAGCCTTTCTATTATCTTTCTTGTATTATCTAAGCACATATATTTGTTTAAGGTGCTTCTTCTTGGAATTTTGGAGATTAATTTTTGATTATAAAGTTCAACTAAATCAGAACGAGTTCTTCTGTAAGACATTCCGTTATAAGACATAACTAAAACAGATTTTAGAATATCTTTGATAGGCATTTGAGGTTTGCCAACTTTTCTTTTTTCTTCAAAATTGATTGATTCAATAAATTCGCATGTTGTCCTTAGAAATTTGAATTTTTCCCTTTCAAGGGTATTTTCTTGGAGTTCTAACTGGACAAGTTGTTGTTTCTGTTTAAACAAGTTTTTTTCGTAGTCAAATGGAGTTATTTGTGTTGTCATTTTTCGCTTAGATTGTATTAACTTTTAAATAGTAAGCTAATAGCTTATTAAATAAGCTAATAACATATATAAATATTTCTATACTCTATTATATATAAGACTTAAAAGCAATTAGATGTGTGCTTGTTCATTTCCATGTATAACTAAACCCAAATAATTGCCAAATAGAAATGGAGCATAATCAGGAGCTTCAGGAAAATCTTTAGTTGTAGCAAGATACCATACATTTTCTTGCATTTTTTTCTTTGCCCTTTCAATAGCTGTCTGAACTACCACTCCTTTTATAAGAGAACTAAAAAGAAGATTTGATGGTTCTAAGAATCGCTTAGCTATTCTATCCTTAGAAGGGGTTGCTTCACTGTCAGGGTCTTTTCCAAGAGCAAAGTCTACATCATAACCTATAAATGCTATAGCTCCTTTTTCCACAGCTAATTTTCCTAAAGATGCTGCAGAGGAGCAAGAGAAAGAATAAGTTATTGAATTCGCCAAGACTTCTGGATTCTCTTCACAAGAAACTAATGTTTCATCATCTTGACAACAAACACAAGTTGGTGAACCATGACCATTCAACATGATTAGGTTTGGTTGTTTCTTCTTGATTATGTTGATTATATTTCTCTTTATAGCATCTTTTCCTTCTTTGTTTATCGTATAATATTTTGATTCTGATAAAACTACAAGTTCTTTGCTGTAATGATACAAATATTCCATTTGTCCATCGTGATTTGGTCTAGAAAAAAGGATGCATACCATCTTATTCAGAAACAAGTAATCTTTCTTTAAATGCTTTTAAATAAGCTAATTGTACGCGAACTATGTTCTTGCCTAAAGGAGTATCATCTTGAATATTTTTAATCAGTTCATCTCTACCCAAAAACTTACCATTAGACATACCAAAAGAGATTTTAATTGTTGAGGAGACTTGTCTAAGTCTTTCTATAGCTATTTCTCTCCTTATTTTCTCTAAATCAAGCTCTATTTTCTTATTCATATTATACCTAATTCCTTCAAAATATTCAAAACTTTTCCCCCCCTGTCTGTCTTGTTTTTAATCTCCTGATATGCTAGATCCCAACTTATAGGTTTTCCATCTAAGACGACAACTACTTTTTGTCTTTCTTCTATGGGGACACTTGAATAGACTTTAAAAAATGCTTCGTCTCCTTCCATACTAATAGACAATAAAGAAGCGTATTTAAAATTTACCATAGCCTTTGACTTATACCTCTTTCAATTAATATAACATAATTCTAGTATTTAAACATTTCCAAAAAGTTTATAAACTTTAATTTATTTAATAAGCTATAAACTTATTTAAGAAAGATAATGACCGAGCATCTTCCAGAATGGGTAATGATAAGATATGCGAAGCTTTGGATTAAACTTAAAGATAAAGAGTTTACTAAAGAACGGGCAGAGAAAATATTAAAAGATAACGGAGCAATTGCAGTTTTTCTTTCTGACTTAAGAAAAGCTGGGTGGATGGAAATTAGGATTGATGAAGAAGATGCAAGAAGAACTATCTACAAACTTAAAAAACCCGAGACAGTCATAATTGAAGAAATAAAAGAGATGAGTAAAAAATGAGGGAAGAATAATGGACTGGTCTTATCTAGCGGGATTTTTTGATGGAGAAGGTAACATTCACTTTAATAAAATTAAGGATAAATCTTATCAAATTTTATGTAGAATATACAGTTCTGATAAACTAATATTACTAAGCATAAGAGACTTTCTTGGTTTTGGGAATATATATCAAAGAAAATCAACAGGTGTTTTTGAATTAACTATCACCAACAAAGAAAGTAACTTCACTTTTCTTAAATCCATTCTGCCATATAGTATTTTGAAAAGGAATATCATTAATTTTGTTTTAGAGAACTATGATTTCAGCAGGAGTAATAATTTGGATTTTGATATTGATAAATTCCATAGTATGATAAGTAGGAAAAATGTAGAAAAATATAGAAAATTAAGATAAGACTATTTTGTCTATTTCTTTGATTACCCAGTTAGAATCATTATAAAAATTAATTGCTAAGCGGCATTGTTAAAACTTGGGGATTTTTAAGGATATTTTGCTTTCCTGTTAATTGCTGGACTTATCATAATCCTTGAAATTGGCGGGCAAAAGCCATTCCATTTGTTATGCAGCATTCAAAGTAAAAAGTTAATGCTCCCAATCCTAGAGTCAATATCCCTAAAACAATAATAGCAATAGTAAAAAATCTCATCTCTTTGCTATAATTTAATGTTTGTTTGCTATATTCCATTATTCTTTCACTATACTCTAAATTAATCATAGAAATAGTTAAATCTATTCCTTTTGGGGCAAGACGATACCAGAGAAATCTCTCATTTCCTAAAGGCAATTTATTAACTTCTTCTTGTGGCATTTTATCAATAAGTTTTTTAACCTCTTCAATAGGAAGTTTATCAATAATTTGGTGTTTATGTAATAAATCAACTCCCTCTTTTCCAGATTTTATATAAGATTCAATTTTTCCATAGAATACATAATCTGGATAACCTCTAAGTAACTCAAGGAGAGCTTTCTTAAGTTTTCTAAATGTTGTCTCTTCTGTCATTTTCTAAGCTATTAATATTCAAAGCAAAAAAGATAATCTTAACAAAATATCTTTCTATCCCATTCCAAATAAGGAGAACTGCTAATTTTTTCTACATTGACTCTTGCATGAGGTATAGAAATTATTAGCGAATTAAATATAATCTCAGATTCTTCTTTATTTAAAAATGGAATTGCCTTTATTTGATTTTCAGAAATCTCCCCGTTTTTTCTAAGAATCTCCCTAACAATGTTTAATGTTAGATTCATTTTTTTAAGAGTTTTATTCGACATTTTTTCTATTTTTTTGTTTAGTTATATTCTCGTCAATTAATTTTCTTATACCCTCGGGTAAATCCTTTATTTCATTAAGCATCTCCTCTTTATTTACTTTTCGTTTTAGTTTCTCTTTTTTTCTGTGGCTGTCATATATCTCCCAAACTAAATCTAAATCGCCTTTTTCAATTTCAAAAACCTTTAGACCAATTGATTTTGCCTCATCAAGATTTATACAAAATCCATGGTCACAATATCCTCTACTTAACTTTTCTGCAATCAAGCTAACTTCCCCATTCTTATTTTCTTTAAACATCCCCAAGCTTAATAACTTGGACAAATAATTTTTCCCAATTTCAAGACTTTTCATTATTCCTCCTAAAGTCATCGGAAATTGTAATCTATTTACTAAAAGTTCTCCTAACTTTTCATTACCCTTGTTTAATTCATCTCTAATTAAACTCAAAGTGGAATCTAGATACATTGGTGAAAACTCTTCTAATCTTTCCTCAATTGGATTCATTTGAGTTATCTGCGGGTCTAATGGTCCTAGTTCAGCTATTTGAGTCATAAATATTTTATCTGCTCCGCAAGCTACCAAAGTAGCGGCACTCTTTGCCCATCTCGGAATTATTATATTTAGCTCAGTTGGAGCATATTTTCTAAAAAGTGAGGCCATGTTAAATGCCGCATGAATATCCCCCCTCCAGAATCAATAATCACATCAAGCCTGCCATTTGTATCTTTAAAATTTTCTCTTAAATCCTGAAAAACATCCGTTACCGTGTCGTCACTAATATCTTTACCCAAAAATAAAAAAACTCTTCTTCCATTTTTCTTCTCCAATTCTGCTTTTTTATCTAATATTTTTTTATCTAAATCTTCAATTTGTTTTTCTTTCGTATTTATCTCTTTCATTTTATCTAACTTTTGTTCAGTATTGTCTTTTGTGTCTTCCATCGAAAACCAAATAAAAGGGGGTTTTTAATTATTATTGTTATGTTATATCTGATTCAAGATAGCTTTAAGGAATTAGAAAAATATCTATAAGTCTGGGCACTTAACACTTTAAACCAAGTCCCAAAATCTTAACAACACCTTGCTAAGCCCAAGTAATAATATATGGACACCATCCATAATTTGTAGCTAAGAAACTAATTTATGGACTTACTCCTTTTGTTTCAAAATATTATTTACCTTTTTCCTAAATCTTTCAGGGTATTTTTTCAGGTATTCAGCCAGCTTTTTCCTGTCAATCTTTTCCCTGAAGTTGCTGATAACTTCAGCATCTAAAAACTGCCTGAAATAAACCATGTCAATGAAGGTTTTTTCAATGTCAGAGTAAGGAAAATAAAAATCTCCGTCATTATAGTATTCAAAGCCAAAAATGTATTTTTTGTCTATCTTTCTGACTATAGTGTTTGCGCCAAATACCTCCCGCCTTCCACTCCGAACATTTCTTGCAGTAAGGATTATGGGCACAGTTTCCTGCTCCCATAGGTTATGAAAGCTCATTGCATTCTGCAGCCCAAGATAGGACGGCTTAAAGCAGAAAACAAGAAGAGAGGGGTCTTCATGAATAGTATAATAGCCTTTTGTTATTTTTTTAATCTCTTTTTTTCTCAAAAGATTATTGATAACCAGATAAATATAGTCTTTATTCTTTTTTTTAATAAATCTCTTTAAAGAGCCTATGTCAACTACTGGGCTTTTTTTGAAAAATTTTCTGATATCATCAAGATATTTTATTTTGCCCATCTTTTTATCTCCGTTAAAAGCTCATTTGATTGGGGAACGACTCCCATTATTATAATGCCTGCCAAATTTTCTTCATCCTTTGGCTTTTCATAATTTTCAATTAATCTTCTTAAGAAATGTTCAATTGCTTTTTTATTTTCTGCATAATTAAGCAGGAAATAAATGTCATACAAGTCTCGTATTTTTCTTCTTTTCAGGTAAGTTTCAACTTTTTCTATTATCAAATCTTCTGCGCTTAAAGTATAAACATTAATAAAAAAGCTTTCAGATGTTTCATATTTCCTCGAAAAAGGCTTTTTGTCCTGAAAAGTTGCTTCAAATCTTGCGGCAGTGCCGTTAAAATCAAGTTCAGAATAAATTGAATTTTCCTTTATCCTTTTTTTTATTATCTTAAAGCCTTTTGATATTAGTGAATTGAAGAATTCTTCAATTTTGCTTAAATCTTTGTTTATATAAACATCAACATCCTCAGAAAACCTGTTTCCCTGGTAGCATCTCCATATTGCTGTTCCGCCATGAATTATTGCGGTGGGAAAAAATTTGTAAAGCTCCCCAACAATAATATCCTGGGCGTAAGCTATCTCTCTCTCTATTTTCTTTCTTAATTTTAAATTTAGGGGGATATTTGCAACCATTTTAATAATTTACCAAACTTATATATATCTATAAGTTTGGTAGCTTTATAAATCTTTCGTTCCCTGACTCCCCAGGAAAATTATATAAAAATACTCCTGCCCTACGCCCGCATATATAATATAGTATGCAGCATTATGCCAAGATATCTGCAATGCCAGAGCCCTGCAAGCCTCTGGCTACAATCCAAAGCAATCCTTATATTTCAGGACATTTTTGTATTTCCACAGAAGCGCGGCATATGGGATGTGCATCTCTACTCCTAAATCATTGTTGCTTTTTGCCTTTTTTATTATGCTGCATAGATTCTGGTCTGTCATTTCATCAAGATATTTTGAATGCATGCTTAAGGTTATGTCAGGATTTGTTGCTGTCCCTTCATTAACGAGCCCTTTCTTTAGCACATAAGATTTTTCCCACACCCTGCTTCCTGTGTTGAAGTTATAAAATTTTAGTAATACTTCAGAATTTTCCGGCAGGATTTTAACCATGCTATTGCCTGACAGAACATTTTCAATATTTTCGTATGTTACAGGCGTCGCCTTAACTGCATATGCTGTCGCGGTTTGTCTTTGGCTTATTGAATTGTAAAGATAAAGAGAATAGTATGCTGCAATTGCAATGAGAAGGAAGATGCAAAATGCTTTTACAGCCTTTCTTTTGTTCATGCCATTCCACAACCTGCGCGTTTAAATATTTTTTGCTCACGCAAAAAATAAATAATAAAAATAAATCATGAAAACCTTGTGATGGAAGCCTGCATATTCAGGAAAAACCAAGAGGGTAAAAAATAATTTTTAGGGATAATGTTTTCTGGCGGGAAATATTAAATTTTTCGTCTTGCCTTTTAACTTTTTATTCTGCTAGCATTTTTTTCATACAATTCTAAATCCCGAAATTTCCGAAAGATTTATAAAGGGGCGGAAATAGTATTAAATTATTAAAAGAGGATTTATTGGATTAATATGAGAAAAGAGGCTAAGGCAAATTTGAAATATTTCGCATTAATGCTTTTTTTAGTTGTTGCAGTTGTGGCAATAGTTTATGCTGCGACTCCTGTTTTAGTTTCAACAGGCGGAAGCACAGTTTCAGTTGATGAAGATGTAGGCTATGTTTATAACATATCTGTGAATAACACAGACCAGGGAGGAATTGATAACATAACACAGGTTAATATAACCTTTAACTCTAATTTTCTCGCTAATGCATCTACGACAAATGCAACATATGCCAATAACGGCACAGTTGTGACAAATTTTGTTTTTGCAAATACAACCGGTGTTTTAAGCTGGTTGATTAATATTACAAATGCGACAAATAACACTAGGGTTTATTTTGTGTTTAATGCAACAGCAACTAACCCTGGAAACTTTAATTTTAGTGTTTTGACTGTTAACATGACAACAGGCTTTACCAATTCTACAAATATCTCTGTGACTGTAAATGATACAACAGCCCCAACTGCAGTAACAATCAATAGCCCAACAGCAGACGGAACAAATCTTTCTCAATCAAATATTGTTATTAATGCAACTGTTACTGATAACTACGGAAATGCAACAGGGCCAAATCCCGGCGAGGCTATGAAGATACGTGCAAGGCTTTTTGATTCAGCAAGGGCCATAATAAATTCATCCAACTCTACAGGGCTGTTCAATAACCAAACAAACTTTACAGGACTGGCTGATGGAATATATTATGTAAACGCAACTGGAAATGACAGCGGCGACAATGCTCTTGTTTCAAGCACCTTTAAAGTCACACTTGATACAACATACCCGCAAAATATATCTTTCGGAACTCAAACACAAAACGATGGCGTGAATGTCACTGCAAATTCAACCTATGTCAATGTTACATCTTATAATGATACAAATTTTATAAATGTAACATTTACACTTTGGAATACAACAAGTGTTGTAAACTCAACAACCTTTAACAGCACTCCAATGACTTATACAATAAACTGGACAAATCTTCCAGATGGCAATTACACATACGCAGTAAATGTTACAGATGCTGTAAATCAGGTAAATTCAACAGGCTTGAGAAAGATAGTTCTGGATAAGACAGTGCCAGCTGTAACTCTTCGCACCCCTACTGCTGGTGGCAACTATTCGGGCAACCTGATATTAAACGCAACAGCAACTGATGTTACTGTTGGCATGAGAGATGTTTACTTTAACATCACTTTAAGAAACAACACAGAAAGCTCAAATTTCACAGTAGCATTTAAGTCAGGAAGCGAGTGGAATGTCACAATAAACACTGTTAATTATATAGAAGGTGAGTATAACATAACTGTTTATGCGAATGATAGTGCAGGAAACACAAACAGCACTGTCGGCGTTATTCTATTTAGATTTGACAACAGGGTGCCAAATATCACAGCAATAAGAAATCCTGTAAGCGGCGGAAATTATTCAGGCAACCTGATATTAAACGCAAGCGTTGCAGACCCAACAGCAGGCGTGAGCAATGTTTATTTCAATATCACTCCAAGAAACAATACAGCAAACCATACATTTGTGAAGGCAGTGCAGTCAGGAACAGAGTGGAATGTTACAATAGCCACAACAGCTTATGAAGAGGGAGTGTACAACATAACTGTTTATGCTAATGATACAGCAGGAAACTCAAACAGCACTGTAAGCGTTACTCAGGTTACATTGGACAATAGGGTGCCAAATATCACAGCAATAAGAAATCCTGTAAGCGGTAGAAATTATTCAGGCAACCTGATATTAAACGCAAGTGTTGCAGATGCAACAGCAGGCGTGAGCAATGTTTACTTCAACATAACTGCAACAAATAATACAGCAAACCATACATTTGTGAAGGCAGTGCAGTCAGGAACAGAGTGGAATGTTACAATAGCCACAACAGCCTATGCGCATGGAACATACAATATTACAGTTTCTGCAAATGATACTGCAGGAAATGTAAACAGGACAGTAAGCGTTATTCAGATGATATTTGATAATGTTGCCCCTAATGTGAGTGCAATAATAAGGCCTGTTAACAGCGGCAATTACTCTGGCAATCTTATATTAAATGCAACTGTAGTTGCTGACACTCCGTCAGGAATAAGCTCTGTGTTTTTCAACATAAGCAATGCATCATGGTCTGTGTTCTTGAGGGCATTCCAGGCAGGCAACCAGTGGAATATCACAATAAATACATCCAATGGCTCATTCAAGGACAGCAAATACTACAATGTAACAGTCTATGTAAATGATACAGCAGGCAATTTGAATAGCAGTGAGAAGTCAACACTTATTACAATAGACAACACAGCTCCTGCAATCACACATACATGCACACCTACATCAACAACAGCAGGAAATACTGGTGGAATAGCATGCACATGCACTGCAACAGATGCTATAGCAACACCTGTTGTAGATTACACAGCAGCACCATCTGTTGTTGATACAGGCACATTCACAACAAGATGCACAGCAAGCGACTACACAGGAAACTCTGCCCTTTCAGATGTTACCTACACTGTAACCTCATCAACCTCATCAGGAGGCGGTGGCGGAGGCGGTGGAGCAGGGGTGTCAGCATCAGTAACAAAGACATACTCAATAACTGAAGAGCAGGCTGAAGTTGGCTACATAAATATTATCAAGGAGAATGAGCAGGTAAAGCTTGCTATAACTATCACTGTTCCTGCAACAGCAGCAGGGGCTGGGCCAACAAGTGTAACAGAGAACCACTATGTCAAGGTAGCAGATGTTGTAAATAAGTCAGTAACAATCACTGTTTCCTCAACACCGCAGACAGTAACATTATCTGAGGGAGAGGAAAAGAAGTTTGAGGTTACAAATGACACATTCTATGATATCTCTGTAAAGCTGAATGGGATAGTCAGCAATAAGGCAAACCTGACAATAAAGTCAATACATGAGGAGATGCCTAAATTGCCTTCAGCAGAGCAGAATGCAACAGCAGGAGAGACAGGAGCTGCAGGAGAGGGTGAAGCAGCAGGAGCAACAAACCTTGCATGGCTATGGATTGTGCTTGTAGTCATTGTAGTAGTGATAGTTATAATAGCTATTGCAGCGAAGAAAGGCGGAAAGGGCAGAAGATAAGAGTGATTCTGTAGCATATAGAATGGGCAGCACAATATTTTTTGTTTAATTTTTGTGTATTTTTAAAGGCTGTAAAAAAGACATAAATTAATGGTATAAATAGATATACTCAAAAAGTATAAAAAGACAAATATGGATATTATTCTTCTTTCAGGAATTCTTGGTGGCATAGGCGGATTGACAAGAGGTGTTGTTGGCTTGCTAAAGGCGCTTTCTTTGAGAAGAAGGATATTATGGAACTATTATGCTATTACTGTTCTTATTGCCATAATAATTGGCGTATTTACAGGGATTGTCTTTAATTTTGACCCCCGCCTCTCCCTGCTTTCAGGATACGCAGGAACTGATATTCTTGAAGGCATATACAAGAGCTTTGCAGTGCAGAAGGTTTATGTAACCAATGTAAAGACAGGAAAGAAGAAGTAAAGCAAAAATGAAAGTGGGTGGAAGTGGGCAAGCAGAATAAGATGGCAGCAAACAAGCAGCTTGTAAAATTCATAAAACAGGCAAGGGAAAGGGGATTTGATGACTATCAGGTTAGAGAGCCGCTGCTGAAGCGCGGCTGGCCTGCTGATGAGGTTGAGAGGGCATTCTTTCACCTGAAGCCGAGATATAAGTTTAAGAATAAGGTTAATATCTTTGTTGATTCTGATATTCTGAAGATAATTGAGAAGAGGGCAAAGAAGAACATGTTTACGCTGCCGGAGCAGATAGAGGACATTTTAAGGAGAAGCTGCATAAGGGCAAGGGGCATTGCAGGCGGGAAGGAAAAGCTCGATGACATGCTTATAACCCTGTTTTCGAGAAGGCAGAGAGGGAGATAATATAAAAGGGCGTTGGCTTTCTATTTCTTAGCAATTTTCCAGAAATGGTTAAAGTATGACTTAAAAGAGTCAGCTACTTTTTTGCTTGTTATGAGAATATTGAACATTGGCTTTTCCCAGAGCGTAATAAGTATTTTGTCATCATAAACTAAAGTTGTGGTAGGGCTTAGTAAATCTTTTGAAATATACCTAAACTCTGAATTTTTTGATTTCCAGATTTTCCCACGCAAATCCTCTCTGATAATAACTTTTTCTTTAACTTTATTATCTTTTAATTTTCTAAGATATTGCTGGTAAATAATCGGATAATTCTTTTGAATCTGCCCCTGTTCACCTAAAATAAGAAATTCTTCAGCTTGCTTAAACATATCATTCATGACTGCTTTTAATCCAGCAGTTTCTTTGTAGATATCAACTTTGACATCTTCCTCATAAGCCTGTTTTCTAATCTGCTCTAAAAAAGGCAATACTCTCAGAAAAGATTTTTCTTTTTCTCTGATTTCTTCCAATATTTTTTCAGGATTTGAAGCAGAATAGTATTTTACATTGTTTTTTAGCTTAAAGCTGGCTAAACCTTTATTGATTAATTTTTCAACAATGTAATACACCAGAGTTCGCTCTATTTTTGTTTCTTGAGATATTTTTGTTGCAGTGGTTTCACCAATTTTCAATAGAGATAAATAAACTTGAATCTCTTTATTGTCAAAGCCAACTTCTTCAAGATTTTTCATTATAGTTTCTGTATCCATAAGCATAATAATCAATAAGAAGTATATAAATATTGTGGAAAAAATTTAACAACAAAGATTTATATACTTCTTGGATAATCACTTTATAATGATAAAAATGAATTGAACGAAGAAAAATGTCGCGAAAACCTATTATAATGCAAGAAGTAGAAAATGGATATATGATTTCAAATCCCGGTTTTATGAATTTAGTAGATGGTAGTTATAGGCAATCGGTTTTTTATAGACCGAGTTTTCCTTATTCAAAACTGCCTAAAACTAAATTAGCAATTGTACAGTATGAGTTCGGAGGAGCAACTTATAACCCAAAAGATAATAGATTATTTCAGAACTCATTTGATGAATATGGTAAGCAATATATTTTAGTAGATATTGTCAATAACAAAGAAGAAGCTAAGCAAATATGCAGGCAAAGAGCTCTTGACTTAGCAAAAGAAAAAGCTATATTTGGAAAATTAAAGGTGATAGAGAATAAATTAAAGTAATATTCATTAAAATAAAAAATGCTTAAAGAAAAACTTCGTAATGTAAGAAAATATCTGATTCCATTTAGATATTTCAATGAGGATAAAACATTTCCAGTAGGATATTACACTAATTTTGCTTATTCAATGGCTTTATTATTGGGGTTATCATATTACATAACTATGGCGATTGGCACCAAAAGTCTTAATCCAAAAGAACAATTAAGAATAATCAATGAAGATTACAAAATAAGCGAACAGAAAAATAAAATAGAAAAACAGGAGTCTGAGATAAGAAATAGACTTTATAGTTTTATTGATAAAAATGGTGATGGAGAGCATATATTAGATGAATTAATAGATTTTTGTGAAAAAAATGAGGTTAATCCTAACAAATTCTCATGTGATAGCTTAGATTCTTGGAGATTAGAAGAGTTAGAAAAAGTTGCTCAGAAGTCTCAGAAGGATATATTGATAAGGATTCATAGAAGCTTGAGCCAGTGATTACATTTATGAAACAATTTCAAGCTTAAGTGGAAGGGACAGCTTAAGGTCTTCTAGATTTTTGGTTCTTTTTTTAAAGCTGAATATAGCAATTCCCTTAATCTTTTTATTTGATTTGTCTGTTATCTCAAAAATACCATTTCCAATATTATTAAAGTAGCAATTAGAAATATCCCCCATAGTTATCTCTAGAAAATCCCCCTCCTCATCATAGTATATGTTCATTCCGCTTTCCATTTTAGCCCTGTTATTTTATTGGTTAAAAATGATGTAATAACAAAACCTTCTCCATGTCAAGAACCACCCATCATAGATGGGTGGCATGATAATGCCCCACTTCGTGTGGTTCTTGAGCATGCTCAGAACTTCAAAATTCAGAGAAATTTTGACAGCTATCAGAAATCATATATTTCTGAAGTTCCATGAGCAATTCAAACTACAAATCAAAGACTTGCGGAATTCTGACATTTAAAGATGGTTTGAAGAGATGCAGAACTACATTTGGCATTATTTGTTACATAATATGTTACTTTTTATGCCAAATAGAAAGCTTTTTAAACTTTGAAAGAGTGTGCATATCATGGTAACAAAGTATGATATCTTTGAATTAGTCTACAAAAATAGGTCTCCAATGAAACCTGTAGAGGTGGTCAAGGAGTTTAATAAATCAGGTGAAGATTATCATGCTGTTCATAAACAGCTTAGAGAATTAGTTGCCATGGGCATTCTTAGGAAAACTAAATATGGCTTTGAAGTAGATGTAAGCAAAAAGGCAGAGATTCTCTATGGAATAATCCAGCATTGCCTAAAAAATAATGTTAGTTATAATTATCTGCTTGACAAAAACTTTGCCGAATTTTTGAGTAAGGCTTTACAAAAAGAAGAAATTACTCCAAATGATGCAGATGTTCACCCAAGAACCTTTAAAAAATATATAGAAATATTAAACCGATTTGGGCTAGTTCTTGTTATTTCAAGAAAACCTTTGAAAGTAAAAATATTTTATAATATTTTGTTAAATAATCTTCTTGTTTACTTTGGATATGAGCATGAAGTTATAACAGACAGCTCTCATTTTTACGATAAAGAAATAGAAAGAGAATTAAATATTTTCAAAAGACTAAAAAGAAAAGATGTTGTCTTGTACAGAAAAGTTGTAAAAGAGTTTGAAATTTCTTTTATTTATCACAGCCTTTCATTGGAGGGAAATCCAATAACATTGTCAGAGACTTTTAAGATACTGCAAGATAAAATTATTCCAGGTAATCTAAAAAGCTTGGATGTAGATGAAGTAAAAAACTATCAGAATGCAATTTTGCAGATGCTTCAGGATAGTGAACAGAAAAAGGTCCTAAATATCGCATCAGTTCTTAATTATCATGGAATCGCTATGAAACATGTTCCAAAAATTGCAGGTAAAATAAGAACAGAAGAGGTTTATATTAAAGGAAATCCTAATTTTAAGGTTACCAAAGCAAAGAACATAAAAAAAGAATTAGATGCCTTGTTCGAAGAATATGATAAGTTTATCAAAAGAGAAAAATTATCTCTTAAGGAAATTTTAAATTTTGCAGTTTATTTTCATAATGAATTTCAGCACATACACCCTTTTATTGATGGAAACAGCAGAACAACGAGATTAATTACCTTTCATTTATTACAATTAAGAGACATTCCAATTTTTGACATTCCGTTTGGATTGTTAGATGAATATATGGGGTATACGAAAGGATCAAAGAAAAGAGAAGATGAAAAACTTTTTCAGACACTACAAAAAGTTATTCTTTGGAATCTCAAGAAGATAAATGAGAGGCTGAGTTGAGGAAAAGGATAAAAAAGCGGGAAGGAGCGGTTTAATTTGAGGAATGCCTTCTCTGGCTTTATTTCTAAGTCTGGGTCAATACCATGCAGCTTTCTGAATTTTGAGACTTCAAAAATGCTCTTTGAGTACCCTGTCTGTTTTAACTCACAGAAAACAAAGGCATTTTTGATAGTGCTCAAAAACTCAAACACGCTCTGTGGCTTTAGCCCAGAGTTTTTGACATTTTTGAATGCTTCAGAAATTCATAATTTCTGATATTAGCCCAGAGTTTTTGACATAGGAAAGACATAAAAATTGGTAGAAAATTAATGTCATTTAGTATATGCACAAAAACAGTCAACACGAAATAGGCAAAAAGGTTATATGCGCCAGCCGGGAATTGAACCCGGCTCACAAGCTTGGGATTATGCGGCTTACGGGAATTGAACCCGTACAGCAACCTTGGGAAGGTTGAGTCATGCCGTTAGACCAAAGCCGCATATCCTGCAGAATTATCATCCATAACTGGCTTAATAAAATTATCTTTAAACTTCAGAATTTCGCAAGTTATGCTAATCAGGGATTTTTATTTCTTCATTTACTTTCTTCTCTATTTTTGAAACAATCTTTCTGGATTCTTTTTTAGCTTTTTCATATTTCCTCTGGCAATCTTCATAATTATTCTCATCCCCTATTCTTCTCCATATTTCGTTTTTTGAAAAACCCTGTTTTTCAAGACTATCTGTCAAGGCGCTTATTTGCTCTGTGTCTGCTATTCTTACTAATGGCTTTCTAAAATCGGGCGTGTAAATTTCAGTTACTATGCCATAAATAATTGGCTGCCCATTTTTCTTCTTGGCATAGAATTCAGACTTCAAAAATGCTCTTTGAGTACCCTGTCTTTTTTAACTAACAGAAAGCAAAGGCATTTTTGATAGTGCTCAAAAACTTAAACACGCTCTGTGGCTTTAGCCCAGAGTTTTTGACATATTCTTGCTTTTGCATAGCCCTCTTTTGTATAGAATGCGCCTTTTAGCCATTTTGGCAATTTTATCATAAAAACATCAAGCACATTTTTTCTGATAGAATACCCTCTTGCCCTGAATGCTACACCTATAGCCTCTCCACTCTTAATCTGCTCATTTATGTCATTTATTTCCTTATTATGCCAGTCTTGCAGGAAAGTTAATGCATAAGTTCTTGCTATACCTTTAGAGTCTGTTAATAATGATTTTCTTATTTTTGAATCATGCCTTAAAACTCTAGCATGAATAGGGCCATACCTCTCTTCAAGAATATCTGTGTGAAGTTTTTCAAATAATGGAAAGTGCTGCATAAGAATAATATTTTTCAAAGAAGTATAAAAGGTTTTCTATTAAAAGTTCAGTATCCCTGTTGTTTCATCTTAATTTTATCTCACTCCACTCTCCGATATCTCAAACCTACTGTTGCTTATTCTTGCCCTTGCGCCTATTGGGATTGTGGCGTTTGTTGATCCGTGCCCGAATTCCTCTGCCTTCAGGATAGGAAAGTCATAGCCCTTTGTGGCTTCTTTAATCATCCTTTCAAATCTTGCATATGTTTCGCCTTTTGCAAGATAGTGCTCAAGATGCCCGATAACCATGCCATTTATTTTGTCAAATATCCCATGCAGCCTCATATGCGTTAGGATTCTGTCCATATCCTCAACATACTCCCTGAATTCCTCCCAGAAAAATATTTTATTCTTGAAGTCGGGCTCGTATTCTGTGCCAATCATATTCTCAATGCACTCAAGATTGCCTCCAACAAGAATTCCCCCCACCTCTCCTTTCTTTATTACTATCCTTTTTTTAACTGGCTTCACATAGCCAATGGGTTTTGTGCTGCATAATGCCTTGAGCATATATTCCTTGCTGAAAGGGTCCATGCCCTTCAGCTTGAAAAATGAGCAGTTAATTCCCCATGCAAGCAAAGGGCCATGAAATGTTACAAGCCCTGTTTTCTTGTTTATTGCATTTAACAAGAGAGTTATATCACTTAACCCCATGAATATCTTTGGGTTTTTTCCTATAACCTTGTAATCAAGCATATCCAAAAGATGAGATGCAACATCGCCCCCTCTTGTTGCAAAAATTGCCTTTATTTCTTTGTTTTCAAACATCTCCATTAAATCACCTGCTCTTTCCTCATCTGTTCCTGCCATGTAGCCATATTCTTTCAGGGCATGCTTTCCAAGCTTTGTTTTAAAACCCATGTCATTAAGAATTTTAATGCCTTTTTTCACATAGCCCCTCTTAAACAGGATTGGGTCAGAAGGTGAAACTATCCCTATTGTATCCCCCTTTTCTAATTGTGGCGGCTTTATCATGAAAAAATCAGCATTACTATATTTTTAAATGTATATTTCAGAATTGATAAATTCTTATATACCTGAAAATATGCTGATTTGAATGCCTGAAAGAACAGAAATTGAAAAGTATGTAAGAGCACTTATTGCCTTAGATGCACTTTACAAGCCGCTTTCAAGCCTTGGCGATAAGGGCAAAAGAAGGGCAGAAAAATCTGCAAAAGGCATAGTCTCGCTGTTAAAAGAGGGGGAAGAAAAAGGAGAGAGAATTTTTGCAAGGGTTGAAAAATCCGAGGAAGAGAGGGCAAGAACATTGAGGGAAGGCATAGATGAATTTAAGAAGCAGAACAAAGAACAAGGTGAAATCCTTGAAGGATGCATTGCCAAAAAAAGAGCGCAAAAAAACAAATATCTTGTTTTTGGATTGAATGAGAGTTACAAGCTTGCAGAGGAGGATTATCTAGGGGTTATGATGGATTTGGGATTCAATAGAAGAGAGGCATCCTCTGTTTACCCACATATTCTTGCTATTTCAGAAAGAATGGGAAAGGCAAGCGAGCAGGCAGAGAGAAGCATAATAGTCAGCAAGGGTTAGTTCTCATTTTTAGGCTTCAAAAACTAAAACACTCTATGAAATATCAGGGTTTCTGATACTACTAAATAATGATAATAATAGAAAGATTTATAAATACATTTAGGCTTCTGGCTTTGAGGTATGTAAAATGCTGACAGCTGAAGAGATAAAAACTATAGTGAAGAATAATGAAGACGAGATTCACAAGATCCGCCAGGCTATTGAGAATTTCCGCATTGCTATTCAGGCAGATATCTTAAAAGGATGCACTATAATCGGAAATTTGTATGCAAAATTTATAGAAATGAATCCTTGCATTCACAGATACTGCAATGACAAGGAAACTATTGATTTATCAGCTTTTGTTTATTCGCTTCAGAGGCTGCCAGAGGAAATCACGAAAAAGTACAGGATTTACATAAGGAAAGAGCCGGATGAGCTTAACAATATTCCCGGAATAGCAAAGCTTGAGACGAAAGCGAGAAGAAGGGCATCTTATAATCTTGGCAAGGAATTGCTTTTTATAGCGAGAGAGGGTGAAACAGACATATTTGACATTCTTACATGCCTTATAATGTACGGCATAGAAGCAAGAAAAATAAAAGATAAAATCAGCACGAGAGATGACATAATAAAAGACATTCAAAACCTTACAACCAAAAACGAAATTTCCGGCGAAGGAAAAAACCAGATTATTGCAAGGCTGTCAAATATCCTCGGCGTAAAATTTGATGATTTGATAAAAGCCGACGAGTCTTTGGATTTCAGGCTGTTTTTTGTGCTTAATAATATCCTTTCTATTGAGCCGGAGCAAATGGCAATAGAATTTGACAAGTCTTTTTCAAAAACAGATGACTCTGTAAAGGCAAAGAAATGGGTGGAGAAAATTGTCAATGAGCTTAAGAAGTATGTTGACAGGCCAATAGCAATAATTTCAAGCGATACGCACGGAGTTGCAAACTGCCTTACAGGTTTTGCATATGAGAACCGGGAGAAAATAACAGAGTTGGCAAAGAAAGACCGGGAGCTTTCACGCATTGAAGCTGGAAATTTAAGCACCTTGTATTACCTGCTGCACAGGCTATACAAAAAACAGGAGTATAACTGGCTTTTGCAGGAAAAGATTGCTTATGAAGACAAGCTGGGAATAACCTTAATCAAAGACGAGTATGACACAGGAGTCGATGTGCAGGTTATAGACCTGTCAAAAATTCTTGAGAGGCTCCCTGAAAAAATTGACCCGAGGATTAAATTTGACAAAGAAAAAGCCAAGGAGAAAGGCATTATAATTCTCAATATGGATTATTCTTTTGGAAAGCAGGGAACGCATAATATGAGAAGGCTCTGTGAAACTCTTGGAAAGAGGATAGACAGCATTTCAATAACAGGAAAGGCAGGAATAACCTTTATTGGAGGAGAGAGATTTGATATCATGCTGCCTACGCATGTTGTGCCGCAAATTATAGGCGGGATTTATGATTTTCCTACAGGGAACAGCCTGAAAGCAGAAGACTTTAATGGGCTGCTGGAAACAGGCAGGGTTCATAGCGGCGGGCCAGTCCTTACAGTTCCAGGAACTGCAATGCAAAACGACCTGGTTTTTTGCTATTACATCTATTTTGATAATATTCTGGGTGTTGAAATGGAAGCAGCCCCCTATGTTGAAGCAATAGAGAAAGCGTACAAGAGAAACCAGCTGAAAAAAGACATACTGCTTAATGTTGGCTACTGGGCCAGCGACAAGCCGCTAAACTCCAAAGAAACTCTTGCAGAGAACCATATGGACCTGGGCTGCATTCCGGCTTATGCATTAATTCTCGCAACACTTAATAAAATCCTAAATAAGCCCTAGTCAATAAAGAATTTGGCCTTTATTTTGTCAATCTCATTAATTCTTTTTTCAGCAGGCATTGACACAGAAAACATCTTCCAGAATAACTTTTGCGCCCATTCTACCCAGTCTTTGTCAAATATGTCATAGAATATCTCTATTTTTCTTTTAAGCTCTCCCCGAGCATAATATGCCGGGTCTTTTTTTTCCCTTAATTTAACTATCCTATTGTCAATTATCATAGCCCTCAAGGGCTGGTATCTGTGGCGGATTTCAATCATGTCCTTGCCCGGCTCTTTGTTTATCGCAAGAAGCTTCTTTGCATTTTCAACTCCAACCATTGACACCCTTGCTATAATTTTTATTGAAACATTCCTTTTCACAAGCTCTCTTAAAACATCAAAAATCTTTGTTTTTCCCTGTTTTGAGTTAATCCATGACAGGTTTCCTGAAAAGATTAATACCTGCTTTGTTGCCTGCCTTAGAAATCCTGCAAAATCTGTTTTTTCTGAAAGGTCAACATAGACGTCTATGCCGCTTATGTCCTCAACATCTACCTTTTTCTTTTTTTCACCAACATACTGGTAGATATCAAAAGGCGAGAAATCGTCCTTTCTTTTGCCCTGCATTATGCTTTCTGTAATCTCCTGCTGAAAGCTTGTGGAATGAATGTCTTCTGCAAAGCTCCAGTAAACAATCTTTAATGCCCCTCTTGTCCCTTCCCTGAAAACCCTTGTTGAGATGCATCCTGTTTCCTGCTCTATTTTATTTATGTATCTCTCAGCTGTCCTCCAGTTTTTCTTTATGAGCTCGGCTATTTCCTGCATCGCCCTCGGCTTAATCTTCACAAAGTCGCATATCTTCTTCAGTGTTGCCTGCTCAAGCACCATCCAGATATATACTTTTGTGGTTTTTAAATATTTCTAAAATATGCAACGCTCTGTCTATATTTTTGTCAGAAAAGTAGATTAAAAATACAACTCTATATATAATTGACACAAACAGGAGATGCCAATGTTAAAAACAAAGCTTGACCAAATACTTGGAATACCGATACAGGAATTAAAAGACCGGGTTAAGAAGGAAAAGCAAGCAGAAAAAAGGTCTGTCTTCAAGTTTGATTTTACTCCAAGAGAGCTTTATGATGAGCTGACAAAGTTTGTTGTGGGGCAGGAAGATGCCCTGCAGAAGGTCTGCAATGCTGTATGCTACCACTATCAATCACTAAGTTCGGGCAAGGAGACAAAGAAAAATAATGTTCTGCTTATAGGCCCGACAGGATGCGGGAAGACATATGTTGTTGAAAAAATTTCCAAGGCATTAGATGTGCCTTTGCTGATTTCTGACGCAACAAAATATTCTGCAGCCGGCTATGTCGGCGACAAGGTGGAAAACCTTGTGCAGCACATCGTTTCTCAGGCAGAAGGCGATTTCAATTCAGCCTCAAGGGGCATAATTTACCTTGACGAGATAGACAAGATTGCTGCAAGAGAGCTTGCCGGAAGAGATGTTTCTGGAAGGGATGTCCAAAGCGGGTTGCTGAAGATTATGGAAGGCGCTGACATTGAGGTTGATACTGGGCATGGCAAGAGGATGCTGAACACAAAGGATATGCTGTTTGTATTCGGGGGGGCATTTTCAGACTTGTATGATTCGCTTAAGGAGATGCCTAAAATGGGCTTTATTGACTCAAGGAAGGAAAAGGACATGGATAACGGGGAGGCATTATACAGGGCAGAGCCGCATAAGCTGATTAAGGGGCTGATTAAGTATGGCATGATTCCGGAATTCATAGGAAGAATACCAGTGATAGCAAGGTTCCGGCAGCTGACACAGGAGGATTTTGTGAAGATTCTGAAAGAATCAGAAGACTCTCCGATAGGCTTTTACAAAAAAGAGCTTGAAAGCTATAACATCAAAGCCAGCTTTGCAGAAGAGGCATACGGCACAATTGCAAGGCTTGCCAGTGAAAGGGGAATGGGCGCGAGAGGATTAAAATCTGTCATAGAAGAATCGCTCACTCCGTACAAATTCTATCTTCCTGGAATGAAGATAAAAGAAATCATGATTTCAAGCGAGGCTATACTGAATCCTAACAAGACTCTTTTAGCTTTGTTTGAAGAACAACAAAATAAAATATCAGGAGGTAAAAAATGACAAGAAGGACAAACCCGGAAGCTGAGCCTAAGAAATATGTCGCAACCTTAAGGACTGCTTTGTCTGGAATAGAAGATAGCATCATGAAGCCTTTGTCTGGCAATTACACCAACTCAACAGTAGGCGCTGTGATTGACTATCTTACAGACCCTAAACAACTTGAAGAGGCAGAAGTAGCTACAGCGAGAAGCATAAAATCTGAAATGTCCAGAGAATATGCAATCTCTGTTAATGGAAAGACTGCAACAAGAGAGGACAGGATAGGCAATTTGTTCCAGCCAAGAGAGCATAGGGGGGTAAACTACCAGGCATTAGATGTAGAGGTAGCTTCTGTGCAAGAAGGAGGCCTTGTCTCCTTAGTTTAAACAGCTGAAGAAATTGCTAAAATGGGAATTGAAAAAACAATAGCAGAGAGAAGTGCAGTATTTGGGCTGGCAGACAGCGCACCACTGTTTGTTATAGACGGCAGGGTGTATTATTGCTTAAGAGGGACAGGCGCCAGCCCAAATACGCTTTTAGTAAAGGGCAGGAAGATAGAGGTAAAGGAGGGCCCTTTGCTGGAAACACTTGAGAGAATTTCTGATGGGAAGCTTGAAAAAGAATATGCTTCATACCAGGATAGGTTTATAGCAGAAGAATTAAAGGGAAGAGAAGACAGCAGCGCAAAAAATGACAAGCTGATAAGGTTTGTTGTAACAGAGATATTCCCTCATTTAAAAAAAGACAATTCCAAGGTGCTGGACAGGGTTCTGGATAGTGAGAGCGAGGCTGGGAAAACAGAGAAAGATGAACCCGGAAGGAAAAGCATAAAGAACGGCGCATATGAAAAGGAGATTGAGGCATATGCCGAGAACAGAATAAAGGAGCTGGAAAAAGTCAGGCTTAAGGTAAGAAAGCCAAAGGCAAGCAAACTTGAGAGCATACTTTTCAACCAAAACCTGTCAAAAAGCAGCGCCAGCAATTCAGTTCTTTACAGCCTGACAGAGGGATTCAATTTTGGGGTAATAAGCAAGACAGTATATCTTCTTGCGAATGTAAGCAGTGACGGAGAGCTTTCTGTAAATGGCAGGAGATACAATCTTGTAACCCTTGCTTATAGCGATGAGATTGCTGCGGAATATGCTGCAGAGAAGATAAAAAGGCTTTCAATGGAAGCCTTAACAACAAAACTAAAGGAAAGCGAGGAGTTCCTAAGGATAAAAAAAGAAAGGTCAGATATAGGCGAGATTTGCAAGATGGAAAGCTATCATGAGCAGGATTTTGGCTTTATAAAAAAGAACAATCACTCTGCTGTAGTTTATGTTGATGTTCCGGACTATGTTCTTGAAGACCACAAAGAAGGGGGCTTGTATCAGTTTAGCGGGCACAGGCTTGGAATAGAGATTGGCCACAATGATGGGCGGGAAATTCAATTAGTTGAAAGCCCGTTTGCATTAAGGTATACTGCTGGCCCGTTTTATGGCGGGGACAGTGACTTATGCATGGGAAGTTACACTAAGGGGTATTTTAGCAGGATGCCCAAGGGAAGGGCATTCGCCAAGCTTCTTGCAGATGCGAGAAATATTGTATTAAGAGGCTATCAAAGAAGATGTACTCCACGCCAAGATCTGCCTGATTTTTCAAGCAGAAGGGTAAGCCGCGAAGAGGTTGAGAGAAGAGGCTTGGAAATCACAAATGTAAACTGCCAAAGAAGCAGGAAAGGTGAAATGGGGGAAGAAGATGACTGACAGGCTTGAAAATATACTAAGCTCAGAAATTGAGGAGAATGGCAAAGAAGAGGCAAAGGACAGGGCTTTGTTCTCACGAATATATATGCCCCAGGATGTTTACCAAAAGATGCTGAAATATGCAAGGTTTGCAAGAGACAGGTCGGGGGAATGTTATGGTTACCTTATAGGAAGCTCAAACAGGGTTAACAGGATTATAGAGGATGTTTATTTTGCGCCAAACCAGACAAACAATTCTGCTCACACACAAATATCAGGCAAGACTGTCTTAAAGGTTGGAAAGGAGATAAGGGAGAAAGGAAAAAGATTTTTGGGCTGGTGGCACAGCCATGCTGACATTGACATTTTTCCATCAGGAACAGATGATGAGAATTTTCACACAATGCTTGACCAGATAGCGCCAACAAATTATGTAATTTCTTATGAGGATATAAAATTCCTTAAGGAAGATATCAAGAAAACACTGGACGGAGACAACAGGCTTATAATCTGTGACAGGAACAACAGCGCGAGAAGGCTTGAGATGCTTTTCTCCGAGATAGGGGAGAATCCTCTGACAGGAATACCCTTAAAAGAGATTGTTGTCAGGCTTCCAAAACAGATAAGCTATGCTTACAGCATAATTACAAATGCCCAGGGTGAAAAGCCTTATGCCGGGCTGTTGACAAGAGAGTTCTGCATGTCGTGCAAGAGTAATGCGGGCGAGGAAGAGCCGAAAGAGCTGCCGCTTAAAGTACTAAATTACAAGATAGGCGTTAAGTTAGACGATGCTGAGCTAAAAAAAGAGGTTAATTCAAAGATAATCCGCAGAAGGATTTCTGTAGTAGTGCCAGCATATGAATTTAGAGAGGGAACACACTACAACAAGGGCGGGAATGTTAGCTATTATAATTCTCCGCCATCTCTTCTTAATTCAGCTATACGCGGAATAAAAGGAATTCTTGCTGGAAATAAAGAAGAATCAAACGAAAAAAGGCTGAGGGATGCTGCAAATAAAGCAGTAAAGGAAGAAAAAAATGACGAAGGAATAAATGACGGCATAAAACCAACAGACAAAAAACATGAAAGCAAGCCGGAGGACAAAAAATGAGCGCAACAGAGGCAATCAACAGGTATGAAAGGCAGGAGAGAATAGGGGGATGGGACCAGTCCAAGCTGAAAAATGCAAAAATAGCAATTGTTGGGGCAGAGCATATAGGAACATTTCTTGCATCTGATTTTGCAGCTCTTGGAGTAGGCGATATCCGCGTATATGATAATTCAAGAGTAGATTACAGGATAAGGGATATTCCTTACAACCAAAGGGAATTTTTAATGACAAGGGCAAAAGAGAATGCCTCAAAGGCAGAGACACTTGAGAAAAGGATAGTGATGATAAACCCCCTGGTTAATTTTATTGGCATGCACATAAGCCTTGATAGCGTGACAGAGTGCCTGGTGGAAATGCCGGATATGGCAATAATCGCAACCAATGACAGGAAAATGGCAAAATGCTGGGGTGATTTTTTTACAGAAAAAAATGTTGAGACATACACGGCAGCAGGCGACGTTAACGGAGCTTTTTTTCAGGCGTATAAATCTTCTTTCACCTCTGATATTGAAGGCGAGCAGGATGGAATAACATCAGAGGTTATTTCAGGGCACTTAGCCGGGGAGATAATGCAAAGGATAATGTATGGAAAAAAGATTGAAGCTTTGCGATACTCTCCTTTTGGAGAGAGATTTTTGCTGAATGGAAAGAAGATAAACCCTGCACCGCTTGACAAGAAAAAGGCACTGGTTGTGGGAGCAGGCGCATTAGGAAACTTTTTAGGAGTTGGATTGGCGCATGCAGGAGTTGGAGAAATCTATTTTGTTGATGATGACACAGTAGATCAGACAAACCTGAACAGGCAGATATTATTTTATGATGCGGTAGGCGAATATAAGGCAGATGTTTTAGCAAGAAGGCTTTCTACAATAAACCCCTCAATCAAGATTGAGCCGATAAAGAAGAGGGTTACAGAGGATTTTGAGCCAGACATAAAGAAGATTTCTCCTGATGTGCTGATAGACGGCGTTGATAATCTTCCGACAAGGGCTATACTAAACCATTTTGCCCTGGCATACAGGATTCCATTAATAAGCGGGGGCACAGACCATGAAAAAGGGCAGGTAGTGGTTTATGTTCCTGATAAGTCTTCCTGCTTAAACTGCAAACTCGGAGTTGACAAGGCGCTGGTTGAGGCAAGGCAGTCAAGAAGCTGCATAAATGCGCCTACATCCAGCGTTGTTGTGGTTAATCATACAATAGGCGGGCATATGGCAGCTGAGGCAAGATGCGCTCTTGACTCTGAGAATTATGGTGAGCCTGTGAGGAAAACAATAAAGTATGACATGACAAAGCCAGCCAGGGCTGGCTTGATAGGCACAGACAAGCCATGCACATGCAGGAGAGAAGTATCTGCCAAGGCATGGATTGGCAAGATTATGAAAAAAGCTGCTTCATCCACTCAAAGTAATTAAAAGTTAAATGAAGAAGGGAAAAACAAATGAGATAAAATGGCAGGAAATTTATTGCGCGCTGAATTGAAGGATGCAGGGAGAGATGGCAAGTTGGCAAAGGACAGCAGGAACCTTACAGGTAGGATTGCAGGAAATTACAGGGTTCTTGAGCTGATTGGCGAGGGAGGATTCGGAAAAACATACAAGGGAGAGCATATCATGCTTAAGGAGCCTGTGTGCATAAAGCATGCAGCATACATCTCCCAGAATGACGAAAGGATTTTGATTGAAGAGGCAAAGACAATGTGGGATTTGAGGCACTATGGAATTCCTGCCATGAGGGATTTGGTAAAGATTGATGAAAATCTTGCTTTGATTATGAGCTATATTCCCGGCCCAACACTGGAAAAGATTATTGAAAAGGCAGAAAAATTGGATGCAGAGAATGTTGCGTGGATTTGCGAGAGGTCTTTGAATGTCCTGAAATACCTGCATTATAATGCAGTGATTCATGGCGATGTTAAGCCGCAGAATATTATCATTCAGCCAGAAAGCCATGGGGTTGTGCTTGTTGACTTTGGGCTGGCTTCAGTAAATCCCCAAAGCAGAACAAAAAGCAAGGGCTACACACCATATTTTTCCTCGCCAGAGCAGAGCAGGGGGGAGACATTAATCCCTGAATCTGATTTTTACAGCCTTGGGATGACTATGATTTATGCTCTCGGGGGAGATATTGCAACAAAAGGAATTCCTTCACAAACTCCTGAGGAGTTTTCCAGTTTTATAAAAAGACTGATTGTCAGAGACCCAATTTCAAGGCCTAACTGGGAGAAGGAGGATTTGGTTGAAACATTGCAGTCAATAAGAGAAAAATCATTCGGAAGAAGGCATTCATGCATGAAGCCACTTCCTTCAACAGAAAGATGATCAATAAATTAAATTTGAACAGGAGGTAAAAAATGTCAGAATCAGGAGACTACAATCCAGGGCCCTGGAGAGGGCATGATTTCAAGGAAGCAAGAAAAAGCTATGATGTGCATGTCGGAAGAAGCTATGAGGATGCAGTAACTTCCAGAAAGGCAGGAAAGGATTTAGTTGTTAAGTCTTTAAAAACAAACAGCGAATCTCCGGTGGTTATTGCCTGCGATGTAACAGGCTCAATGGGCGAGTGGCCTGCAGTTATCTTTTCAAAGCTGCCATACCTTGATTTGGAGGGAAAGGAGTATTTGGGAAAGACAATGGAGATAAGCTTTTGCGCAATCGGGGATGTTTACAGCGACAAATATCCTTTGCAGGCTAGGGCTTTTGCGTCAGGAACAGACATGAAGAAGAGGCTGGAAGAGCTTGTGATTGAAGGCGGGGGCGGGCCAGGAACAAATGAGAGTTATGACTTAGCAGCATTGTATTACAGCAGGAATGTTGAGATGCAGCATGCAATTCACCCTCTTTTTGTTTTTATCGGAGATGAGGGGTTTTATGACTTTATTGACAGTGAGAGGGCTAAGGAATGGACAGGAATTTCCTTTGAAAAAAGGATGCCGACAAAAAAGATAATAGAGGATTTGCAGAAAAAGTACTCTGTCTATCTCATAAGAAAGCCCTACGAGATGTCGAAAGATAATTCAATGAGCGAAACAGACAGGGTGATTCAGAAGCAGTGGCAGGATGTTCTTGGAGCAGAGCATATGGCAACACTTCCGCAGCCTGACAGGGTGGTTGATGTTATCTTCGGCATAATGGCAAAAGAAACATCAAGGATAGGGTATTTCAGGGATGAGATAACAGGCAGGCAGATTGACCTTGACAAGCCTGAAGAAGGGATATTAAAGGTCAGTCAGGCATACAAATCACTGCATGCCATACACGGCTCTGTGCCGAAGGTAAAGCTGCCAGACAGCGCAAGGCCCCAGGACACCAAGTCGCTTTTGTAAGCACAGCAGGAGAAAAGCAAAATGAAATTGGAATTACTTGTAACTTTGTGGCCAACATTCCCGCATTTCAAAAGGTTTGCAACAGACTCAAGAGTTAGCGGAATAAGATTAAACAGCGCTATGATTAAGCTGGCAGAGCTTGACAGGGAATTTGAGGAGGCGAAAAGAAATGAGAGTGTTCCATTGTGGTTTGATGTGAAAGGCAGGCAGTTAAGGGTGACAAAGGTTTTTCCTTGCAAAGACCACCTGGAGCTGGAATTGAATCATCCTATTGATGTGCAAACCCCAACACCCGTCTTGTTCAAGGCAGGAGCTGACCATGCATTGCTTGAAAAGGTTGCTGACAAGAGGCATTTGATATTTAATGGCGGCCCGGAGTACATGGTATATGCCGGGGAGTCTATTCATATAAGGCATCCGAGCCTTGTTGTTTATGGGCAGACATTTCTCGATAGTGAGATAGAAAAAATAAAGAAGGCAAGAAGCGCAGGGTTTGACAAGTTCTTTCTGTCTTATGTTGAAAGCCAGAGGGATATAGACGAATTCAGGGAGTTTGTCGGGGATTCACAGATTATGGCGAAGATTGAGAACAAGAAAGGGCTGGAGTATGTTTCCAAGGAATTCAGGAAAAAGCCAAACCTTTCATTAATGGCGGCGAGAGGTGACTTATATGTTGAGGTAGACAAGCCGCACCATATTTTGGAGGCGCTGAAGCTAATTGCAAGAAAAGACCCAGAGGCAGGCGTTGGCTCAAGGCTTCTTCTTTCAACCATCAACAAGCCTGTTCCTGAATGCGCAGACTTTATGGATTTGGCATGGCTTTATGACATTGGTTACAGGAAGATGATGCTGTGCGATGAAATTTGCTTAAAGGAAGAGCTGCTTGCAAGGGCAATAAATGCTTTTGAAAGCTTTAGGGGAGGGTATGCAAAAACTAATGCAGACTGCTATAAGCCAAAATACATTCTCAACATGGCTGGGCTTAAAGGCAGGGGCAGGGAAGCAATTTACCATTCTTATAATCTGGCTGAGAAATGAAAAAAGAGATTGTGGACTT
>CAYMCA010000002.1:33021-43164 GCA_964388875.1 Candidatus Woesearchaeota archaeon
TGATAATCAAAGAGCTTTTGAAGCATAAGGAAGAAATAACAAGGCTGGAGATAGATGACCGAGTGACATACCTTGGATTGTTGATTCAGCAGATTTCCGGAGTTCCTGCGGTTTACCTGCCAGTCAAGACTGCCAAAGAGATTTTAAGCAGGATAAGCAAAGAGGTGAGATTAAGCAGGAGTGAAGGCTTGTTTTAAGCATATTTGAAGATAGTTTTTTATACTCTTTTTTTCATATATAGCCATGAATGTTAAGTCGCTTGTAAAAAAAGAGGAAAAGATATCTTTTTACGAGTTCCAGCTGAAGATAAAGGCAGATATCCAGCCTTCAGATATTCTAAAGCTTGGCGCGAAGCAGCTGGGCTGCGTTATTCATGAAGATACATATCTTATTCTAAAGGGAAAAGACATAACAGAGGATGATGAATTTATGAGAATCAGAAGGGAAGGCGGGGAAAACCTTATTTTTATATACAAGAAGAAAACAGCCCATAAAAAAACAGAAAAAAAGATGTCTATCAAGAAGGTTATAAAGAAGCCGATTGGAGAAAAAGAGGTTGAGGAAATAATGAGAGACTACAGGGAGATTATAACTGTCAACAAAAAAAGAACAATTTTTCTTTATAAGAATGTTGTCATATCGCTTGACGAAGTGGAGAATCTGGGAAATTATGCAGAATTTGTTGCCAGCACAGAAGAAGACTATTTTAAAATAAATTTTTTGATAAGCAAACTTGGGCTGGACCCTGAAAAGTTAACCACACTTTCATATTTTGAATTGGCAATGATGAATCTCAGCCCATTTCAGAGGATTCTTTTAAAGATACATGAAAGATTTGGTATACTTGCATTCGGGATATCATCTGCTGTTCTGACAACCTTGGGAATGATTGTCGGATTGAATTCTGCAACATCATCAAGGCTTGCAGTTATCTCGGGAATAGCAGCTGTTGCGGTTGCAGATTCGCTGTCTGATTCGCTCGGGATGTTTGCCCAAAAGAGCTCAGAAAGGGGGACAAGCAAAAGGACAGCATTTAAGCACGCATTTGGAGCATTTTTGGGAAAGCTTATTTTTGCATTAACCTTCCTGCTTATTTTTATTATTTTTCCTTTCGCTTCTGCAATGTATATAAGCATTGCCTGGGGGCTGTTGCTGATTACATTTGTTAATGTGCAGATAGCATTCATTCATGAAGAGAGTGTTTTTAAGAATGTTATAAAGAATATTTTTATAGCAATAGCAGTGATAATTGCCTCCTATCTCGCTGGAAAGGGAATTGGCATTCTGACAGGGCAATAACAAAAAACTTTAATAATACGCCTTATTTTAAATGAAGATGGAAAAGAAAAACAAGAAATTCTACATAACAACCGCAATTGACTATGTGAATGCAGAGCCGCATATCGGGCATGCATTTGAGAAATGTGCAGCAGATGCCATAGCAAGGTGGAATCGCTTGAAAGGGAAGGATGTTTTCTTTCTTACAGGAGTGGATGAAAATGCGCAGAAGAATGTGCAGGCAGCTGAGAGGGCAGGGATGCCTGTAAAGGAATTTGTTGACAGGAATTCTGCCCTGTTTCTTGAGCTGTGCAAAAAACTGAATATATCCTATTCTGATTTTATAAGAACATCTGCAAAGGAGCATGCGCTGGTTGTGCAAAGGATAATAAAAAAGATTATTGAACGGGGAGATATATACAAAGGTGTTTATGAAGGATACTACTGCACGGGATGTGAGGAGTACAAAACAGAGAAGGATTTAGTTAATGGAAAATGCCCAGAGCATAACAAAGAGCCAGAGCACCGGAAGGAAGAGGCGTATTTTTTCAAGCTTGGCAGGTATAAAGATAAGCTTTTGAGGATAATTCCTGATTATGTTATTCCTGAATTTAGAAGGAAGGAGATAATCTCAAGGGTAGAAGAAGGATTGAGGGATTTGTGCATAACAAGGAAGGATGCAGAGCTGGGGGTAGATTTTCCAGGAGACAAGAAGTTTAAGGTTTATGTATGGGCAGATGCCTTGATAAATTATATTTCAGGACTAAAGGACAAGGAGAAGAAATACTGGCCTGCTGATGTTCATGTTATTGGCAAGGGGATAAACTGGTTTCATTCTGTCATTTGGCCTGCGCTGCTGCTTTCAGCAGGATATGAGCTTCCAAAGAAACTTTTGGTTCACGGATATTTAACTAACAAAGGGGCTAAAATGTCAAAATCCCTGGGGAATGCTTTAAGCCCTTTGCTGTTATTGAAAAAATACCCCGCAGATGCTGTGAGATATTCTTTGTTAAGATGCTCTGTTTTTGAGGATTCTGATTTTTCAGAAGAAATCCTTATTGAAAGAAACAACAGCGAGCTTGCAGACAAGCTCGGAAATCTTGTTTCAAGGGTTTCAGCTCTGGCTGAAAAATACGGCATTGAAAAATGCGAAAACAAATTGATTAAGAAACTGGATTTTAAGGAGATTGAGAAGCACATGGAAAACTATGAGATTGACAGGGCATTAGGATTAATTTTTGATTTTATAGGCAGGTGCAATGAATATGTGCAGGAGAACAAGATATGGGAAACAAAGGACAGGAAAAAGCTGTACGAGCTGGCAGATTCAATCAAGGCAATAGCCATCCTGCTTTACCCATTTATTCCTGAAACAAGCGAGAAGATTGCCAAACAATTTGGATTTAATATTGCGCTTGATGAAATTAAAACTCCTCTGAAAGCCAGCAGGATAAAAAAAGCTGAGATTTTGTTTGAGAAGATAAAATGAGGATTGACAAAGAAGAAATAAAAGAGATGCAAAGATGCAGAAGGGAGATAGATAGGATAGATAATAAGATACTATGCCTGCTAAGCAGCAGAATAAAAATTGTAAAGAAAATCAAAAAAATAAAAAAGCAGAATAATATAAAGATTATTGATAGAAAAAGGGAAAAGGAAATTTTTTCAAAACTAATTAAAAAATGCAGCGGATTAGACCTGAATAAAAGGTTTGTTATGGATTTGTTTAAGAGAATAATCAAGCAATCCAGAAAAGACCAAAGATGAAGATCAAAATTGCCTTTGGCAAAAAAGAGATTGAAGCGCAGCTGAATGATTCTGAAACAGCCAAGAGGATTTATGAAGCCCTGCCGATTGAGGCAAGCGCAAATGTTTGGGGAGAGGAGATTTATTTTGAAATTCCTGCCAGCGTGGAAGAGGAAAAGGCATATTCGAGGCAGGGCATGCATGTTGGCGAATTGGCATACTGGCCGCAGGGGCATGCCTTCTGCATATTTTTCGGCAGGACGCCTGCTTCAATCAACAGCGAGCCAAGGGCTGTTTCAAATGTCAATGTTATCGGAATGCTTTCAAATAAAATAGAGGCAAAGCTATTTAAGGCTGTTAAGGATGGGGATAAAATTAAAATAGAAAAATCAGGATAAAGAATGGCTGACACAATTGCTTTTGATGACTGGAAAAAACTTGACTTGCGGGCAGGCAAGATTTTGAATGCTGAGGATATTGAAGGGGCTGACAAACTGTATAAATTAGAGGTGGATGTTGGCGAGGAAAAGCCAAGGACGCTTGTTGCAGGAATCAAAAAGCATTACACAAAAGAGGAGCTTAAAGGCAAGGCATGTGTTGTTTTCTGCAATCTTGAGCCAAGGGTGATGAAAGGCATAAAAAGCGAGGGCATGATTCTGGCTGCTGTTTTTGAGGATGAATCAAAAATCAGGCTTCTAAAGCCAGAGAAGGATATTGGGGCGGGAAGCAGGATAAGATAAAGGCGATAGTTTAGAGAATTAAAACCGAAAGTTTTATAAACTACAGCTACTATAGTTGTTATAGACTAAAATGAACATAACAACAATTCAGTTAAGCAAAGAAACAAAAGGTAAAATATCTTCTTTTGGAGTTAAGGGAGAAAGTTACGATGAAATTCTTAAAAGGATTTATTCCCTAGCTGTTAAAGAGCAATTGAAAGAATTTTTAATGTCTGATGAAGGATTTATTCCTATTGAAGAGGCTATAAAAGAGGCAGATAAAAGATGGCCAAAGTGATGATTGCTGAGAGATTAAAAGACGAAATTCTAAAAAAATTTAAAGGAGAATCTAAAAAAATATTCAAACAAATGTATTCTCTTAAAGACAATCCAAAAAAGGGCAAATTACTTGGAATTATCGGAGGAATTGCTGTCAAAGAAATTAAATATGAAGGTTTTCGGTTCTATTTTATTACAGATGGATATAAACTAAAAATAATGGATGAATCACTTTTAACAGATATGTTAATAAGGTTTGTGAGAATGTCTGATAAAAAATACCAACAAAAAACTATTGATGAGATTAAGAAAATACTCCTTAATCTTGGTCCTAAAGGGTTTGATGAATAAATGGGCCCGCGAGGAGTTGAACCTCGGGTCTCTGCCGTGTGAAGGCAGCGTCTTAACCAATGTCCGAGTTTTTTTAAACTCTCTGGACTACGAGCCCATAATATGGCAATGCCACATCCTTATATGTATTATAGTAATTTAAAACCTTTTCCTTAAGTAACAAATTACCTTTAATAAACTCTTCAAATCTAACTATATGCCTCAAATTAGAACTGCCTATTAGCCTAAAATAATTTATGACACCTTCTTTGCTCTTTATTCCAATTTGATTATTATTCTCAAAATTAAATATTCTGTATTTCTTGTTTAATTCTTTAATTTGATTTAATAGAAAAACATTGCTATTAGAAAACCTAACCGAGAGTGTATTATTATCTTTAGAAACGCTACCGTCAGTATCAACCATCCCTCTTAGACAAGAGAAAAATAGTTTATCATCATTTGATATTTCTGCTGGAATTATGCTTTTATTTCTTATTTTTGAGCCAAAACCAAGCTTAAACTTTTTGTTTATATAATCACAAAAGATTTTAGAACCTATTTCAAGATACAGAAGATTTTTATTTTTTGTTTCTCTAATCGTGGGCTTTATATCAAAGTTATTTTCAATCAATTTTGAAAGATATTTAAAATACAGAAAATCATAACGCTTGTCCCCAGTAATTCTTAAAAAATATTTTGTGAGAGTGCCATCCCCTAAATAAACACCTATTAACTCTGCAACTTCTTCATTTAATGCAGGGATGCTTATCTCTTTAATTTTAAGAATTTTACTTATAGAATTTTTTCCACCCTTGGAACGCCATTCTTTAAGCTCATTTTTATAATTTTTTGATAGAGTTTTGATACCTTTTTTTCCACCCTTAACTAAACCCCAATTATCTTCTAACAATTTAAAATTAAAGGAATTTCTATCAATTTTAGAACATTTGCATAACCTTTCAAAGATATCATATGGTAAGGTTAATCTCTCTTGATAATATTTTCTGAAAGTTGAGCAAGGTATAATAATCTTGTTTAGTTCTAAGAATTCTGGAAGATTGTAACCATCACAACATTTTAAAATAAACTTTCTTTGCTCACCTTTTTTAAATAAAACCCTCATATTAAATATAAGAGCATGGTATTTATAAATTTTATCATAAAGGCTTGACTATAGGTTCTAACTAAATATAATACGTTTTTGGTCAATAAATCGCGGGTCCATTTTATCTCATCCCCAAAGCTTTCATCACCCTGCTGAAAAAGCCCGCTTTTTCCAGGGCTTCCTGCTGCCTTGCACTTGCATAGCTTTTTCCTATAAGTCTTGCTGCAATCTCCCTGTAAGCCCTTGCCGGCTTGCTTCTTGGATGCGTATGAAGAACAGCATCCTTCATTGCAAGAGCCTGCTGGATTGCAATGTCCTCTGGTATAACTCCTATGATTGGAGCCTCAATCATCTCTTTTATGTTTGCTGAAGGCATTTCCGAGCTTACTCTTTTTACTCTTGTTATAATAACGCCCCTGATTTCCTTGTCCAGCTCCCTTGCGATTTTAGAAACCTTTAATGCGTCTGTTACAGCCGGAAGCTCGGGGTTTGTTATTATAATCACCTCGTCTCCGGCGCTTATTATTTCAGAGACATCACTGCCAAGCCCTGCAGGCGTGTCAATTATGACATAGTCGCTTATTCTCTTCAGCTTTTTTGCAGTTTCCCTGAAATTTTCATAGCCTGTCTTCTTAACTTCATTAAGCGAAAGCGATGAAGGCAGTATTTTCATTCCAGAGCTATGCTCATAAATCGCCTCGCCTATTCCGGCTTTTTCGCATAAAACATGGTTAAGCGTTACAGGCACTATTGGGGCGCCAAGATGCAGCCCAATGTTCGGCGTGGCAAGGTTAGCATCAACAACAATAACATCCTGGTTGAGATAGTTCAGGGCAGCCCCTAGATTAATCGCAGATGTTGTCTTTCCAACTCCACCCTTCCCAGAAGTCACTATGAATATCTTTGCAGCCATATTGCTAAAATTTATCCTTGCTATTTTGATAGAAAATGCTTAACCTCTTTTATAAACCTTTCTAAGATTTCAGAGTATTCCTTCAGCTTGTCTATGTTTACCTCTATTATTTTGCCTTTGTATGCCACCTTCAGGGTTACATTCTTCCTGAATTCATTCTCTCTCTGCTTCTCAAGATTTTCAATCTCCCTGAACATCTCATAAGCCTCTATTGCCTTTAAGACATCCTCATTTTTCCTGAATAATTCCTTTATTTTGTCTATTTTCTGCCTTGGTGCATCAGGAATGGCTGAGATTAATTTTCTCTTTTTCGCATGCTTCAGCATCTTTTCAATGCTTACATCAATCATCACGCGCCACCTTATAAGCAGGTTGACTATTATATCGCATGTTTTTGTGTATTTAAGGCTGACATACATCAGGTGGTCTGCGCTTATTTTTTCCTTTATTATACCTTCCATTTTTCAAATATGCTATTCTTTAGTGCCTGCTACCCTTAATTACCTCTTTTTGAGAAATGTTAAAGGGGCAGGAAAGACAGAAGATATGCAGGTAAACGACATTTTTATAGTTTGCGGTTATAGGCAATTTTTACAGGCATTTCATTGACAGGGGCACAAAACAAAGCCGGCGCACACATCAGCTTTATAAATCGCATGTTTGTAGAATAAAGATGTACAGAAAGAACAACAGCAATAAGAAAAGGTATCATAACCGCCAGGAAGGGGCAAACGGGGCAGAAGGCCTGGAGTTTATAAGGGTAAGGCTTCCCCGCGGGAAAGAGGTAGTAGGAATAATTGAGCAGAGGGTAGGCGGGGCAAGGATGATAGTCAAATGCCTTGACGGCAAGTCAAGGAATTGCAGGGTTCCAGGAAGGATGAAAAGAAAACTCTGGCTTAGGGAAGGCGATGTTGTTATAGTGGAGCCATGGGAGTTTGACGACGAAAAAGGCGATGTTATATTTAAGTACACGCCAACAGCTGTTCAGTGGCTGAGGAACAAGGGGTACCTAAACACAACCGGTTCTGAATTTTAGCTGGAGATCAGAATGAGAACAATATACACTGAAAATAAAAGGAAGATAATGCAAAACAAGGGGCTTCTTGAGAGAACATTATGCATAAGCATGGGGCTCAAAGGAGACAGCATAATCATTTCAGGGGACGAATTAAACGAGTATCTTGCTTTGATGGTTTTTGACGCGATTGAGCTTGGTTTTTCTGTCAATGAAGCGCTTCTTCTTACAAAAGAGGATTATGTATTTGAAAAGATAAACATAAAAGATGTCTCGCGAAGAAAGGACTTAAGCCAGGTAAGGGCAAGGGTTATAGGCACTTTTGGAAAGACATTGAAAACAATGCGCGGGCTTTCAAACTGCGAGATTGTCCTGCACGACAATATAGCCGGAGTTATCGGCAAGGCAGAGGACATTGAGCTTGCCTTAAATGCGCTGAAATCACTCATAAAGGGAAGCAAGCAGTCAAATGTTTACAGCTATCTGGAAAAAAGCAGAAAGATTGCCAGAGGGCTTGGAGAGCTGGAGATAGCTGAAAAAACGGCAAAGAATAAGTTTTAAATAGCTATTCTGATTTTTCTCGCTGTGTCCCGGTAGCTCAGCAGGTAGAGCGGCTGACTGTTAATCAGTAGGTCAGAGGTTCGAGTGATTAGAACATTGGAGATTTATACATTCAAAGTTTCAATCCGAAATTCCTCTCCGGGACGTTTTTATTTTACAATCACAATATTTTTATACCTGCTTTTGCATAGCTTATAATGGGATTTGACAGCTTGACGGCAAAGAGGCATAGTGTCAGGGCATTTACATCAAGAAAGGTTGACTGGAGAGACATTATAAAGGCAATTGACTGCGCGATTCAGGCGCCTTCTGCTGGAAATATCCAGGCATTAAGGTTCATACTTGTCAGCGACAAGGAAAAGATAAAAAAGCTTGCAGAAGCAGCACAGCAGGATTTTATTGCGCAGGCGCAGCATGTTGTTGTTGTCTGCTCTGAAAAAAAGCAGGTTGAGAAATTGTATGATGAGAGGGCAGAGATGTATTCAAGGCAGCAGGCGGGGGCTGCAATAGAGCATTTTTTGCTGAAAATAACCGAGCTTGGCATGGCTTCATGCTGGATTGGCGCTTTTGCAGACGAGCTTGTCAAAAGCATTCTTGAGATTCCTGGAGATTCTGATGTTGAAGCGCTGCTTCCTGTCGGCTATGAGCTTGGGAAGGCAAGAAGAAGGCCAAAGGCGAGCCTTGACAGCGTGCTGTATTTTGAGAAGTACAAGAATAAGTATATGAAATGAGATTTTGTGATGAATATTCTATAGAAGCTAATTTGGCATAATTTTTTTTTGATATAATAATTTTTTAAAAAAAGAAATAGGGCCAGCCCTATTGGCTGGCCAGAAATTGAACTAAGGAAAGACCATCTCGGCTTTAAACCGATGAACATGTAGTTATGTCAAGAACACTTGACAAAACTCCATCCTTTAGGATGGAGTTGTGTTCTTGAGCATCCAAAAAACAAGGGGCTTTACAAACCGCACCTCTCAAAAATCATATGATTTTTGATGATCTCAAGAACTTTTGTTCTTGATGACTGTCAAAGTTCTTTGAACTTTGAAGCTATCAGAAATCCATAAGAGATTTCTGAAGTTTTAAGGTGCGGTGCCCCATTGTTTTTTTGATTAAATATCTTGAAATAAAGTTTAAGGTTTTAATCACCTCACATACTCATCTTCCCACTTTCTCATCTGGCTTTCAGGAATTCTTATTTTATGCCCTGAGGATTTATTTGTTTTTATTGCCAGCCTGAAAGCCAGCCCAAGGATTATTCCGGCAGCAATGCCTGAAAGATGCGCAATATTTGCTGTGTCGCTTGGCATGAAGATTCCAAGCATGTCGCCAATAACCCAGAGGATAGCAGCAACAAACATGGGCATCGGCAGGCTGAATGCCCAGACAGCCATTAGAGGCTTTAATACAGCAACTGCGCCTATAATGCCAAATATGGCTCCGCTTGCCCCAAGAGAGGAAGAATAGAAATTGACTGAAACAAGATTTGCAATAATCCCGCCTGCAAAAAACACTATCAGAAATCTGGAGCTGCCAATCAGCTTTTCAAGAATCAAGCCAAACAAAACAAGCGCAAAAAGGTTGTAAAGGATATGGGCGAGACTGCCATGCAGGAAGATTGCTGTTATGAATCTCCAGGGCTCAATAAAGCTTTGCTGGTTGAGCAACAAACTCTCTGTGAAATTGGGAATAATCAGCTGCAGGGCAAACATGATTATGCACAGCAATGCAAGCCATAAAGCAATAAATCTGAATTTAGCCATGCTAATCATAAGCATTATGTTTTAAAAATCCTACATTTACGCATCAAAACCAACCGAAAAGCTTATAAATAAGATAATCTTATCAATAATATAAACTTATAGGAGGTTAAAAATGGAAAACAACAAAAATCAAAGATTTTTGAGCCTTTCATTTTAAGCATAAAATGGAAAATATTGAAATAACAAGCGTAAGCTCAAGAGGGCAGGTAGTAATTCCCCAAAGCTTAAGAGACAGGCTTAAAATACGCGAAGGTGAGAAATTTGTGGTTATTGGCGAAGATAACACAATCATCTTAAAAAAAATAGAAATGCCCTCTTTTAGCGGGGTAGACAAACTGCTCAAAAAAACAAGAGAGTTTGCAAAAAAGAAAGTATTGAAAGAAACAGATGTAGAAGAAGCTATAAGAGAAGCTAGAAAAAGATGAGAA
>CAYMCA010000003.1:0-24511 GCA_964388875.1 Candidatus Woesearchaeota archaeon
AAGGGGCTTTACAAACCACACACTTTAGTGTGTGGTGCCCCATTGTTTTTTTGATGAAACATATTTTTGAGTGCAATAATCCTTAAATACAATAGAGATTTTGAATAAAAATGAAGAAGTTTGCAAATACAAAATACCATATAGAAGTAGAGCATGCGCCAGGCGCATTTACAAATGACATGGACTTTTTGTCATATGATGCCAAATCAGCTTATGAGCATTATGAAACACTAAGGAAGAAATATCAAAGCCAGAACATAGTAATGACAGAAATAATTGAAACAAGAGAAGAAAAGCCCCTGTCCTTCAGAAGGCTGGAGAAAATTGCCCTGCGCAGCACTCTCTCGCAACACTAGCAGTTGAAATCTTATTTTTTCAGGGTTTTATTGCCGCACCGAAAAGCATAAATACAAGATTAGGTTATATCTCTTAAGGCAGGAGCAATCAGTGTTTCAGCATGACACTTCGGTGTCTTCTGATTTTGAGTTTCCTCGGATACTCTAACTGACTCGTGCTGCCTTCAGTATTTTTATTTATCATTTATCATAAGCTTTAATAATACAGCCTTTTTCCAGTTTATGCGCGGGAGTGCCGGAGTGGTCAAACGGGGCAGACTCAAGTTTATCTTTGAGCAATCTGTTGGCTTAGTGCCTGCGAAGGTTCGATCCCTTCCCCCCGCATATTCATCTGCCATAGCGAGAAAGTCCGCAACCTCTGTGAGAAACTTCACAGCAAGAGCAGATGAATATTGTTTCAGTTTTCGCAGCAAGAGCAAATCAAAAATAAAATATAAAAAAATACAGCAAATGAAAATCTTAATCACAGGCGGCGCAGGCTTCATAGGAAGCCATATTTCAGATAGATTCATGGAATTAGGGCATGATGTTGTTGTCGTGGATAACCTGTATTCCGGCAAAAAAGAGAACATAAGCAAAAAAGCAAGATTCTATGAGGCAGGCATAACTGACTCTGCCAGGCTTGAAGAGATATTTGAGAGAGAAAAGCCGGGCATTGTAAATCATCATGCAGCGCAGGCGCTTGTGCCTGTGTCTGTTTCAAAGCCCCAGTTTGACGCACAGGTAAATATTTTAGGAACTTTAAATTTGCTTGAGCTTTCCAGAAAGCATGGGGTTAAAAAGTTCATCTATGCAAATTCAGGAGGCGCAGGCTATGGCGAGCCCGTGCGCCTGCCAATGGATGAAGAGCATTCAATAAATCCCCTGTCGCCTTATGGAATATCAAAGCATACAGCAGAGCACTATCTCTTCCTTTACAAAAGTCTGCATAATCTTCCCTATGTTTCCTTGAGGTATGCAAATGTCTACGGCCCAAGGCAGGACCCCTATGGCGAAGGCGGTGTTGTGGCAATATTTGCAAACAAGCTCCTGAAAGGAGAAGCCCCTTCAATCTTTGGAACTCAAACAAGAGACTATGTTTATGTGAAGGATGTTGTCAGCGCCAATGTTCTTGCGCTGGAGAATAAAAAAGCAGAGAATAATGCATTTAATGTTGGCACGGGAAAGGCAACATCAACGCAGGAGATATTTGACAGGCTGAATGCAATAACAGGGGCAGCGCTTAAGCCAGTATATGTGCAGGCAAGAAAAGGCGACTTAAAAACCTCTGTTCTGGACTCATCAAAACTGCAGAAGCTCGGCTGGAATATAAATTATGATTTGGACAAAGGTTTAAAAGAAACCATTGATCACTTTAAAGATATAAAAGAGTGATAGCATTTGAAAGATGAAAAAAAGACATCAAACAATAAGCCAGAGAATAAAGAGAAAAGCAAGAAGGGGGTTAAATTCAGAGATAGACAACAAAGAGAGGAGCTATGTATTTGATACCTCCGCCATTGTTAACAAAGCCCTTCCTAAACTGATTTTCAAGGGGCTGAAAGGCAGGATTATAATACCAAACGCAGTTATGGCAGAGCTGGAAAACCTTGCTAACAAAGGCCAGGAGGCAGGGTTTAAAGGCATGGAAGAGGTGGCAAAACTGCACAAGCTCAAGCACAAATACCATTTCAGCATATTCTTTGATGGAATAAGGCCGCAGGACAGCCATATAAAATATGCAAAATCAGGAGAGATAGACGCCCTAATAAGGGGCGCTGCATTCAAGCATAAGGCAGTCTTAGTCACAGCAGACCTTGTGCAGGCAAAATCTGCGCAGGCATACGGGATGCAGATAATCTTCATCAAGCCAAAGGCAGATAACAAAGAAGCAAAAAGAAAGCCTTTTCTTTTCTTCAGGCATGGAAAAAAGCGCTAGGAAAGAAAGCTTAATGCGCCCTTCTGCAACAGCAGGATTGCAGCTATCACTAAGGGAATTCTGAAAAGCGCAAAAATTGACACAAGAAAAATCAGGGCAGCAAAGATGTCAAACCAGCTTCCTATGTCCTTAAAAAGCCCTATTGCGCTTTTCAATGCAAGAATAACTGCAAAAACAAGCAGGATAGCAAAGTTCATTCTAATCCCTACAGCCATTAGCAAAAGCAGCAGTGCCCCTGCAATGTCAATTATGCCCAGCAGTTTTAGCATAGGTTTTTAAAAAACAAATATTATTTAAACATGTGCCTAGATGCCCGAGTAGCTCAGCCTGGATAGAGCACAAGGTTCCTAACCTTGGTGTCGGGGGTTCAAATCCTTCCTCGGGCGTGTTTTTTTTAGCAGCAACAGAAAAGGATTAGCCAAGCTTTTCTCTAAACTCGCGCTCCTGCGCGCGCTCTTTTACTCTAAACTGCCTTTTTGTAATCAGTGTTCTCAACAGCGAATATGCAAGAACAGCAACAATAGCAATCACCCCTATAACATAGAATGAGCTTTTGAATACAAAGGGCCACCTGTCCTCCCACGGAAATCCTATGTTCATGCCGAAGAAGCTTACAACAGCGCCAATAATTGTTATAAATATAAGAGCATTCAGCTCCCTCTGCGTGTTCTCTGTATAAAGCGACTCAAGCAGTGTTAAAGTGCTTTTTGCATACTCTGAAGTCATGTCCCAGAGATGATTTACATAATCATGGCTTGAATCAAGCATCTTAAATCGGTCAAAAAGCTCCAAAGCCTTCATTTGCCTTTTTATGTCCGGATCAATAGAGTCCCCTCTTGCGTGCAGGATGTCATGCATCTGCAAAAGCCTTGCCTTCACAAAAGAGATTGTCTTGAGGTATTCAAACAAATTTTCACGGACAATTGAAAAATCCCTGTAACGGATTCTTTCTGCATCGCGAATTGCCGAAATCTTATCCCACAATTTCCTGTGAAGGTTTAGGTAGTGGTTTAACTGCCTTTCAAACTCCCTGAACAGCACAATGTTTCTTATAACATCAAAAAATTTTGCAGGGCTCATTGTCTGCCTTAGAACATTTATTACAGCAACCCTTTTGCCAAGGTATATCTCAGTATCTGAATTTTTAATAAATGAAAATGCATCATCCTTGTACTCCCTGAAGAAATCAAGGCATTCCTCTTTGCTGCGGGAGTATACTGCAAAATATATGGGATATGCCCCGCTTATGACTGTCAAGTCTTTTGGAATGGGCGCGCCCCTGCTAAAGAGGTAGCTTAAAGCCGGCCCCACGCATTTTGAGTAGTATCTCTCTAATTCTTCTGTTGTCTCCCGGCGTTGCGAAAGAGGCGCGCTTAAGAGCATGATTCCGTCCTCTGTCATTGAAAATGTTATGGCATTGCTTTTTGCGTCAATAAACTCAAGAGTTTCTTCTTCATGATACATCGGGCCAGTTATCTGGAGAGCATTCCATAGGCTCTCAAGTTTCTGCCCGTCAAGCTCTTTAACCCCCTTTTTATGCTTTAAGAACTCATAAACCTCTTTCAGGTGCAAGGAAGTCCGTTGAAACCAGACTCCAAGGTAAACCGCCTCTTTTTTCTCACCCATGCCTGCAGAAAAGCACGAAGATATTTAAATGTTCCGCCGCCCTACAGCAAACATTTAAAAAAGTATCTAAGTTATCATAAGAAGTGCGCTGGTTGTCTAATGGCAGGACAACAGCCTTCCACAATCAGAACCAAAGGTTCCGATACCTCCTTATCAGAGGCTTAAAGAAAGCTGTTTATCCGGGTTCGACCCCCGGCCAGCGCATGGGGCTTTGCCAAATATACAAAAGATGGAAACACAGATAAAATCACTTGATGAAAAGCTAAAGTGGTATGACCGCTCATACAAAATCATGCTGGTTATACCTGTGATTATCATGCTTGTCTCTCTGGTTTACATAGGATACTTTTACTCAAAGAACGGCGACATAATGCGCAAGGATGTAAGCCTGTCAGGAGGCACTACAATAACAATCCAGGGGGACACAGGAGAAAACCTTGAAACAGGCCTGAAAGAGAAATTTCCAGATGTTTCTATAAGAAAGCTTGCAGATATAAGGTCCGGAAGGCATGTGGCAAGCATAGTAGAAAGCTCTGCCCAGCCGCAGGAGCTGAAAGAAGGCATTGAAAGCGTGCTTGGCTACAATTTAACAGATGAGAATTCAAGCACAGAATTCACAGGCTCTGCGCTAAGCCAGAACTTTTACAGGCAGCTCATTATAACGCTGATTATATCATTTATTCTTATGTCCCTTGTCATATTTCTCCTGTTTAAGACATTTGTTCCGAGCATAGCAGTCATATTCGCAGCATTCTCAGATATTGTAATGCCGCTCGCTTTGCTTAATTTACTCGGCATGAGCATCTCGCCAGCAGGCATAGCAGCATTCCTTATGCTGATTGGTTATTCAGTTGACACAGACATCCTGCTGACAACAAGGGCTTTAAAGAAAAGAGAGGGCACATTAAACGAGAGGATTTTCGGGGCATTCAAAACAGGAATACTCATGACATCCACAGCCCTGCTTGCAGTCCTGCCCGCATTTTTCATAGTTACAGGGCTGCCGGATTCATTCAGGCAGATATTCCTCATACTCGCGCTTGGCTTGTTTGCAGACATAATAAACACCTGGCTTACAAATGCCAGCATAATCAAATGGTACTGCGATAAAAAAGGAATAAAATAGATAAAAGGCGCAAAACAGAAAAATAAAAGACAGGAGGAAAATAAAAAACAATCAAAATGAAGCTTTCACTGAGGATATGGGTGCTGATTATTATGCTTTTGCTCTCATTTTTAACAATTGCTCCCTGGCACGCTTTCGAAAAGGGTGTTGTAATAAAGAGCATTGAGAAGAATTCAACTGCCTCGGAGGCAGGCATGGCTTCTGGAATGGTCATAACATCCATAAACAGCAGGCAGATAAGCAATATAGATGATTATGCAGCTGCAATGAATGAATTTTTCCCGCAGCAGCTGCAGAACAGGACAAAGCTTATTGTGCAGACAAAAACAAAGGAGTTTATACTGCTTGTTCAGGAAGCGCCAAAAATTACTGTTGATAGCATACCTCCAACAAACATAAAGAAGGGGCTTGATTTGAGCGGCGGGGCAAGGGCGCTGATTAAGCCTGAGAAGGCGCTCAGCCAGGGTGAGATGCAGGATTTAATTGCTGTTACAGCGCAAAGGCTTAATGTTTATGGGCTTGGCGATGTCACTATAAAATCTGCATCAGACTTGCAGGGTAACAGATATATGGTTATTGAGATTGCAGGGGCAACGCCATCAGAATTGCGGGAGCTTGTAGGAAAGCAGGGAAAGTTTGAGGCAAAGATAGGAAATGAGACAGTTTTTATCGGCGGCGAAAAGGACATAACATATGTTGGAAGGAGCGGGCAGGATGCGCTGATAGAAAGGTGCTTTGATGTTTCCGGCGGCGTGACATGCAGGTTCAGGTTTGCTGTTTATCTAAGCGAGGAGGCGGCAAAAAGGCACGCAAATATAACCTCTTCACTGAAAGTCAATGTGTCAGAATCTGGCAGGTATCTTGAAAGCTCGCTTGACTTATTCCTGGATGATACTCTTGTTGACTCCCTTCTTATCAGTGAGGACTTGAAAGGAAAGGTTACAACCCAGATTCAGATAGAAGGAAGCGGCACAGCTGTCAGCCAGGAGGAGGCAATAAAGTCAGCCCAGGAATCAATGAAAAAGCTTCAGACAGTACTAATAACAGGCAGCCTGCCTTACAAGCTGGAGATAACAAAGCTTGACACAATCTCGCCTGTTTTGGGGAAGGAATTTACAAAAAACCTTATGCTTCTTGCATTGATTGTTTTCATTCTGATTTCTACAGTGCTTTTCATAAGGTACAGAAGAATAAAAATAACCCTCGCAATAATACTTACAATGTTCTCAGAGGCTTTAATAACCCTCGGAATTGCTGCGCTGATAAGGTGGAATCTTGATGCGCCCAGCATTGCCGGAATCATTGCAGGAATGGGCACCGGTGTTAATGACCAGATTGTCATAATAGATGAGGCGATATCCCATGCCCAGATAAGCTTAAAGGAAAAAATCAAGAGGGCTTTGTTTGTTGTATTTGCAGCATTCTTCACAATTGTCGTGGCTATGCTTCCCTTGTTCTGGGCTGGGGCTGGCTTGCTGAAAGGATTTGCCCTGACAACAATCCTGACAGTTACTGCAGGCATACTGATTACAAGGCCCGCGTTTGCAAATATTATAAGCAGGATACAAAAAGAGTGAAACAGGAGAGCATCAAATGTATCCAAGGCAGCATGTTATCCTCGGCGCTATTTTTTCCTTAATGCTTTATTTCCTTTTTCATGCAAATCTTGTTAATTCACTGATTGTCTTTCTTTCATCTGTTTTGATTGATGCTGACCACTATCTTTTTTATGCAATAGGAAAAAGGGATTTTTCATACACTGGCGCTTATAGCTGGCATGTTGAACAGGAAATAAAAGCCAAAAGAATGGCAAAAAAGGGCATCAGAAAAAGAGGGCCCTTCCACCTTTTTCACACAATAGAGTTTCATATTCTGCTTTTGCTGCTCTCGTTCAGCAACGCAATATTCTTTTATGCCCTTGTTGGGTTTGTTTTTCATTCTGCAGTTGACTTTGTTGACCTTGCGCTGACAAAAACAGCTTACCGAAGAGAATATTTTTTCACAAGCTGGCTGATGAGAAGGTTTATTAATAATGCTTCTTGATATTTTTTAAATGAAAAAATAAAATGAAAATGCTGGAAAGAATACTCATTCTTGGCATAAAAATAGTTTAATCAATTCAGATAAGATGAAAATAGGTGTAATCGGGGTTGGCATTGTCGGCGGGGCGACAGCAGAGGTTCTGGCAAGAGCGCACGATATTTACCTTTATGACAGGTACAAAGAGCCGCATAATTCAGAAAAGAATCTTAAGGAGCTTGCGCTGAACTCTGAATCTGTTTTTATCTGCGTTCCAACGCCCATGAAACCAAGCGGGGAGATAGATTACTCTCCAATTCATAATTCTGTGAATCAGCTTCTGGAGGCAACTGAAGAAAACAAAAGAAATCCTGAAGAGCTTTTGGTTATAATAAAATCAACAGCTGTTTCAGGCACAACAGACGGGCTGGCAGAAAAATATCCTTTTAAGTTTGCATTCAACCCGGAATTTTTGCGCGAGAAGCATGCCTTAGAGGACATGAAAAATACAAGCAGGGTTGTGATAGGCGCAAATGACGAGGAAAGCATAAAAAAGATGCTTGATATCTACAGGCCGTTATTTCCAAATGCAGATTATGTTATTGCGGACAGGAAGACAGCAGAGATGATAAAGTATGCAGCCAATGTCATGCTCGCAGGGCAGATTGCGCTGGCAAATGAAATATACCAGGTTTGCCAGGCAGTCGGGGTTGATTATAATGCAGTGAAAGATGCTATACTTCTTGACAGCCGGATTGGCAGGAACATAAGCGTGCCTGGTTATGACGGCGATCTTGGTTTTGGAGGAAAATGCTTTCCCAAGGACTTGAATGCTTTAATCTATCTTGCAAGAGAGAATTTATACCGCCCGTATCTTCTGGAAGAAGTCTGGAGGCTAAATGAAAAGATAAGGAAAAACAAGGACTGGCTTGATATTCCAGGAGCTACATCGGGACATCATAAATTTGACAAAGATAAAAAATGATGCCTAAAACACATTTCCTGCTCGGCAGTATTTTTGCCCCAATCTTGTATTTCATCTTTAATGTCAGCCTTGTCAATTCCCTGGTTGTTCTTTTTGCGTCTGTCCTTATTGACATTGACCACTACCTGTTTTATGCGATTGGAAAAAATGACTGGAAGCCAAAGAATGCATTTAATTTTTTCCTTCATTTAAGGAAAAGATTTGAGGCGCTGCCAAAGCATGAAAGAAAAAAATACCATACAGGATTTTTTCCTCTTCATTCAATAGAGTTTCTTGCAATCACCCTTTTTCTCTTGGTTTTGGGGGTTGCAGGGATTTTCACAAGCTTTCTTTTGTTTGTAATTCTCGGATTTTCATTTCACCTTGTTTTTGACATGATATATGAAATATTCATAGCCAAAAGGGCAGTAAACAAGATTTCGCTGGTTTATACGCTTTCAGCAAAGAGGTTTATTGGGTTTGAATGATTTGCAAGAACTATCCAAACACCCAGCCCTTAAAGAAGTGATATGCCTGCACAGAGATTTTCTTCCAGTCCCTCAATGGAAATTCCCCCATCTTTTTTATGATGTATGAAGGCCTCAGGTAGAATTTCCTGTAAGCCCTTTTTCTTGCGTCCTGTATCTCCTTGCTTGACAAATGCGGATAGGAAACCAGGGCGTTGTTTATCTCATATCTTTCCCATTTCACATCCTTCATATATCCCTTCTCAAGAACATACTCCCTGAACTCTGTTCCTGGAAAAGGCACAGCGCAATAGAACTGCGCATAATCTGGGTTTATCCTTAATGTCTCTTTTATTGTCTTGTTTAGTGTTTCCTTTGTCTCTCCCGGCAAGCCGAATATAATGTGAAGCTGGCTTTTAATCCCGTATTTTCTGCACAGCCTTACAGCATTCTCAACCTGCCTTGCATTTATTCCCTTCTTTATGTTTTTTAAAATTCTCTCGTCAAGGCTCTCAACCCCGAATGTTATAACCTTGCACCCGGATTTTGCCATCAGCATTATCATCTCCTCATCAATTGTGTCAACCCTGCTGTTGCAGAACCAGTCTATCTTAATCCTTCTTTTCATAATCTCTCTTGCCAATCCCTTAACCTGCTCCTTGTTGAATGTGAATGTGTCATTCCACATTCCAATATCACTTATCCCAAATTTAGCGATAACCTGCTCAATCTCATTCACTATGTTTGCAGGGCTCCTGATTCTCTGCTTTTTTCCATAATACCTGTTTGCAGTGCAGAATATGCAGTTAAAAGGGCAGCCCCTTCCTGTAATAACCAGAGTGTATGGCTTCTGCGTCAAAGGCTCTATGTATTTTTCATTATGCAGAAGCTCTCTTGCAGGAAAAGGCAGCTCATCAAGATTTTCTATAAGCTTTTCATTCTGGTTATGAATTATCTTTCCATTTTTTTTGAAGCTTATCCCCTTTACATTTTTCAAGTCCTTTTTGCTATGCAACGCCTTTGCCAGATTCAAAGATATAAGCTCTGGCTCTCCCCGAATTGCAAAATCAAACTCAGAGCTTTTCATAGCATCTTCTGGAATTGTTGTTACATGCATGCCAACTGCTGCGCATGGAATCTTCAGCCTCCTGCACAGCTCAGCAGTTTTCTTGTCTGTGTCAAATGTCATTGTTGCAACATTTACTATAGCCAGAAAAGGATTTTCTCCTGCAAGAATTCTTTCCAACGCATCAAGCGAGATGTCATCTGCAATGCAGTCAATAATCTTCACAGCAAAGCCACTCTTCATCAGGACAGCAGCTATGGACGGCAGGGATATTGGCACCATTAGGTACTGGTAAGAGTCTGCCCTCTGCTCGCATCGTCCCTCCCTTACAACCCTCATCTCTGCAGGCGGGTTTATGATTAAAATATTCTTTTCCATATTTTGCATGCAATAAAATTTACTTATATCTACTAAAAATCAGGGTTTTTATTTCTTGCCCTTCAGGGCAAGCCTCTTGACAAGCGTTGTTATCTCCTGCTCAACCCTCTCAATCTTTATTCCTATCCTGAATAAAAGGTAGAACAAAACAATAATTGAAACATAAATCGGCAAATCCTGCGCCCTTTCAATGCCTATGCTTCTCGCAAGAAATATTATCATGCCGGGGAAAAATACAATCACTGCAAGTGCCACCCAAACCAAAGCCCAAAGGTAAAATTTTCTTGGTGTTATCTTTCCATTTTTCAAGTCTGCAACTAGCTTGATTAACACAGCCAATACCAAAACTAAAACAATTATCTCTAATATCATCTCATTATTCTACTTAACAGCAATTTATAAATTATTCTGAAGGCATTTGTATTCTTCTGCCCCTTTGCCATTGAATATTCTGTGTATATAACCTCTATGGGAATCTCCTTGAACCTTAGCTTGTTCCTGCCTATCTCTTTTATTATCTCAGAGGATACCTCCATCCTGTTTGTCTTGATTTTTATTTTTTCTGCCGCGCTTCTTGAAAATACCCTCAATCCGCCCTGCGTGTCTGTCACATATATTCCAAACAGAAGGCAAGTCAGCATATTTGCGCCCCTGTTAAGCAGCTTTCTTGAGAGGGACATGCCTTTGGAGTTTATCATCCTTGAGCCGAGCACAACATCACAGCCCTCTTTTATCAGTGTTTCTACTGCCTTTCTTACATCCCTTGGGCGATGCTGCCCGTCTGCATCGCATGTTGCTATTATATCTGCGTTGGACATCAATGCTGCTGTTATTCCCGTGTTTAATGCGCCCCCTAATCCCCTGTTGATTATATGAGAGTGCACCTTTGCCCCGTGCTTTCTGGCAACCTCTGCAGTATTATCATGCGAGCTGTCATCTATAACTATTATATTCTTTAAATCTTCTTTTTTCAGGCTGTCTATAACCTTTCCTATCATCCTTTCTTCATTATATGCGGGGATTACTATACAGACTTTTTTGTTTTTCATTTTTCTTAATTGCTTTTTTCTTCTTTGCGCCTTCTGAAAAGCCATACTAAAGCTAAAGGAGACAGAGCCTCGAGCGCTATTGTTATATAAAATATAAAAAATCCGAACTTGTTTAAAAGCTCATCACCTGTGCTGTGAACGCTGTACCTGTCATACACCTCTCCCTGCCAGCCAACAGGATAGTAGTAATGCGTGTGAGTCTGCCAGGCTGCATTGGTGATTAAGGGATTTATTTCAAGTGTTGTTTCATACACCCTGAAATAGCCGCCCTTTGTTTGCTCTTTTTCTCCCGGGCTTCCACCGCCGTAAATAACCCTGTCGTTTATTGAATTATTCTTAAAGAACATAATCATGCTCTCAACAGACCTGTTTAATTCAGGCTGGGCTGCTATTGTCCCCCATCCGCAGTCGTCTGGAATGCACTCAATAAAATATGTTTTGATGGGCTTTTTCACTCCAGGATATTGCTCATCAAGCTGGCTTAAAATCACATTAAGATTCTCGCTTTCTATATATGCCCTGTCATTGAACATAAAGGCAGTCCTTCCCCTGTAAATCCTCTGGTCTGCAATAACCAGGCTGTCGCTTGCAATATTTTCAACAGAAAAGCTCCTCATCTTTGATATTGCTGTCTGGCTTGTTAAGTAAGGCGACAGAACCAATAGGTTAATCACAAGCACAGCTATAAGCGCAATTGGAAGAAATTTTTTGAATTTTGTTTTTTCAGAAATCTTTGCATCTATCTCCACAAGGAAAAGGGAGGCAAAAACAGAGAATATCAGCGTGTTAAATACAAAATGGGTGTCAAGCCAGGCTGTTCCTGCTATAAACAAGAATGCAAAGATAAACCACCAAAACAGAAAGATGTTTGCATCCCTGTATTTTTTGAATGTTATTACAAATCCGAGGACAGCAAGGAGGCTTATCAGGGCATCAAACCTCCAGAATGCGCTGAATCCTGCTTTCATTCCAGTGCCAAGCTGGCTTAGCATAAAAGGCGAGTCAATTCCTCCAAGCCCCTTGTAAAAATCCTTGTTTATATTCAAAAATCTTGCAGCCTGCAAATCAACAATCCCCTTGTCCTTATACAGCAGATAGTTTGCTGTTATTGTCGGAAGCAGGAATAGAATGACTATGGCAATGCAGATTACAGCAATCTTTAATCCCTTTTTGCCCAGATACTCTTTCCTATATTCCTTATTTGCATAACAATAATGCAGGTAAAACGCAATATAAGACAAGCCCCACACCACAGCAAATGTTTTTACTGCCACTGCCAGCGCCAGAAACAATGCAGACAGGTAATACATTTTGTTCTTTCTTTCATAAATTGCAATAAGGAAGAAATAACTGCTTAGCAGGACAAAAAAAGCCATTGTTATATCCATCTCTGCCAGGCTGTATCTTATCTGGAACCCGGATATTGCAGCAAGGAATGCAGACACCAAGGCTATTTTTTCATTCTTGTATAATTTCATCACAATAAGGTAAATCAAAAGAATAGAGAGGATGCCGAAAAAAACAGAGGCAAACCTTGCTGTAAACAGGCTTATGCTGCCGAATAATTTGTAAGCTATCTCGTTAAGAAAATAAAAGCTGTGGCTTTCATCTATGGAATTCATAGTTCCTGACTTGTGCGCATCTATGCTTCTTAATGCCACATTCATCTCATCAGCGAGAGGCTCTGCATTCGCCGCGAGAATGGCCCTCAGCACGAGCCCGAGTAGCAGTATTAAAATAATGTAAAGAGTTCTCTTATTAAACAAAAAGTCAATAAACCTGCCGCTTAAGCTATTGTCACCCATGTTGTTTTATCTTTCCCTGATTACATTTATGCCTTCCTGTTTATAAAGCTTAAGTATGTTTAAAAATAATAATTTCCTGTAATAACAGGACAAAATGAACAATGAGCATAGCGTAAATAAGAATCTCAGGCTGATAGCAAAAAGCTCTCTTATAGTTCTGGTGGGAATTGCTGTTTCAAAAATACTTGTCTACATTTACAGGGTTATAATCGCAAGGCAGTTCGGCCCGGATATGTATGGAATTTTTTCCCTTGCGTCCATGGTTGTAAGCTGGTTTGCTGCATTTTTCGCATTTGGCTTGAATGAAGGCATTTTAAGGTATGTTTCAATATTCAGGGGCAAAAAAGATGCAAAAAAGATAAGGTATGTGTTTGGGATTTCTTCTTCAATAATGCTTGTTTCAAGCATCATCGGCGGCATTCTTCTTTTCCTGCTTTCCGGATTTATATCTGCCCAAATATTCCACAACTCTGAGATAGCCATATTCCTCAGGGCATTCAGCATACTCGTCCCGCTTACAATACTTTCAGGAACATACCTCTCTTTGATGAGGGCATACGAGATGATAGGATGGCAGTCCTTTATCTTTAACATAGCACAAAATGTTATTAAGGTTTTTATCCTGATATTGCTTGTGATAATGGGCATTAAAAGCAGCAGCCCGATAATAGCATCATACCTTCTGGGCATATTTGGCATGCTTATTATGTCCTATCTTGTTGCCAGGCGCAAAATTCCACAGGTGTTTGCCAGAAATAAAACTGCAGATAAAATTCCCCCTAAAAACAGAATTCTCGGCGAATTGGCGCACTACTCCTTCCCCATAATGTTCACAGGAATATTTTCAATAATTTTTTACTGGCTTGACTCATTTGCAATAGGGTATTTCAGAAGCGTGGCAGAGGTAGGGTATTATAATGCTGCTGCGCCCATTGCAATGCTTCTTTTGCTTGCCCCGGAATTATTCATGCAGCTGTTCTTTCCGCTAATAGCCAGGGAATATTCAAAAAAGAACTATTCAACAATAAAGGAATTGAGCAAGCAGGTTGGGAAATGGATTTTTATAATAAATCTTCCGATATTTCTCCTGATTATCCTGTTTCCCGGAACATTAATCAATATCCTTTTCGGAAAAGAGTATCTTGTTGCAGTGCAGGCATTGAGAATTCTCTCGGTGGGCGCGCTTGTCTCGTCAATCTTTGTCATCTCCCAGAACATAATATCCATGGCAGGAAAATCAAGGCTTCTGCTTTATAATATAATTATCACAACAGCCCTTAACATAATTTTAAACATAATGCTTGTCCCTGCCTTTGGAATAAACGGCGCTGCGCTTTCAGCTTCACTGTCATTTATTGTGCTGAATGCTATAATGGTATTTGAGGCAAGGCATTACACCGGCATCATTCCATTAAGAAGAAAGATGCTTAAAATCCTGATTGTTTCGCTGATTCCAGCGGCATTATTAATTCTGGCAAAGAATTTTATTTTGCTGAACCTCTTTACGATAATTCTCATAGGCATTTTTTTCATAGCTCTTTACGCTTTTTTAATGCTCGCAACAGGCTGCCTTGACAGGAATGACGCAATGATAATAGAGACAATCAAGAAATACTTTGCAAAAAAGGGAATGATGCCGCAAAATAGCGTGAACAATAATTAGGATTTGTAAAATATGTGTTGTAGAATAATATAGCTTAAAAACCTCTTCTGTGCTTAATCTTAAATGAATCTCGAACAGATAAAAAATACATCTAAGGAAGATTTAGTAAGATACCTTACTGATTTTGAGGATGAAATCAAGGGATTATACCTTGCAGGAAAAATAAGAAGCCCTGTTCATTTCTGCAAGGGAAATGAAAAAGAGCTTATAGACATCTTCAGAAATGTAAATGGGGGCGACTGGATTTTTTCCACGCACAGAAGCCACTATCATGCGCTTCTTAAAGGAATAGGCAGGGAATGGCTGAAAAATGAAATCCTGGAAAATAAGAGCATCCATCTAAACAATGAAAGATATAATTTCTTTACCTCAGCAATTGTTGCAGGAGCCCTGCCAATTGCATTAGGAGTTGCAGAGGGCATAAAGCGCAAAAATTCTGGTGAGCATGTATGGGCATTTATAGGCGACATGGGTGCAAGAACAGGCATATATCATGAATGCATGGAGTATGCAGAAGGGCATGACCTGCCAATAACATTTGTTAGAGAGGACAATGGGCTTAGCGTGAATACGCCGACAAAAAAGGTATGGGGCGAAAAGAATGCAAAAGGAAAGGAAATAGTATATGCATATGAGAGGGTTTACCCGCATCACGGATGCGGGCAGTGGGTGACTTTTTGACAAAATGACATACAAAGAAGAAGTAATCAAAGCAATGGAATTGCTCGCAATGGATGAGCGGGTTTTATTTTTAGGGCAGTCTGTGGCATATCCTGGAAGCGTTGTATATGGCACTCTGGAAAAGATAGCCGGCTCAAAAAAGATAGAGATGCCGATAGCAGAGGAATTGCAGGCAGGAATGGCAACCGGCTTAAGCCTCAGGGGATATGTTCCTGTGTCCATATACCCAAGAATGGACTTCATGTGGAGGGCAGCAGACCAGCTTGTAAATCACCTGGACAAGATAGAAGAGATGTCTGAAGGAAAATTCAAGCCAAAGGTGATTATAAGGACGCTTGTGGGAAGCAAAACACCATTTTATCCAGGGCTTCAGCATTGCTCAGACTATACAGATGTCTTCAAATTATTGTTCAAAAATATAGATGTTGTAAAATTAGAAAATAGCAAAGAGATTGTTCCTGCATATGAAAGGGCATTGAAAAGCAGCAGGTCAACAATACTGGTAGAGGTTTCAGACTCATACAATTCAGAGTAAAATAAAGATTTTAAAAAATGAGATGCACACTTGAAAAAAAGGTTAAGGAAAAGATAAATGTGCCATTTGGCACTATTGAAATAACCCCTAAATCAAAGCGGCTTATAAGAGAAATTTTAAGAACTAAAAATGTTTCCCAGGGAAAATATGTCAGGCAGTTTGAAGAAAAGTTTGCAGAGCTTGTTGGAGTGAAAGAAGCAGTTGCAGTCAGCTCTGGAGCAGATGCAGACACCATTGCCTTGGCAGTATTGTACGATTGCGGGGCAAAGAGAGGCGATGAGATAATTATTCCTGCGCTTTCCTTTGTTGCTACAGGCAATGCAGTTGTTCATGCCGGCTTTAATCCTGTTTTTGTTGATATTAAAAGAGACACATATAATATAAATCCAGAATTGATAGATGATAAAATAACAAGAAAAACAAGGGCAATAATGCCTGTTCACCTGATGGGCAAGCCTGCAGAAATGGGCTTAATTCTTGATATTGCAAAAAAGCATAAGCTTTATGTCATAGAGGATGCAGCAGAGGCGCATGGGGCAAAATACAAGGGCAGGAATGCAGGAAGCATTGGGGACATGGGCGCATTCAGCACATATATAGCCCACATAATCACAACAGGCGAGGGTGGAATTATAACAACAAATAATGAGGATTTTGCAGAAGCAGCAAGGTCATTGCGCGCTCATGGAAGAGGGGGATGCCTATGCAAGAAATGCCTGAATATTCCCGGAGAAAAATGCCATAAGAGATTTTCAGAAGAGAGTGAGGATAAAAGATTTTACTTTGACAGGATAGGTTATTCATCTAAAATGAATGAGTTTGAGGCAGCCGTAGGTGTTGGAGCTCTTGAGAGTTATGACAAAATTCTCAGCAAAAGGAGGAAGAACCTGGCATACCTCATGGACAATTTCAGGAGATTTGAGCCTTTTTTGCGCACATTCTATGAAGAAAGCCATGAAACAATAGGCCCGCATGCATTTCCAATACTCTTGGGCGAAAAAGCCCCGTTCTCAAGAGATGAGTATTCAAGGTTCTTGAATGATAATTGCGCCGACACCCGCGACACATTTGCGTCAATGCCAACACAATATAAAAGTTTTATAAATTTTAAAGGCAATGGCTACCAATATAAAAAACTTGGAGATTTTCCAAATGCAGAATATGTCGGGGATAATGGGCTGCATATTGGAGTTCACCAGGGCTTGCACAGGAAAGAGCTTGACCATTTTCTTTCAACAACAGAAAGGTTTATGAAAGAAAAGGGCTTGTAAAAAAGGAGAGCAAAATGTACGAGACAACAGAAAAAAGGATAAATAGCATGATTGAGGAGTCAATAGAGGCAAAGAAAAAACTGCCTGTTGGCGATATAGAAAAGGCGTATGATGTTATTCTTGGCAGATACAGGCTGGGCGGCAGGCTTCTTATCTGCGGAAATGGCGGAAGCGCAGCAGATGCACAGCACATGGCAGGCGAGTTTGTTAATAAATTCAAGATAGAAAGAAAGCCATTTCCATGCATTGCCCTCACAACAGATACCTCAATAATGAGCGCAATTGGAAATGACTGCAGCTTTGATGATGTTTTTTCAAAGCAGGTTGAGGCAAATGGCCTGGAAAAAGACATTCTCCTGGGCATAAGCACCTCAGGAAATTCAAAAAATATAATCCGGGCAGTGGAAAAGGCTAGGGAAAAAAGCATGTATACAATATGCTTTTTGGGCAGGGACGGCGGAAATCTTGCAAAAATCTGCGATTTGCCGATTGTTGTCCCGTCATATGACACGCCAAGAATACAAGAAGGGCATGAGCTGATTATGCATATTCTCTGCGAGCTTGTAGAAGAAGGGTTAAGCAGGCAGAAAGATTAACACACTTTTGGAGCGCAGGGCCAGACCCTAACGCCTTCAAAATCAAAGTTAAAATCTAAAATCTTTCCACTGTGCGCTTCAAGCGCCTGCTCAAGCTGGTATCTTTTTTCAGGAGAGTAAAAGAACAGCAGATAGCCTCCGCCTCCAGCTCCAAGCAATTTTCCGCCGTAAGCCCCATTTTTCAGCCCAGCATCATATAACTCATCAATTCTTGGGCTGGATATGTTTTTGTCAACCTTTCTTTTATTCTCCCATGACTTATGCAGCAGTTCACCAATCCTGTACAGGTTGCCCATTAGCAGGCAGTCTTTTATGTCTATTGCAATCCCTTTAAGCTCCTTAAGGTTTGCAGCAACCTCCTCTTCATTTTTTAAGAAAGACTCTTCCTGTTTTTTATGAAGCTCTCCTGAAGAATGCTCCCTGCCGACATAGCATAGCAGAAGATGCTCGTTTAGCTCATTAATAGTGCTGTTGGTGCTGTCCAGCCTCAAAGGATTGGAGATTTTTCTTTCCTTGTCAAACTCCATGAAATTAAATCCTCCAATTGCTGCGGCATAAAAATCCTGCCACCCTCCTTTTATTTTCATCTCCTCCCTTTCTGCCTGATAAGCCAGGTTTGCAATCTGATAAGCATCATAATCTGCCCCTTTCAGCTGGCCGAGCAATTTTATCACAAGCACAGCAAGGCTTGCAGAGCTTCCCAACCCTCTTCCTGGCGGAATATCATTGTGCATTGAAAGCTTAAATCCAAACTCTGGCTTTGCTACCTTGATAAGCGCCTTTATAAGGTCAAACCTGCCGTCATAACTGATGTCTTTATATGAGTTTATCACTACATCCTCCTTAACAAGGTGTGGGTTGCTTATTGTTATGACAGAGTCTGCGCTTTTTTCTATTGAAGCATGAACATACTTGTCTATGGTTGAGCTTATCACAGCACCCCCATATTTCTCAAAAAAGTGCGTAACATCTGTTCCTCCCCCGGCAAAGCTTATCCTTAATGGCGCAACACCCCTGAATTTAGGAAACTTCTCCTCTCTTGCCTCCTCAACACGGTATCTTATGTCTGTTATTCTTCCCTCTTCATCAACTATTGGCAGGCGGTTTGTTCCGCCTGAAAGCTTCTCTGTTATGCTATCTTCACCTTCCGCTGTTGTGGAATATGTGTAATCTGTAACCATTGCCTCGCCAACCCCGTCGTCAAGGTTTCCTTTTGAAAGAAAATGCCTGTCTATAATCTTGCGGTTCAAAACGCCCAATAGCTTCTTCTGCTTGTCAACAACAAGAGCCAAATCCATGCCTGTTTTGTCTATATTTAGCAGCGCATCTCTTATAGAACTTTCTTTGTTTATCAAGAGCGTCTCAAGTATATCCCCTTTAAATTTGGCATATCCTTCAGGTGTTCCGATGTCAACAAAATATCCATCATAAGCATACCCATACAGCCTTCCATCACTCACAAGCTTTGGAAATACCTCTCTTTCCAGGGAGACATTCTTGTTTTGCTCTATTAAATTTAATATTTCTGGCTCAAATATGTAAACCCCTGCATTAATCAGCTTTTCCAAGCCCCTGGAATCTTCTTCTTTTTTTTCAGAAAATTCCTTTACCTTGCTTCCTTCAAGAACAACGCCGCCATATCTGGAAGCATCATTAGATTTTGCCAGGCTTATTGTAAAACTGCTTTTTTTTGCATTATGAAACATTAAAAAATCCCTCAGGTCAATTTTGGCGTAAGAATCCCCGTTCAGAACAAAAAATGTGTCATCCAGGTATTTTTCAGCATTTTTTATTGCGCCGGCAGTTCCCAGGGGCGTTTCCTCTTCTGAATACCTGATACTAAGCCCAAAACCCTTCCCATTTCCAAAATAAGATTTTATCTTGTTTGCCATGTAATGAACTCCGAGAATTATCTCGCCTACATTCTGTTCCTTCGCGAGAAGCATCTGGCGCAGAAGAAATGGCTTTTCATGCACCAAAGCCATGGGCTTTGGCACATCTTTCACTATGTCTCTTAATCGTGTTCCAAAGCCGCCAGCAAGTATTAGTGCTTTCATCTTATACATTTGTGTAAGGCGGCTTTCTAAGCTCCTCACAATTATAATGGGCTGATTTTATCAGCTGGTTGTATCCCCCTATTAACTCTTCAATCCCCTTATCCAGGCTGTGCAGGCATTCAAATCCTGCCTTTCTTAATCTTTTATTTGATACAACATAATTCCTCTTGTCAGGATCCTGCTGGTCTTTATCCTCGCTAATCTTGAACTCGGGCACATGCTCCTTTACTTTGCCAGCTAATTCCAATTTTGAGATGTTTGCGCTGTCCAAGCCAACATTATAGCATCTTCCAACCATCTGTCCATAATTTTCAATGCAATGCACAAAGCACCTTGCTATGTCCTGTATATGGGCAAAATTCCTCTTGAAATGCGGCTCATAGATTTTAATCTCGCCTTCGCATAAAGCCCTTAGGACAAAATCATTCACCAATAAGTCAGTTCTCATCCTTGGAGACATGCCAAAAACAGTTGCAAGCCTTAGGGTTATTGCGCCCTTGCCAGATTCAAGAAGATATTTTTCTGCCTCGCATTTTGTTTTTCCATAGAGAGATATTGGCTCCAAGGGGGTTTCCTCTGTGCAGAAAACATCTCCTGTTTTTGTGCCATATCCGCTGTTTGTTGTCGGGAATATAATTTTTTGTTTTGAGCTTCTTAACCCATCAAGCATGATAATAGCATCCCGATTTATCTCTTTGGCACTTTCAGGATTTTTATCGCATGCCGGCATTCCCACTATTGCTGCAAGCGGGATAATAACATCAAAATCAGGGATATTTCTTCTTACAAACTCCTTCTCTCTTGCATCCCTCAAAAAGAAACTGAAGTTGGGATTTTTCATATAGCCCCTTAAAGAGCCTTGTTTGTACAGCAAATTATCCATGCACGCCACACTATACCCCCTTTTCAGCAGGTGCCCTGTTAGCACGCTTCCAAGATAGCCTGCCCCGCCTGTAATCAATACCCTTTCCTTTGCCATGCTTACCTGTTATTTTATGCTTTTTTAAACAAATTTATGATTTATAATATATTTATCAAAATATATTCTGCGGCGCTTTGCAATTTTCAACACATCAAAAATGCTCTTTGACTTCAGAATTTTTCAAATTCTGACAGCTATCAAAAATCTTTTGATTTTTGAAGTTTTGGCATTTTTGAATGCTTCAGAAATCTTTGATTTCTGATAGTGCTCAAAATTCATAAAATTTTGACATGCTCAAGAACCCAAGCACGCCCCATGCTTTATGCATGGTTCTTGACATACCACTCATAAGTCTTTCGCAGCCCTTCTTCAATGCCTGTTTTTGCCTTCCAGCCCAAAGAGTTTATTTTGCTGGAATCAAGCAGTTTTTTCATCATTCCATCAGGGCTTTTTCCGTCAAAGAGTATGCTTCCTTCAAATCCCACAATCTTCTTTACCAGCCCTGCAATCTCCTTAATGCTCCCGTCCTCACCTGTTCCAACATTTATTGGGCCTGCTGAATAATAATTATTCATCAGGAATAAAGCAGCGCCTGCAAAGTCATCAACATGCATTAGCTCTCTTCGCGGATTGCCAGTTCCCCACAGCACAACCCTCTCTTTATTTTTTGCTTTTGCTTCATGAAATTTTCTGATTAATGCGGGGACAAAATGCGAGTTTATTTTGTTATAATCATCATTCTCTCCAAATAAACTTGCAGGAATAACAGAAATAAAGTCTCTTCCATGCTGTGTATTGTAAGCACTGCACATCTCAACTCCTGCAAGCTTTGCAGCGGCAAATGCCTTGTTTGTCGGCTCTAGCCTGCCTGTCCAGAGATATTCCTCCCCCATTGGCTGAGGGCATTGTTTAGGATAGATGCAGTTGCTTCCTATAAACATCAGCTTATTAACTTCTGACTTGTATGCAGAGTGAATTACATTGCTTTGTATCTGAAGGTTTTCATAAATAAAATCTGCAGGATATGCCTCATTTTCATGTATTCCCCCAACCCTTGCAGCAGCATTGAAAACATATTGTGGCTTTTCTTTCATGAAAAAATTCTCTGTTGCTTTTTGCCTTGTCAAGTCCAGTTCAGAATGGCTTCTTAAAACCAGGTTTAGGTAGCCTTCTGCTTCCAGCTTTCTTTTGATAGCGCTTCCTACCATTCCATTATGCCCGGAGATATATATTTTAGAATCTTTTTCCATGTTCATCAGGCAATTTATCGCCAAGAAGTTGCCTTCTTAGCTTATGATTAGTCATCTCCATTATATTTCTCCTCGCATCTATGCCAAATTTTTTTTCTATCATGTTCAGGTACTCTGGATTTTTGTAATACTCATTAAAGGCATAATCCCTGAATTTTAGGACTTCTTTTGCAGAAATTTTGCTTGTTGGAAGAGGCAGGCATTCATATGAGTGCTGGGAATAGCCAATCCATGAATTTGGAAGCTTCAGCCCTTTTTCAACAGCCTCGTTGTATAATCTGGAGCCGGGATATGCCATCACAGAATAAAAATTAGCAAACTCGCAATTCAGCTCCTGCGCAAGGCTAAGAGTTTGCTGCATTGTTTCTGAATCATCCTCTGGCAGCCCAAACATATAATTCCCTATGACATTTATTCCCGCATTTCTTATTTTTTTGACAACATCATGGATATTTATCTGGTCAAACCTTCCTTTATGCACAGATTTTCTTACGCCATCATTCCCAGACTCTATTCCCAGCGCAAGCCAGTTAAAGCCAGCTTTTTTCAGCCTTTCCAGGTACTCTTCTTTAACTGTGTCAATCCTAGCATAAGCCCAGATATTCACTCCGTAATCCCTTTCAATCAAGCCCTCGGCTATTGGCATAAAATGTTTCTGGTTTAACACAAAGAGCTCATCAATAAACTTTATGTTTTTGACATCGTGATTTTTTACAAGGCTGTCAATTTGTTTAAGCACCCATTCAGGGCTGAACTCCCTGTAAGAGCGCGCTTTAAACGGAGCCTGTATGCAGCAAAAAGAGCAGTCATACGGGCATCCAAGTGTCGTGTATAAAGCAGCATACCTGTTTCTTGATTTTAAATCATCAAGGCAATGCCAGTTATGCGCAAGATACCTGTCCATTGGCAGCAAGTCCCACGCAACATCTTTTAATTCAGATGTTAAATCCTTAATTAATTCTGCCCTGGGGTTAGAAAGGATTTCACCATTTTTTCTGTACCACAGCCCCGGAATCTTCGGCAGTTCCTTATTTTCAAGCAATCCAAGAAGTGTATAAAATCCCTCCCCCTCTGCAACAAAATCACAATCTTCTTCAAGCATTGTTCTTTTAGGCAGGGCAGACGGATGCGGCCCATTTAATATCACCTCCGAGTTAATCTTTTGTTTTTTAATCTCATTAACCAAATTGCCAACCTCTGTCATTAATTGCGTGGAAGCAGAAGGCTGCTGCCCGCAAACAACAATATCCACTAATCTTGGATTAATGTTTTTTATTTTTTCTGCGGTTTCTTCATGAGAAAGATTGCAGGCATTTGCGTCAAGAATATCAACATTATACCCTTTTTCTCTGATAAATCCTGCTGTAAGCGCAGCCCAGAAAGGAGGCTCTATTGCAGAGAAACTCTTGCTTAAATCTTGATATACCTCTTTTCTCGTGTTCCCTGGATTAATCAGCAATAAGTCAACTTTGTCCGGCATTTTTTATACTCCCCTGTCCCTGTACTTCTCGCTGATTTTTTTCATTGCTTCCTCTTTTTCCACCTCTCTTCTGCAGTGGTCCAGCAGAAATTCTATGCTTTCTTCAAAAGAATACCTTGGCTTCCACCCCGTTTCCCTCATAAACTTTTCTGCAGAAGGGATTTGCAGCGTTACATCTGTCGGCCTGAGCAATTCTAGGTTAAGCCTCGCTGGAATACTGCATTTTGCTTTTCTTTTTAAAACCTCTAAAACATCTCCAACTTTCATTGTAGTTGTTCCAGCAATATTATAAGCTTCCCCGGGCTCTCCTTTTGCAATAGCATAACAATATGCCTCCATAGCGTCTCTTACATCCAAAATTGTTCTTGTTGAGTCAAGATTGCCATGAAGCAGTTCTTTTTGCAGGCCTTTTTCAATCCTTGCCACCTGCATTGCAAATGATGTTGCAAACAAATCAGTTCTTCTTGGGTTGATGTATGTAAACATTCTTGTCCTAATAACATCCAGCCCGTATGATTTATTAGACATCTTTCCCCAAATGTCTTGCATTGTTTTAGAAACAGCATAGGGATTAACAGGGTCTATAGGGCATTCTTCTGTAATTGGGATATGTTTTTTGTCCGGCTGCCCGTATATCTCTGGCGTGCTCGCAATCATTATGCGCGGATTTTTTATAATCTCAGTCTCTTTCAAAAACCTTACAGCCTCAATAAGATTAAGCGTTCCCTTTATGTTATTCTCCGATACTGCTAAAGGATAATCAAATGCTGCCTTCACATTGGCATATGCTGCAAGATGAAATATTGCATCAGGATTAACTTTCCTTAATGTGCGAAGCACTGAGAATGCGTCTGTAAGGTCACATTCATGAATCTTCACTTTGTCTGCAATTGTTTCAAGATTATTATGAGAGGTTGTGCTATGCCACCTTGTTATTCCACAAACCTCTGAAGAGGGATAATTGTTCACAAGATGCTCTGCTAGGTAGCTCCCGCCTGAACCGCCAACACCTGTTATTAAAACTCTTCTAAAATTAAAATCAAGCATTTTACAAGACAGCCAAAAAAGCTTTTAAAGATTGTTGTGGTGTGTTTTATATATGGCAATCACACAATAATAAAGACTTTTAGCCTGATTATGCAAAAATGAAACCAAAAAATCAATCCATCCATGAAGGCATCCTGCGCTATTTCAAAAACAAAAAGCTCCTTTTTGCGCACTGGGATGCAGAGGACCCTCAAGTGGGATATTCTTATGACAACTGGTATCGCCCGATGAAAAA
>CAYMCA010000003.1:24521-37318 GCA_964388875.1 Candidatus Woesearchaeota archaeon
GGGGAAGAAATGAACAAGAGATTTCTTGAGCTTGTGAAAAAGGAAAAGCCGGATTATGCCTTTTTCCTGCTGATTTATGACGAGTTTGACCCATCAACATTTCTTGAGCTGAAAAAAATCTCGCCGAATACAAAAATATTCAACCTGTTAAGCGATGACTCATGGAGATATGATGATTATGGGAGATATTGGGCATTAATTTCAGATTATATTGTCACAACCGGGCACAGGGCAATAAAGCTGCATAAAAAAGAGGGGATTAAAAATATATTTTTTGCATCTGTTGTAAATCTGGAGCATTTCAAGCCCCTTAACCTTGAAAAAAAATATGATGTGGTTTTTATAGGAACATCGGGCAAGGAAAGGATTGAGAGCATTAAATTCCTGATGAAGAATGGCATAAAAGTTGATATCTTCGGCAAGAACTGGCATTATGATGAGTTCAAGGATATTTACCATGGCCCGCTTGATTCAGATGAACTGATTAAAAAGATAAATGAGAGCAGGATAAACCTTTCTGTGTCCATAGGCGGCGATACAAAGCCACAGATAAAAGGCAGGCCGTTTGAAGTCAGCGCCTGCAAATCATTTGTGCTGGAAAGCTATTTTCCAGATTACCTTGATTTTTTTGAACAAGACAAGGAGATTGTAATGTTCAAAAATAATGAGGAGATGCTTGAGAAGGCAAGGTACTATCTGAAGCATGAGAAAGAAAGGGAGAGGATTGCGCAGGCTGCATATGAAAAGGTTGTCAGGAAATATTCTGTTGATGCCATGCTTAATGAATTCCTTGGAAAAGTCATGCAGGATGAAAAGAAAAAAGCAATTTTGAAGTTTCCTCAGGCAGAGGTTAAGGAAAAAATCGCATATCTTTCAGGCAATGAGCTGAAGCAGGGCGTGAATGAGCTGAAGCAGAAACTGAAAGATTTTGATTATGCCTGCTTTAATGCCAATACAACAGCAAAGGTTCATCCCCTGCGAAACTTTATTCAGGCATACTCATTAAACAAATCAGGAAAGCAGGTTTCCTGCTGTGATTATTATGTTAATTCAAGGCAGATTGGAAACTATATGCTTTTCAAGGCAAACCTCTCATTCGGCAGGCTGCCTAAAAGCGAGTTTGACAAACTGCTTGACCTCTCGCAGCTCATGGTTAAAAAGGATTTTCTCTTCCAGCATATTGCTGATTTCAGAAGATTATTTGAAAACAAGAAGTTTAACCTTATAACTGAAAAGAACACTGTCTTTATCTCAATTCCTTTGGTTGAGATAAAAAGAATGCCTCACAGCTCAAGCGCTGTTGATTACAGCTGCCTGAAAATAGCATTCCAGATGCTTTTCCTAAACAGGCTTTATTCCCTAAGCCGCCAGAAAAAATTATTCTCAGGCTATCTTTTTTGGCTTATTCTTGAAGCCCTGAAAGGAAAGCAGTTCATTTTTTCAGCATTAAAAGACGCTGTTTATGACAAAAACAAGATGAACCGGCTGAAAAAAGGGTTTTGAAGAGCATATTTTCTCCTAGGCATAATCCCTAATCTGTAACTACTCCATAAAAACAACAAAACCGAAAGATTTAAATACCCTGTTTTCTTAGAAAAAGCATGGAAACAAAACAACTTAAAGGAAACGGAAAAATTGTTTCAGCAAGAACAGAAATTTATGTTCCTCATTTAGGAAAAGTCTTGGCTTTTAGCTTGCCAATGGCGAGTCCTAACTATTTTAAAAATGTAATGGGCGCAATCGATGAGGACAAGAAATTAAGGCCGACAACTGCGCAGACTTTATCTTTAGTTGATTTAGCTTTGCAAAATCCTGATGAAGAGCATTGCAAAGATATTCTAAGCAAATTCAAAGATAATTATTTTTGGGCATCAACAGAAAATTTATGGGGAAAAGAAGATGTAATTGTTTATGATAATGCTGATGGAAAGATGCCGTCTGATAGAAAATCATTGATAAAAAGGCGTAAAGACGGAGATGAAGCAGTAAGGATTGTTCCTTATGGATTTAAAACAGGAAGCCAGTCAGTTGATGAATTGCTTGAAAATTCTTATGTAATTGCTCAAATTGGAAATAAAGATATGCTTGATGTTGTTAAAAGAGTAGCTGAAAGAATAAGCAAAAATAATCCTTATGTTTGGGCTTTAGATTCAACCAGAGAAGATGTTGAAAGATATACCGCGCTGTGTTCGTACTGGGATGGTGACAGGTTGGTCCTGTATGGCGACTACGTTGACTACTACAGGGACGGCTTTGCTTCTGGGGTGCGTGATGCGAGCGCCGAAGGCGCGAAGCCGCAAAAAAATTAAGCATAAATTTATTAATTCTAAATTTAATCTATTCTTGTCTTAGTCAAGCTTCTCAATTCAAAAATAAATAAGAGAAGAAACTAGGGCCACACGCTTGTTAATAGTGTTTTCAAATAACAATTTGAAAGCTATAAAATTCAAAGGCAACATTAAGTAGCGATGAAGAAGCGAAAACTTGCTGAGCGAAATATGAAGCTTTGGTGATTTACTTTTAATTAACAAGCTACATAGCTGTCCGCACTGAGTTCGTACTGGGATGATGACAGGTTGAACCTGAATGGCAACTACGATGACAACAACAGGAACGGCTATGCTTCTGGAATGGCTCTAGTTCTAAGACTTTTAACATGGCTAAAACTTACAATAATCTTTATTCTGAAATTATTAGCTTGAAAAATTTATTTCTTGCTTATAAAAAAGCAAGAAAAGGCAAAACAAAGAAAGATTATGTTATGGAGTTTGAGAAAGATTTAAGGGAAAATCTGCTAAAGTTGCATGAAGAGCTGAAAACTCAAGCCTACAAGCCAGAGCCACTAAAAACATTTATCTTATGCGACCCAAAAACCCGTAAAATAAGCAAATCTGCTTTTAGGGATAGAGTTGTGCATCATACTATAGTCAAGATTATTGAGCCAATTTTTGATAAAACCTTTATTTATGATTCTTGTGCCAACAGGACAGGAAAAGGCAATTTATTTGCATTAAAAAGATTTGATTTGTTTAAGGGAAAGGTTTCAAGAAACGGCAAGTTAAATGGCTGGTTTAATAACAATCAGATTAAAGGTTACTGCCTTAAAGCAGACATTAAGCATTATTTTAATGAAGTTAATCACGAGATTTTGATTTCAATAATCAGAAGAAAAATTGCAGATGAAAAAGTTATTTGGCTGATTCAGCAAATCTTGAATAATACATCAAGTCAAATCGGGGGGGGGGGCGAACGGAGATTGGCATGCCTCTCGGAAACCTAACCTCTCAATTCTTTGCAAATGTCTACCTTAATAAGCTGGATTATTTTGTCAAGCATCAATTAAAAGCAAAATACTACATAAGATATGTTGATGATTTTGTTATTTTGCATAATTCTAGAGAGCAACTTGAAATCTGGAAGCAAGAAATTGATGAATTTTTAAGAGAAAATCTTAAAATTGAATTGCATCATCAAAAATCCAAGATAATCTCCTTATCAAGAAGTATTGATTTTGTTGGCTTCAGGAATTTTTGGCATTATAAGTTATTAAGAAAGAGAAACATAAGAAAAATGCTTTTTGTTGTTGAAAATTACAAAAATAATGAGATTTCTAAAGAGAAAATACTTGAAAGCTTTCAGGGCTGGAATGCTTATGCAAAATGGGCTGATAGCTTTAAGCTAAGGAAAAGTGTTGTAAGGAAGATTTATGCTTCAAATAGCTAAGTAATTCATAACAAACTCTACGAAAATCCCCTTAAATTCGTCGTTCCTGTTATAAACCTCTTTAAATAATATTTTGGGCTTTTTGCCACTCTCTTGGCAAACTGCCATATCATTCCAATGCCTTCCTGCGCAAGCATTGTTTCAAATGCAATCCTGTTTGACATCTTTATCAGCTCGCCTGAAGGGTGCTCTAATGTAAACAACGGGCATGGCTTTTCAGTCATCCAGTAGCTGTCATCTATAACCCCTCTTGATTTTGCCAGCTCATAAACCGCTGTCCCGGGATAAACCCACAGCGGAGAGGCATAAAAATACTCCATTCTCTTTATTCTCTGAAGCTTCTTGATAAATTCAATAGTTTCTTTTACACTCTCCCGGTCCTCTCCCGGCAGCCCTACAATCAGGTATTTTGCAACCTTTAGTTTCTTAAACTCTTTAAGAATATTAAGCGCATTGATGCAGTCCTCCTGTGTTATGCCCTTGTTGATTGAAGCAAGAATCTTTTTGCTTCCTGTCTCTATCCCAAAGCCAATCTGGTCAAAGCCTGCTTTCTCCATCCAGTAAAACATCTCCCTTGAGACAGGCTTTATCCTTCCCTGGCACTGGAATTTTATCCTTATCTTTCTTTTTATAAGCTCCTTGCATATCTCTATAACCCTTTTATTGTCTAATGTAAATGTATCATCTATAAACTCAATCCTTTCAACCCAGGGATATTTTTTAACAATAAATTCAGCCTCGTCAGCAACATTTCTTGGAGACCTGGGCCTCCATAACCGCCTGCTTAAGGCATCAAGGCAGCAGAATGTGCATTTGTTTGGGCATCCCCTTGATGTAATCATCAGCACATGCTTTATCTCTGGCTTCATAAATATGTCATAGCTCGGGAAAGGGATGCTATCCAAATCCCTTCTTAATTCCCTTTGCGCAGTCACCATAATATTATTGCCTTTTTTGAAGGCAATTCCTTTAATCTTGCCTATTGGCTTGCCCTTAACCCATGCATCGCATAATTCCACCAGGCTTTCATCACCCTCGCCAAGGCAGACAGCATCAATATCAAGAGCTTCAAGCAGCTGCCTGTGCATAACATTTGGGTGTATGCCTCCAAGAACTATCTTTATATTTTTGTCAATGCCTTTTACAAGCTTTATTGCCTTATATGTTGAAACCCTCGTCATAGTCATTACAGAAAACCCCACAAACTGCGGCTTGAATGTTTCAACAGCCTTCCTGATATCTTCAAGGCACCTGAACTCTCTCCATAGAGTATAATCCTTTGTCAGAACATCATAGCCATTTCTCCTTAATGCTGCATCAAGATAAGTCAAGCCAACCGGATAGTGCGCATTATTCAGCTCGCTATGCTCGCCCCTTCCGACATTCTGCTCCTCTAATGATGCCTCTGCCAAGAATATGCGCGCCTTGCATTTCTTGTTTTTTATATTATCTTTCATTTTCTTGATAACTATTCAGCAAGAATGGTTTTTAAGACTTATGGATTAAGCATTGCAAATTGAATATCCAGTTCATAATGTTTATAAATGAATAATAAAATCCTATAACATGATACAAAAAGCATCTCCTATCAAAGGCAAGCCGCTTGTTTCAGCAGTTATCGCAGCGCATAACGAGGAGAAATATGTCGGCAAGGCAATCCAATCGCTTATTGGGCAGGCGTACAAGCCCATTGAAATAATTGTTGTTGACAACTCTTCAACAGACAACACTTATAATGTCATGCAGGAATACAAGAAAAAATATCCAAAAATAAAGATATTGAAAAGAACTGGGTTTCAGAGAGGCCCAGGTGTTGCATGGAATCTTGGTGCAGGGCACGCAAAAGGAAAGATAATAATGACATATGGCGCAGACTTGTTCTTTGGAAAAAATTACATCAGGGATATGATTAAGCCGATTCTAAGGGGCGAGACAATAGGAACAATGCACCGCGAGGAAAAGATTGCAAACTTGGAAAATATCTGGGCAAGAGCCTTCTGCATAAAAAGAGCCACACCTGGAAAGACCACCAAGCTATTTTCCTTGATAAGAAAAGACTCTTTCTTCAAATATGGCCCGCTTGACCCCAAATTTGGCTATGCAGATGACAGGACAATATACTTCAAGCATGGCATAGAATCATTGCTGGTAAATGCAGAGGTTTGGCACCACAATCCCGCATCATTCATTGAGAACTGGAGGCACGACATCTGGGTTGGAAAGTCAAACAAAAAGCCCTGGATTATGATTGTCGCACTGCCGTTTATACCCCTCATTGCAATATACAAAAGCATTGCCCACCTAACAAGAAAGGATTTTTACTGGAAGCTTATATTCTTCCTGCCAGTATTTTACTCATTAAAATATGCAGGATATTTTGTAGGCGCAGTTAAAAGGTTGTTTACTGCCTCTTAGAAAAAAAATCCTTGATGTCAGAAATGCTGTCGATATCGTGCATTTCTGAGCATCCTAAAATTCCAAATTTAGTGTGTGGTAACACTCAGGAATTTTTTGATGCAGCCTGAAACATAGCTTATCTCTTCTTCCCTTAAGCTGGGAAACATTGGAAGCGACAGAATGCTTTCGCTCAGGCTCTCTGAAACAGGAAAATCCCCTTTTTTGTACCCCAAATGCGAGAAGCAGGGCTGCAGGTGAATCGGCACAGGATAGTGCTTTCCTGTTTGCACGCCTTTTTCCTCAAGATATTTTTCCAGCCCGTCCCTCTTTTCAGCTTTAATAACAAACAGGTGATAAACATGCTCTCCTTCTTTTCTTTCGCTTGGAAGCTCTATTTCAGGAACATCTCCTAACTTCTGCCTGTAAATCCTGGCATTTTTTATCCTGCTTTCATTCCACTTATCAAGCACCTTAAGTTTTTCAACAAGGACTGCTGCCTGTATTGTGTCAAGCCTGCTGTTGTCTGGCTTGGAGTAATGCATATACTTCTTTGCCTGCCCGTAATTTCTCATTTCTTTCAGGCAATTTGCAATTCCTTCATCATCTGTAACTATTGCTCCTGCGTCTCCATATGCGCCAAGGTTTTTTCCAGGATAGAATGAGAAGCATCCTGCTGCCCCAAAGCTGCCTGCTCTCATCCCTCCAAACATTGCGCCATGCGCCTGGCAGGCATCCTCAACCAACTTAATGTTATGGTTTTTTGTAAAAAACAAAATATCGCCCATGCCTGCAGTCTGCCCGTACAGATGAACAGGGATAATTGCTTTAGTCTTGCCTGTTGTCTTTCGCCTTATTTGAGAAAAATCAATGTTAAAATTTCTGCAGCCTGCATCAACAAGGACGGGCTTTGCTCCTGTTTTCAGAATAGCGCCAACTGTAGCATTAAAGGTATTTGCAGCAGTTATAACCTCATCCCCCTGTTTTATCCCAAGGCTTATCAATGATAATTCCAGGGCTGACAGCCCGTTTCCCACTCCAATGCAATATTCAGTTCCGCAATAACCTGCAAAATCCCTCTCAAACTGCCCAACATAATCCCCTAGGATAAAATTTTTTCTTTCAATTACATCATCTATGTTCTTTTTTATCCTGTCCTTTAATAATCCTTCACCCTCTATAAATGTCTCGTTCTCATCCCGTGTTATGTCTGCAAATGGCACCCTCATTTTCTATATTTTCTGAAAACCTCCAAATATTTTCCTTTTTCCCCTTCAGGCCCCCACATGTGCATGCTTTTTTCATGCCAAAAGCCTTTGCCCTTGACAATTTCATTAAACACCCCATGATACCTCTCATTTTCCTTCAGTGCAAGGGCATAATTTCCTTTGAACCTGTATGTCATAATCAACAGCCCTGAAGGATTGAGATGCTCATAAAAGTGCTCTATAGTTTTTTCAGGGTTTAGAACATGCTGGATAACCTCAAAGCATGTTAAGGCATCATATTTCTCTCGCAAAGGCAATTCCTTTGGGGCTATGTCTATTGTCCTTATGCCCAGCCCTTTTTTCCTAAATCTCCATTTTGCAAAATCAAATGTTCTTCCGGGCAGGTCAACAGCAGTTGCTTCCAGCCTCGAAAGAGCCTGCATGATAGAATCCTGCCCTATTCCAGCCCCGTAATCCGCAACCTTTTTGGCGCCATGCCCGCCGATTATGTCAATTGCTGCCTGTGTGAGCCTCTGCTTGTCAGCAGTTGAGTGATACTCAATCAATTCAAGAATATAATTGCCAGTTTTCTGGTAAAAACCCGCAACCTCTTCTTCATTGTTTTGGTTTATTCCTCTTGCCAGCCACTCTTCCTCTGAAACATGCGTCCATTTTAAAAATCCGGGATATTTTTTTTCTGCCTCTTCAAACCTTTTTTTTGTTTCTTCAAATGAGGCATTCAGAAATTCACATCCTTCTTTTAGCAGTTCATCATCTGGTTTCATCTTTTATTCCTCCTGCAACCTCAGTTCTATTTTATTTCCTTTGCATATTGCCTTTGGAAATCCAAAGAAAGGAAAATATCTTGACCTTGCATATGCAGATATTTCCTCATCAGATGACCTCTCAATGTCAATAATCTCTCTCTTGGCATCATCAGTCTGCCTTATGGTGTAATACAGCCTCTTTGAAAGCTCCTGTTTCTTAAGCCTGGCTCTTCCTGATGCAATCAGGGAATAGTTTTCCTTGTACATCTGCAGGGCAAGCTCATTGCATCTTTGATAAATATCAAAGTCTGTCAGCCCTTTTACAATAATCTTTCTGCCAGGCAGCCTAAGAACCTTTCTGCCTGCTGTTATATCTATAAACCTCTGGTCCAGAATCGGCCCTGTGTCAAATTCATTTTCCATATACTGAAATGTCACGCCAATCTCTTTTTCCCCATTCCTGATTGCCCAGAATCCTGGAGACATTCCGCCGTATCTTGGCAAAGCGCCATAATGAAGATTAGTGCAGCATCTTGTTTCAGTATTAGCATCAATTATTCTTGGAATATCAAGAATTGATTTTTTCACAAGCCCCCTATGCCTGCATGGGGATATAATATCAGGGCTCAATGCCTTAATTTTTGCGGCAAATATGCTTATATTCCCAGTATAAAGCGGAATCTTATACTCTTTTGATATCTTGCTGGCTGTTTTTATGAAAGGCCTTTCCCATCCAGCATCTTCTTTTGTCATATCCCTGTTCTCCGCCACTATCCCCACAACATCTTCCTGATGGTTCTTTATCAGCCATTCCAGGACATCACATGCCAGTTTGTTGTTTCCAGCAACTATTGTTCTCATAATTTTATCTCCCTTCTATCCTCTAATGATTTTTGGGCAGCGTGCAGAATTCTCACAACATCATAGCCCTCTTCAGGCTTCACCCTCGGCATTTCTCTTGTTCTTATGCACCTTATAAAATCCTCGCACTGAATCTCCAAAGGCGGTTTCCCAGATAGCTTTGGTATGTGAATATCCCCCTCTCTTGCAGTTCTTGCATAATCAAATGGGTCTACCTTGTCAACATCCACAACTCCGCTGTCATAAATCTTTAACTTATTTAATTCCACATCATCAAATACAGCCATCTTTTTCTTTCCAATAACCCTGACTTTTCTCACCTTTTCTGCATCAACCCAGCTTGCCTCGCATGTTGCCATAAGCCCATCTTCATACCTTAAGCCAAGGCATACATCATCCTCAACATCCCTGCCTAAAAAAGAGCTGCCCATGGCGTTTACACTTACTGGAAGTTGTTTTTTAAACCTTAAGAACATGGAAATATCATGAGGCATTAAGTCCCACATTGCATTTTCCTCAGTTCTTATCGGGCCAAGGCTGAATCTTGACGCACTCATTTTTATTACATCACCAAGCATGCCATTCTGTATGTACTCTTCAAGTTTCTGGACAGCAGGGTTATGGACAAAAATATGCCCTGGAGTGAGAATTCTATGGTATTTTTTTGCATGCTCAATCATGCTTATGCATTCCACAGGCATGGAAGCCATTGGTTTTTCAACAAGGACATCCTTTCCTGCCTGAAGCGCTTCCATTGCAATCTTATAATGCGTTTTTGTAGGAGTGGCTATTACAACACCATGCACATTTTCATCTTCTAATACTCTCGCATAATTATTTGTTGTCCTGTCATAGGGGAAAACATGCTCCTTCGGCAGATTTTGATTGTCACAAATCCACTTAAGCTCAATGCCCTCAATATCCCTTAATGTTTTAAAATAATTTTTTCCCCAGTAGCCGCATCCAATTAATGCAATTCCTACTTTTTCCATAACTCACCTCTTTATTTGCCATATTTAAACAAAACTATAATGAAAAATATATGATGAATTTCTATAAATGTCAGAATTCCACTCGTTTGTAACGAGTGGTTTGAACAGCTCGTGGAACTTCAGAAACCTTGGTTTCTGATAGCTTAAAAGTTCAAAGAACTTTGATAGTCATCAAGAACAGAAGTTCTTGAGATCATCAAAAATCAAAGATTTTTGAGATGTGGCAAATTCATGCCACCCATCTGTGATGGGTGGTTTTTGACAATTCCAAAAACCCTTGGTCTTTACCTTCCCTTGTATAGGATGTCAAGAACCACCTGTCCAACTTTGTCTGGTTCTTGAGCACTATCAGAATTCCGTTTGTGGAATTCTGAAGTTTGAAAAACCTTGGTCTTTGCCTTCCCTTGTATAGGATTTGAAAAACCTTGGTCTTTCTTTTCATAAACTATATAAAACCCGATTTTTTATCTCTAAAATGAGTGAAAAATTTATCATTGCATCGCCTGCAGGCGATGCAGGATTATGCAACAGGATAAAATGCATTGCCTCTGTTTTGCGGCTTGCAGATATTGCAAGGCAAAAGCCGCTTTTGTGCTGGCCTGTTAGCTTTACCTGCGGAGCCAAGTTTTCAGATTTGTTTGAAAGCAATGCAAAGTCAATTAAAATAAGAGAGATAAGAGATAAAGAGCTTGGCAAAATAAGAAAAAGCAGAGACTTTCTTGAGTGCAGTTCATACAATGACTTGTTAAACAACTCAAAAAAATATTCCATATTCAGCGCATGGCGCTTTGTTCTCCTGCCTGATGAAATTCCTGCAGGATTTGCAAGAATATTTCCTGAAAATAGCGGGAAATATATTGACCTGGAGTATGAAAGGATTCCGCAAGATTTAAGAAAAGAATTTTTAAAATACATAAAAAAGCTTGTTCCTGCAAAAGGCATAAGGAATATTACTGGCAAACTCGCTAAAAAACATGATTTCAGGAATATTGTTGGCGTGCACGCAAGAAGGACAGAGTTCCTGCTTAATGCAGACGGAAGGGGCAGTGTTTCAAGCAATGAAAGATTTTTTGAAAGGATGCATGAAATTTTAAAAGAAAAGCCCCAAACAAAATTCTTTTTAGCCACAGATTCAAGGGAAACAGAGCAGAATTTTATTAGGGAATTTGGGGAGAAGATAATTGTTTTTGAGGGAAAAAACTGGGATAAAAGCTCTAAAGAGTCCATACAGCACGCCCTTGTTGATTTGCTTTTGCTTGCGCGGACAAAGCAAATCCTTGGCACATATCTAAGCACATTTACAGAAGTTGCATGGTGGCTTGGAGGCTGCAAGGCAAAAGTTGAGATAATGGGGCAGAAAGAAGACAAGCAGAAGGTTCTTGAAAGATATAAAAAAATAACCCATCAATCAGCGCTTGTGCGCATGATTAGAAAGCCGCTTAAGTTTTTGAGGGCAAGGTTTAAAATATTCAGGTGGATAATAGAAAAGATTCTTTACTACAAAAATAAAAATTAATATTCATTAAAACTAAATAAAAGGAAAGTTAGCAAAGAAAACCATAGGTGTTCATGCAATGAAAATAGCCCACGTAAACATGTTCTTTCTCCCGACATTTGGGGGTGTGGAGCAGGTTATGTATGAACTGGCAAGCAGGCAGGTAAAGCAGGGGCATGAGGTTCATGTCTTTTGCTGCGATTCAGACAAGAACAGGATAATAGAGAAAAAAGAGGAAACCATAGACGGAATTCACATACACAGGATTCCTTTTTGGTTCAGGCTGTCCTTAAACACATTTATCTGGCCCTCTCTTTTCTGGAGATTTAAGGGAGATTTTGACATTGTACACACGCATGTCTCTGGCCATCTGTATATCCTGCTTGTGGGAATGCTCTCAAGAATAAAGGGCATTAAGCACATACACACAACACACTGCCCGTGGACAGATGCATTATTCAGGCCGTTTGTTCTCCGCCCCTTCTTGTTTTTGAATAATCTTTTTTTCAACAAAATGGCATTCAGGATGGTTGACAAGATAGTTGCAATAACCCCCTGGGAGCTGGAAACCCTTGAAAAATTTGCCAGGGATAAAAAACAAATCTCTGTAATTCCCAATGGAGTTGACAAAATCCTGTTCAGGCATGTAAGGGATAATAGATTTAAAAAAATGCATAATATCCAGGAGAAAAATATGGTTTTATTCTTCGGAAGGCTAAACCCGACAAAAGGCCCCGAAAAGCTTGCGCTTGCTGCGCTAAGCATCTCAAAAAAAAGAAAGGAGATAGCATTTGTTTGGGTTGGCCCTGATGAAGGCAAGGCAGATGAATTGAAAGGATTGATTAAAGGGCATAAAAATATGCGCTATCTTGGCGCGATAAGGGGAAAGGAAAAGATAGCAGAGATGTACCAGTCAGCAGATGTTTATGTTCTGCCGAGCTATCGCGAGGGCTTGCCTCTTACACTATTTGAGGCAATGGCTTCTGGGCTTCCAATAGTCGCCTCGCCTGTCAATGGAGTTCCTTATGAGATGAAAGAGCCGGAAAACGGGCTTTTTGCAGGCTATGGAGACATAAAAGCGCTTGAGCAGAGCATCTTGAAGCTGATTGATGATAAAAAGCTGTCAAGCAAGATTTCCATTAATAATATGAAAAAAGCAAGGCAGTATGACTGGGACATTATCTTTAAAAGGTATATGGGCGAGTATAAATTGCTTTTGAAGAAGAAGAGATAAAATTTATAAATATTACAATGAACACGCGAAAAATTTCAGATAAAATAACAACAAGAGAAAGATTAGAAGAAAAAGTATTTCAATGGCGTACGCAAGGTAAAATTGTAGGATTTACTAGCGGCA
>CAYMCA010000004.1:0-6059 GCA_964388875.1 Candidatus Woesearchaeota archaeon
GCTTCCGCTACATGGAGGCAGATTTGGAGGGTTAGGGTAACTAACATAATTAGTTACAATTAATGCTCGGGCACTCTTAATTATTAAACAAAAAATCCTCTATGGAACATATATTCCAGATTGAGCAATTGGACAAAGAAAAACTATTGTTTCATCATACATTTTTTTTGCTATAACCCTCATTTGCTCAAAGGTGGTTCTATCATTTATTGGAGTTCTTCCCTCTTTGATACTATTTGCTCCGCTTTCAGCCATATATCCAGCTGCACGAACCCTATGAATAAGCGCTCCGCCCTTATTCCACCTTTGAGCCGTAGTATGTACATCATTCAGAACTTCATATACTACTCTTGTTTCTAATCTTTTCTCTAATTCACTTAGGGTTATAGCAACATTCATAGGTTAGTGGAATATATGTTCAAATATAAATCTTACCTTACTCGGATTTTTTGTTTTTAAAATATTTACTAAGAGTGCCCTGCGCCTTAACTTTCTCGTTTCTGCGGAAACTCGAACTTTTTCACTCTGAAAACTCCAGCTCTCACTCACTTCCGTTCGTGGAGGGAGTTTTCGAGGAAAAAGGAAACTAACATCGTTATGTTCAATCGTCGTGTAGATTTATTATAGGGGGGTTGCCGCCTTGGTGCTTCGCACATTTAGTCTTGCTTCGCAAGAAATTATTTAGATGCTTTTTCCCACAATTCCTCGAAAAACCTTTTTTCACTTTCAATTATCTGCTTAGATTTAACCAAAATTCCATTGGGTTTTTCTCCCCAACTAACAAGAACCATTTTGTCATTGCATATGCTTATATTTGATGGAATTGGAAAATCAACATATTTAACATTTAGATATTTTCTTTTTTCAAATAAGGGTTTTAACTCCTTTCTTGCTAATCCCTTAACAACTAATTTCTTTTCCTTCCTTTTTGCATCGTATCTCTCAAAAAAATTCTGGATTTCTTTATTTAAACCAGAAACATCAACTGCAAAGAAATAGTATATCTCATTTGGTTTTGCATCTTCAATTAACTCATTCAGCATGGTTATAATTCCTTTTGTTCCTTCATAAATTTCTGCACTTTGTTTTTCTTCAGCAAATTTATGTATGGATTCCAGTTTTGGCAAAACCTCTTGAAATTTCTTTTCTTTTTCCTTATACTGCTCTAATATTAGTTTTGGCTCTACTGCCTGATATAGCTTCATTTTACCTTTCAGAACATACGTAACAAATCCTTTTTCTATCAAAGAATGTAAAGTGTTATGTGTTGTTGAACTTTGGAGCCCGGATTTTTCTATTACTTGCCCTACTTTAACAGAACCTAATTTAAGCAAAACAAGATAGATTTTTGCTTCTGCCTGTGTAAATCCAAATTCTTGTAATATTTCTTGCTCCATAATGGCTTTTAATCTTCTCCTATATTTAAATCTTTCTATAAAACTCTCCAACTATGGAGAGCTATTATTTATATAGGTGGGTATCATTACTATATCATAATAAATATCATGGAGGAAAAACAAAATGAAACAAATTCCAAGAGATAAAACTTACCAAGAAGAGAGAGAATCCTTCGAGGAATATATTGAAATAGAAAAAAGTTTAATTGAAGTAAAGTCCTTATGTGAAGAGATGGATCATCATGTTAGAATGATAAAATGCTATGTTACTCCGAAATGGGCTAGGAATGCGTATAAGGCAATTATGGTAGCTTGCGTTGTTCCTTTAGCACTTTCATTAGGATTAGCTGGCAAAGCAACTTATGATCTAGTTAAGCCTTACCTTCCAAAACAAGAGTGTAGAAGAAGCATAGGAAATACATTAGATGTAAGGGTATATCAGGAAGGAAAAGGTAAAGAAACAATTAAATTCTTAGACTATAAACCATTTGGAAGTCTTGATGAAGTTGTAAAAATACAGGATGGAAAAGTTGTTACTTTGAACCCAAATGATGTGGGATTTCAAGAGCAAGAAAGAGTTTACCAAGAAAAAGTTATTCCATATCTGAATGAATAATCTTTTTTTTTCAAAAAAAGAAGCAAAAAACGGCGGCGGCAACCCCCTAAACTAAAATCTAGTACACGACGACTTTCTCGTTCTGCGGAACTCTAATTTTTCCATCTCTCGAGCCTCCAGCCAGCCTCACTTCCGTTCGACGGGTCGGCTCGGAGGGAAAAAGAACATAACATCGTTATGCTCAATTTCTCGCATTCGCTCGGAACTATTCGGAAAATTAATTTAATCTATTCCTCTCCCATCCTTCGGGACGGCAGACTAAACAATCTTCTTTAACTCCTCTAAATCTTCTATAAGAAAATTGGAATTCTCTTTTAACAACTTTTCTTTTGGTTTGTATCCCTATGAAACTGCAATAGTCATCACCTTTGCTTTCTTGCCTGCTTCAATATCGTGAGTCATATCACCAACATAAGCAGTTTCATCTGGCTCAAAACCATTTCTTTTTGTGATTTATATGCTTCAGCTTCCAACATTTCCTCAAATTGGTCTTGGTTCATTTTGTGATATCTAACACATTATCTCTTCATTCCCTGCTCGAGCTGCATGGATTCCCTGATTCTGCCGACTTTTGTGTAAAGCGCGACAAGCTTTGTGTTGACTATGTCTTTCTCGCCTGGGCTGAGCAGGTTCAGAACCCTCAGCTCATCATAAACCTTGATTGCATTATTGTTCCTGCTTGACTTTTCAAGCCTCTCAGCAACAGCAAGATATTCCTGCTTTAGCTGCGCTTTAAGCATCTCTTTCTCCCTGTCATTTGCGCATGCCAGCGCTTTCTTAAAGCTTTCATGCACCTTGCTGTAGTCAGCGCTCTTAATCCACATCTTTGCCTCTGAGAAGAGAATCTGCATCTTGTCCTTGTAGGTAACAGCGCAGTCTGCAGCCCCATCAAGGTTCTTGGCTGCCTCAAAATACATAAGCCTTATAGAATACAAGTCAGCAACATTCATATGCACCCATTTCCTGGCATCATTCGCAAGCTGCTGTTTAAGGCAGTTCTCAAGATACTCTATCTTAAGCATGTCGCCTCCGATAGCCTTAAGCCTTGCCTCTATCTCAGGAATTGTTTTTTCGTGAGATTCTGTTCTTGCCATTTTCTCTTTTTTACCTTAACTTTTTACTTATTCTTACATTTTTAAATATATCTTTGCTGCAGAATAATATTCAGCCTCAGACAAAAACCTGCCCGAATCTCCTGCCCTTTTTTTTTGCGTCTTTTAGGCTTATAGCAAGCCCGCCCTCTGTCTTTTCTAAATGTTTTGGGGGAAGAAAAAACCACCCCTCCCGGTTAAATCTCACGGCAATCAATGGCTTCATGCCAAAAATCTCAGAGAAAATCAAAAACTCCTCAATCTGCTTCTTGTCAATATACCTCTTTTTGCTTTTGCTCGTCTTGCACTCTATGCAATATTTCCTTCTTGCTTTTCCAGCAATCAGGTCGCAGGGAGTTTCATCAGCCAGCCCGCTTCCTGCAACTCTCGCTGCCTGCCATGAATTCTCAGAAAACATCTTCAGCAGCTCGCGTTCAGCATTAGCGCCTTTCTCCTTATTCCCCATAGGAATAACCCCCTCTTTCTTTGTTGCCCATAATAAAATTTTTGTGTAACTCACTCACAAATCCCTTGCCTGCAATGTCCTTCTTCCGTTGGCTTTTGCCCTTTCTGATGCCTCTTTCAAAAGCTGCTCAACCTTCTTGTTTAAGGCATCTGCAACATCTGAGGCAACATTCAGCTCGCTTACACATTCCTTTATGTTGCTCTTTATTATAAGATTTGCCATTGTCCTGCCTCCTTTTTCATCTTTATTCTTATCAAAAATCATGTTTTTAATCCTTAAAAAATCTACAACATTTATGTTGTAGTCTTTTGTGCTTGTAGATTTTTTGGGAATGTCAAGAACATAAGTTCTTGAGCACTCTCAAAATCTTTGATTTTGAAGTCTCAAAACCCAACGAACAAACCCCACACTTTAGTGTGGGGTAAAAAACCCATCAGGGTTTTGTGATACCTATTTTTCAGGCTTCTGCTCGGGTGAATTCTGAGGTTTCATGAACGGAAATAATATAACATCCCTGATTGATGGCTGGTTTGTGAATAGCATGACTAATCTGTCAACCCCAAGCCCAAGGCCGGATGTTGGGGGCATGCCAACCTCCAGTGCACTAATAAAATCCTCGTCATAGGGTGCAGCCTCCTCATATCCTTTCTTTTTGAATTCAGCCTGCTCAAGAAAAGCCCTCTTAAGCTCTTCTGGCTCATTTAATTCTGAATAATTATTTCCCATCTCCCACCCATTTATTATTGGCTCAAATCTCTCTGCCAGCTTTGGATTGCCTCTTTTTTTCTTTGCTAAAGGGGAGGTGTCAACAGGATAGTCATAGATTATGGTTGGCTGTATAAGCTGTTTTTGCGCAATCTCCGAGAATATCTCCTCTATTGCTATTCCCCGCCTAAATTCCGACTTAAGCTTCAAATTATTCTTCTCTAAAAACTCTTTTAATTGCCCATCAGACATTTTTTCTGTGTCTATCTTTGCAAATTTTTTTATTGCCTCAGCCATTGTCATCCTTTTCCACGGCCTTTTCAGCTCAATCTCTTTTCCCTGGTATGCAATTTTTGTTTTTCCCAGGACTTTTTTGGCTGCATACTCAACCATCTCTTCAAATAGGTCCATGTTAGATTTGTAATCAACATAAGCCCACATTGTCTCAAGGAGCGTGAATTCCGGGTTATGCGTAGAGTCTATTCCCTCATTCCTAAAAACCCTGTTCATAGCATAGACCTTCTCAAATCCTCCAACAATCAGTCTCTTTAGGTAAAGCTCATTGGAGATTGTGAGATAAACCCTCATTTTTAGGCTGTTAAGCTCGCTTACAAATGGTTTTGCAGCCCCTCCCCCATAAATGGGCTGGAGCATAGGGGTATCCACCTCAATAAATCCTTTTGATTCAAGAAATTCTCTTAACCTTCTGATAATCCTCTCCCTATTCATGAAAACCTCCTTGACTTCCGGGCTCATAATCAGGTCCAGGTACCTCTTTCTGTATCTTTCTTCCTTGTCCTGCAATCCGTGCCACTTCTCCGGAAGCGGAAGAATAGACTTGCTTAAAATTTCAATCTTGTCCGCAACTATAGAAAGCTCTCCCCTTTTTGTCCTGAATATGCTTCCTTTTGCCCCGATAAAATCACCCGTATCAACATATTCTTTGAAAAAGTCAATCTCTTTTGAAGGAGTTTCTTTGTCCTGCAAAACTATCTGTATTTCTCCTGTGGAGTCCTGCAATTTTGCAAATATAATCTTCCCAATGTCCCTTATTACAACAACCCTTCCAGCAACCTGCGCCTTTTCTTTTGCCTTGCCTTCTGGCTTCAAGCCCTTAAACCTCTCCTGCAGCTCAGCAGAATTATTTTTCTTGTCAAAAGAGTATGCATAAGGCTCTGCCTTCTTTTTTCTCATCTCCCCTATTTTTCTCTGCCTTTCCTTTACAATCTCATCCTGCCGCGCCATTTTATCATTTTTGCACCTTTTTTAAAACCTGATTACCCTGAAGTCCTTTAAGCCCTGAAACCTTTCGTCTTTTACATCAACATTTTTTATATGCGCATATTTTGGCCCCTGCCTGCATGCCTCAATCATGCTTTCAAGGGCTTCGTGGTCGCCTTCTATAAATGCCTCAACCCTTCCGTCCTCAAGGTTTCTAACAAATCCCCTGACTCCGAGCCTGTCAGCATTATCCTTAATAAAGTCGCGAAAGAGAATTCCCTGCACGCTTCCCGATATAAACACCCTGAATGCTTTTTTCATGAAAAAGCCAAGTTTTATGAGATTATAAATTTATCTTTGGATTAAGTCTAAAATTAGATGCAGGAACGCAGGGTTTTTTATATTATCACCCCAACCCGAATGTATTCTCAAATTCCCTCATCTGCCTGTATTTATGGAAGAAATCCCTGCCTTTCTTTGTTATCATTATCTTGCTCTTTTTTTCCTTTGCCGGGCTTTTTTCAATCAAGCCATTTTTTGTTAATTCATCCAGGTATGATTTC
>CAYMCA010000004.1:6069-22003 GCA_964388875.1 Candidatus Woesearchaeota archaeon
TGATTTCATCTGTGTATGAGAGAGATTCGCCTTGTACATCAGGTGAGTCGGCTTGATTTCACCCCCTCTTTCTTGGATAATCGCTAACATATCCGATACTATATCCATTCTGCTTCTTTTCCTTTCCATGTTTCACTATCCTTAGCATAAGCAAAAGCAGGGTTAAATAGCTTACTAATTCTATTATGTTTGCAGCAATAAAAAATGTATCATCCAGCTTTGCTGGCAGGAATATTACATTGCTTAGCGCAAGCATGCTGAAAGCAGAAATCAGTACTGCTGTATTTGCAAGCCTGCTTTTTTTGTACACATCATAATAATTTCCGATTATCATAACAAGCAGAATAAGGGCAGTGATGTAAAAAAGATACTCAAACCTGGTGCCGAATATTGCAGAAAGGACTATGAAGTACAGGGCAAGGAACAAGTCGCCTGCAGATTTCCTTTTTCTCGGAAGCCTGTATATCACATACAAGCCGCTCAATGTCAGAAACTTGAAGAAGAAGAGCCCAATATAATAGAAGATGTCAACAGATTTCACAATGTCATATGTTACAACAAGCTGCCCTATATTCTGAGTGAAGCTTATGTTGTAATACAGCACAACCTTTGTGAGTATGCTTGCAAGCTGCGCAATTGCAATCAACATAAAGCCAAGCCCGAGGTGCAGGAATTTCCTGTTTTTGTTAAGCCTGTAGTTTTTAATGCACAAGACAGAGAATGCAAGAAGCACAATAAAGCTGAATGCATCAATCAGCACATTAGGCGTTGCCCAAAAATCAGGTATTGGTATTATCTTCATTTTTACCTTTTTATATTTATCGACGATAAAGCCAAATTTCATTTAAAAAGCTTGTGAAACTGCTTTCCATATCTTGCTTACAGATTATTTCTTCACAACTGATTTAAAAGGCAATTTCTTATGCTTTTCAAGTTAAAGTTAAATTTCATTTGACCTCCTCTCATTTCATGAGAGGGTTCATATTCACCTCTTTTTACCCAGAAGAGGCTCAATGCATATCTAATTGACCTTGCAAAGAGCCTCTTCAAGGGTTTTAAAATCCTATTCAGGCATGAGAAGGCGGGCAAAAGGTGATGTTAAAAAATGGTGATGCAAAGCTTAATCTTCAGGAAAAACAGCAATTTTAATAAGCCGGCTGTCAAGGACATTAAATATTCAGGCAGCATTTCTTCAAGCGAATACAAGCTATTAAACTCAAAATTTAGGATTCCTAAGGACCTCGCAAGAGAAATATCAGCATTGTACAGGCTTGGTTTGAAAGATGATGAGATAAGGTATATTCTTCATGTTAAGGCAAAAGAAGAGTCAGGGGCAAAATGGAATTAAGGCACGAAAACAGAAAGGCATAATCTCTTCTTTTTTATGTCAAGAACACTTGACAAAACTCCATCCTTTAGGATGGAGTTGTGTTCTTGAGCATCCTAAAAACAAGTGCCCTTGCAAACCACACACTTTAGTGTGTGGTGGCACATTGTTTTTTTGATGTTCCCGAATTCTTCCTTTGCTTTTTTTTGGTTTATAAATCTCACGAAAGAAGATATAGCGGCTTTACCATCGCCTCTCCTGATGCAACAACCCTGTTGTTCTGCACCCAATACAGCAGAAAATCCTCCAAGCCCAGCTTCTTTCCGGCATTCTTCACGCCAACCTCCATTTTCCCGGGTGCATACTGGTGGTGTATTTCAGCTGACTGTATTGCATGCATTCCTATCATCTTCTTTTCCTCGCCCCATTTAAGCAGCGCAGGGGCAGACAGTGAAACAAGATACATCTCGGGAAGCCTGCCAATCTCTCCCGCCTTCATTCCGATTGATTCAAGAAAACTCACAATTTTTTCCTCGTTTATCTCTGTCGCATACACGCAATCAACCTCTGGCTCTTTTATCTCTATATTGTCAGGCATATCATGTGATATCCTTGTGATTCTGACAGCTGGCTTTGGCATTTCTCTGACAAATATGCTTTTTTCATTTTCAATCTCTATCTCATCCCCGTCATTGACTACCCCTGAAAAGCGCGCCTCAATGTGATTTATCCTCCCGGATTTCTGAATGAATGAAAGAATGTACATTCCTGGGGCAATTGCATTCTTAAGCCCGAATTTCTCCGCTTCTCCCTTTTCCCTGTGGATTGGGTTGGAATCACCAATACTGTCAGCATATTTCAGCCAGTTATTGTAGAGTATCTTTTCAGGCATGCTATTCAGAAGAAAATTCTTTTTTTAAATCTTTGTTGCATCCATTGCTAATTCATTACAAACTCCGGCTTTGCCATGATTTCTCCTTCCTCTGCCATTCTTGCCACCTCTATAAATTTGTCTCCGCAGAAAACAGCGATGCTTCCATCCTTAACTTTAAGCTCTTCGGCCAAATCCTGCCTGAATACTGGCTTGCCTGTCAGAAGTTTTGCCATGCTTTCTTTTTTAACCTGCATTACTGGCAGTATTCTCGAGATAATCTCTGCCGGAATTAAGAGTTTTCTCAGTTTGCTTTCATCTCCTTTTTTATAGTCATCAACCGCCCTCTCAAAGTCATATAGATTTGCAAATCCCTCATCCTGTTCGGAAAATACTCCTGCTTTTGTTCTTCTAAGCTCTGCCATATGCGCTCCCCCGATATTTTTGCCTAAATCATGCACAATCTTTCTGATATATGTGCCTGCTTCAACTTCTGTCTCAAACAAAACATCCTTCCTGTCTTTTTCATTCCTCTCAAGAATTTTAAAGCTGTACACCTCCCTTTCCCTCTCCTCTCTTTTAACCCTGCTTTTTACAGGCGGCAGTTGCTTAATCTTTCCAATAAAGCCTTCAATCTCTTTTTTCAGCTTTTCGTCATCAACATCTCCGTGCAGCCTCATCACTCCCACATATGTCTTGTTCTTTTTCATAAACCATTCTGAAAGCTTGCATGCGCGGTTAAGCATGACAGGAAGAACACCTGTAACCTTTGGGTCCAGGGTTCCTGCATGGGAGGTTTTCCGTATTCCAAGATTCTTTCTGATAAAATCAGAAACCAAAAATGAGGTTGGCCCAGAAGGCTTGTCTATATTTAAGATAGAAAATTCTATCAGCTCTGAAATTGATTTTTGCTGCTTTATTCTCTCCAAATCTATGGTCATTTTGTCTCCTCGCTTTCAACCTCATCCCCATCAAAGGTAGGGCATTCCTCTACTCTTTTTATTTTGCATCTGCCTATCAATCTCCTTGCTGATTCTTCTGGCAGGATTATTCTTCTTTTCCTGCTGTCAATAAATCTCCTGCCTTTAATATTCTTCTTCAGCTTATCAAATTCTTTTTTGTCTTTTGCATAAATCGCAAGATAAACAACAGTTCCATCCTTTGTTCTTTTGCCGTAAGGAAGGATTTCATGCATTTTCAGCCGATTTTTGTACTGGTGCAGGTTCTTCAGCTCTGCTGTGCATAAATGAATCTTTAGCTTTAATTTTTCTTTTTTGCCTGCTTTTTCACACTGCTTTAAAATCCACAAGCCAGCCTCTTTCGAGCCTGAAACAACATAGCCGCCTTCTTTTAGCTTGTATTTTCTTGCCATCAAGCCAATGTTAGTATCGCTGATTTCAAGCTCATTTAAATTCACAAAGCCAATATAATCCTTAACCTTTAAAATAAACTTGAAAATCTCTTTCTTCTTTTCAGGCAGCAGGGGCAGCTCAATTCCAATGTTCTGCCTTGCAAAGAATAATCCTGCCAGCCTTATCTTTTGAATGTCTCTTTCTTCTTCTGTCTTGCTTTGCTTTCTGCATAAAAACTCTGGGTGAAACCTGGCTTCATCAATACATCTTGACAGCCTCTTTAGCTTGCCTGCAGTTGCAAATCTCGTTGGCAGGTAGACATGAATATGAAATTTCTTTCCAAATGTTTTTTTGAGGGCTTTTGCATATTTTAATGTTCTGCCCAGGCATATCAAAGGGTCTCCGCCTGTTATTCCTGCGCCTGTCGCATTGCTTTCTTTTGCCTCTTCAATAATATCCTTGATACTTCTGCACTCTCTTTCATTTGCCCATATCCTGTCAATGTTTTTTCTTTTCTCGCTTAATGAGCAGTAATAGCATCCAATCCTGCAGACGCCAGAAATAAACAGCACAAGCTTCCTGCCCTTCACGCAATATTTGCACCCATCAGCAGTGTCTTTTAAGCAGTATGATGCAAAAGGGGTTTTGTGTATTTTGTTTGTTTTCATGAATAGAATCAATTAATCTTTTAATTAACTTAAATTTCCTGTTTTTATCATTTTGTAGCCCTCAAAAAATCTATCAAATTCTCCTTCAGCCAAAACAAGCATCTTGGACTTAAACGACTCTTTAATTCTTTCGTTGAGACAGCCGCGATTATTTTTTATGTCCATTAACTCTTTGTCATTAGAATATCCATTTTCAGTTAATCTTCCAGCCCTGTAGCATACTTTAGTGTCAGGATAAGCGACATATAATATGATGTCTTTATTAGAAAAATGAAATACTTCTATTATATTGGTGGTTTTTTGTCCCATTTCTTATTTCTTCAAAGCCATTCTATGAGCGATGACATCCTTCTTTTTTCCGCCAACCTCATGCTTTATTTCATGTGCAGCAATCTTTGCCTTTTTCAGGCCTGCCTCAACTGTTGACTTCTCCTTCTCAACTTTGTCTTTTTCCTTTGCCTCTTCTTTTTCCTCTTCAGGCTTTTCTTCTGCCTTTTTCTCTGCATCTGCGCTTTTCTTTGCCCCGGCATCTGCCTCTTTCCTTTTGTCCCTTTCAATCTCCCATTTTACCTTTTCAGGAATTTCAGCCAATTCAGCATAAACATCTCCATTCTTCAGTTTTTTTGCCTTAACCTTAATTCTAGCAGGCGGCTTTTTAATCCCCCTGAACCATATCTCATGATTAAGAAATTTGTTTATTTTCACCTTTCTTAAATCCCTCTCCTCAACTCTCATGTGCCTTGCCAAAAATTCCTTTATGCTTTTTATTGCTTTGTTTGCCCTTTTGTATTTAGGCACTTTCAGCCACTTCCTTCTCAAAGGAATAACATATTCTCTTTCAAGCACAATATCAGATTTTTCCTCTGCCATTTATTCTTCAGTTTATATTAATCTTAGCCCAGGTAGTCTTTTCTCATCCTTCTCGGCTTAATCCTTAATTTTGTTTGCCTCCAGTTTCTTCTTATTCTTGTCATCTGCGAAGGGTGCACTCTCTTGCCTACTCCGTATTTTCTTATCACAGTCCAGAACGGGGCCCACTTGGTTCTCCTTCCATGCTTTGCATATTTTATTTTTCTCTGCTGTTTTTTCTTTATTCTTGATGCCATCTTTCGCTAATTTGTTTATGCTTTATTTTATGCTTTCTAAAAATTCAATTCCTTTCTTTGTAAGCTGCCTGCCCTTTTTCCTGCTTTTTGCCTGCTCAAGCAGCCCTTCCCTCTCTGCCTGCTGCAGGATTACTCTTATAATCTTTCCGCTGCTTTTCCTGAACTTGCTCGGCCTCATGCCCCTGTTTTGTTTCCCGCCATACCGCGTCCTTAACCTGCCAACTCCCACTACTTTGTTTATGTAAATCTGCCTTAGTATGCTTGCTGCCCTCTTGTGCCAGAAATCCTTTTCAGCAGAAGGCCTCTGCCTTGATACCCCTGTTTTTACAAAAACAGCCCATTCAGGCATTTTGAACTCGGGAAGCTTCTTCAGCGCTTCTGCTAGCTTAACATTATACTCGTCTCCTGGAATTTCATATACTGCCATTTTATGTCTATTTACTGCATCTCTAATCAATAGCCGTGCTTTGCAGCACTAGAATGGCGCAAGCGCCATTAAGCTTGAATAATGCTGAATTATGCATTTATAAATGTTTTTGCCCCTTTCTTACCTAACCGGCTTTCTCCACTTTTTAAGGAATATTGTAAACCCCACAATCCTGCAGGTATAATTTTTTCCAAGCTCTTTTACTATATTTTCTGCGATAGCTTCAGCTTTCTCTTTTTCATGCCCTGCGCCTTTAAGCAGGATAACCTTTACATTCTCCCTGTTGCTAAAGATATTCTTAATTCCCTGAATAGAGCCTTGCGTCAGGCCGTTCTTTCCTATGTGCACTGTTGCCTGCCTTAGTTTCATTTTAATCTCTCTTCAAACATTTTAATCTCTTCTTTTTTGATAGTAATCTCCTTGAACTTTTTTACCCCGAATGTCCCTGTTTTCATTTCCTTGTCCTTGTAGATGCTGCTTCCCTTAAAAACATGCACCTTAACATCACATTTGTTGTTTTTCCAGTCCCTGCTGTGTCTTGCGCAGAAAACAGCAGCCTCTCTTATGTCGCTTTTGCTCACTCCTGCGCCTGCAGCCTTTATATTCACAAAAGGGCTGCCTGCAGCCTTCGTGTGCAGGACAATCTCGCCTTTTTCTGCCTGCTTTACAACCTTCTCGTTCTGTTCAGCATTCTTTCCTGCTACAACTGGTTTTCCCGAGGATGTTAAAAACTGCCTGAATTTCTCACTTGCCCTTCCTGTGCTAGCCATGCTATAGCCATGAAAATGGCGTTTTTATATTTAACCTGGAAGAAGAAATAAAAACAAAAAATAGAAAAATAAACCCCCAAAAATAACTCACGCTGCGAGCGATGATAAATCCTTAGAATCTTTTATTTGTTTGCGCAGTTTGTACCTTGTTTCTGCAGCCTCGCTTTTTCTTATTTCCTTGGCTATCTCATCCTCGCTCTGTGCAATGTAATCTTCTGCTCCTCTAATCCATTTGTCATATAAACTTTTCATCTTATTTTATGCTCAATAACCTTTTTAAGCATTTATCAGCAAGCTTTAGGCATCTTTTTTTATTCCCAAATTTTAATTTGTTATATGCCTCGCTGAAAGAAAGCCACTTGTACGCAGAGTGCTCTGCCCTGTCTATTTTTACCTTGGATTTTTTAGCCTCAACTGCAAACAATTCCCATTCCATGCCTTTAATTCCAGGCCTGTCTGCCAATTTTCTTGGATAGTTAAATTTTCCTTTTGTATGCATGTCAATAATCTTTAATGGCTTTAAGCCAGTTTCTTCTTTCAGCTCTCTTTTTGCTGCTGCCTTGATTGTCTCGCCTTTCTCAATTCCGCCTTTTGGAAACTCCCAGCCGCGCCAGTGCAGGATGCGGTGCAGCAGAAGATATTTGATTTCATCTTCTTTTTTTCCATTTTTTTCCTGCGCATAAACAACAAGAAAAACGCCTTTGCGGTATTTGAGAGTCATCTTTCTGTAAATTTCTCCAAAGCTTCTTTCAGCCCTGTGTGCGTTTCAGCATATTCTCTTAAAGAAATTCCTTTCATCACAGCATCAATTGCCTGTCTTGCGCCCATTGCACCATACCTGCTTCCTCTTGGATTCCAGTGAATTCCCCCTCCCATCTGTATTAGGATATTTCTTCCCAGATGCCTTATAAGGTAAGGCACATGCCCCGGATGCAGCCCGCCGGAGCAAACACCCAGCACAGGCTTTACTCTGCGCCAGTTCTGGCTGAGCCTTAGCTGCGTTTCTTTTACCCTGTAGCTTTCTATCTCCTCCTCCAATTCATAAACATCAGAAATTCCGCCTTCAAGCTTGCCTATTCCTGTCCCGATGTGAAGGCTGTCAACCCCGATAAGCCTTGCAAAATCTGCCAGGACAATCATCCTTATTCCGTGCTTTGGATTGCGCGTCATTGCAGCATGCATTGCCCTGTGCGCATGTATAGCCAATTTTAGGTTGGCATTTCGCAGTGTTTGCAATGCAGAAAAGCCTGCTGTCATCATGTCAACCATGATAAACCTGCCGCCTAAATCCTTTACAAGCTGCGCCCTTCTAAGCATTTCATTTGTCTCTGCTGTAACATTAACAAGATATGCCTTTTTCTCTCCTGTTTCTTCCTCTGCCTGGCTTGCTTTTTCAAGTGTTCTCGCCACCCTCTCTTCAAACTCATTGAATTTTTGCGAGGCAAGATTTTCATCGTCCTTGACAAAGTCGCACCCGCCAACCCAGCTCTCATAAGCATTTTTTGCATGGTCCTTTGTCTTTAATCCAAGCTTTGGCTTGATTATAGTGCCAAGCAATGGCCTGTCATCAACCTTCATAATCTTTTTTATCCCGTCCATTCCAAAAATAGGGCCTTTAAATCCCCTGATTATTGATTTTGGAAAGCTGATGTCCTCTAACCTCAGGTTTTTCACAGCCTTCATGCCAAATATGTTTCCTGCAATGCTGCTCAGGATATTTGGCGCATTGCCCCTCTCAAACAATTCAGCAGGATAGGCAATCTTGACTAAATTCCCCTTTATAGAAAAAACCTTTGCTGCAAGCCTTTCCATATACTTTTTCTTTGTTCCTAACTCTGTCCATGTTCCTGTTGATGACTCAAGGGCAACTGTCTTTGCTGCAGAGGTTATCCTCATTCCCTTTGCCGGCTCTACCCTGAACAGGCACACAACATCATTTTTTGGCTTGTAGCCAATATTAAGATATTCATAATCACCCATTTTATTTGAAAAATATCACCTCTCTTTTATATTGTATATATTATTTTATAAATCTATGTTAGGCAGCCTGCCTTTATTATATCTTTTTTAATCTTGTTCCTTTATCGCTGTCATCAATGCAATATCCCTTCTGCTTTATCTTTTCGCGGAGCTCATCTGCCTTTTTCCAGTCTTTCTGCTTTCTTGCCTCTTCGCGCTGCTGGGCAAGCTTTTTTATTTCTGCAGGAATTTCAATCTTTTCTTTTTTCAGCAAGTCCAATCCAAGTACAGAGTCCATCTTTTCAATTGCCATGTATTTGCCCTCTGCTTTCTCGTCCCTCACAAGATTCCATAAAACAGCAAGCGCCTTTGGCATGTCCAAGTCATCATTTATTGCATCCTCAAACTCTGATATGTATTTTTTATTTATCTTCCTGTCATCTTTTATGCCCGAGATTATGTTTTTCAGCCGTTCATAAGAGTTTTTTGCGCTGTCCAGGTTTTCAAGAGAGAATTCCAGCTGTGTTCTGTAATGCGCACTGAAGCATAGATACCTGTAATGCAGGGGCTTGTATCCTTTTTCCTCCAGCTCAGACAGGGTGTATAGTCCTCCCTTGCTCTTGCTTACCTTTTCTCCCTTGAATGTCAGAAATGCGCCGTGCAGCCAGTAATTTACAAATTTCTTTCCTGTTGCTGCCTCGCTTTGCGCAATCTCATTTGTATGATGCACAGGGATATGGTCCTCTCCGCCTGTATGAATGTCAAAATGCTCTCCTAAATATTTCATAGACATTGCAGAGCATTCTATGTGCCAGCCAGGAAAGCCAATTCCCCAAGGCGAGGTCCATTCCTGCTGCCTTGCTCCTGGATTTTCTGAGAATTTCCACAGGGCAAAATCTGTCTTGTTTCTTTTCTCGCCAATCTCAATCCTCTTTCCTGCCTCAAGCCCTTCAATCCTCAATCTTGCGAGCTTGCCATAATCCTTGAATCTGCTCGTGTCAAAATAAATTCCGTCGCTTGTTTTGTAGGCATATCCTTTCTTTTCAAGCCTTTTTATCAGCTCTATCTGCTCTTTAATATGCTCTGTTGCCTTGCACCAGATTTCTGGCTCAATAATATTCAGTTTTTTAAAATCATCCTTGAAAATCCTCAGGTAAAATTCAGCTATTTCTTCTGCCTTTTTCCCCTCTTTCCTTGCAGCCGCCTCTATCTTATCCTCTCCTGTATCTGCATCGCTTGTCAGATGCCCTACATCTGTCACATTCATTACCTGCCTGACTTTGCAGCCATCATAAAGCAAAACCCTCTTTAAAATATCAGAAAAAACATAGCTCCTCAGGTTTCCTATATGCTGGTACCAGTATACAGTCGGCCCGCATGTATAAATTCCGGCTTCGCCTTTCTTGATGGGCTTAAATGCCTCTTTTTTTCTTGTGAGGGTGTTGTAGAGCTTTAGCATGTTTACACTACTTTTTGTTTATTTTATCTTCAAATAAAGATAATATTAAGATACTTATAAATATTAACAATCCTCCTGCAATAGTCAGCCAGTCTGGAATCTCTCTAAAAAAGATAAATCCATAGATTGCTGGCGATATTATGCTCAGCATATTAGCTACTCCCAATTTCTGCCCGCTTAAAAATTTAGAGGCAAAGTAAATCAAAATAAATCCTATTGTAGTTACTGCTCCTGCAGAAAATAATATTGAGCTATTTTGGAAGTTAAAAGAAGGAAATTCTGCTAAAAATATAAGGGGTATGGAAAAAGGCAGGGCTATTGCATTCTGGTAAAAAGTCAAATCTGTAGATGAGTAATATTCTCTAAGATATTTCATTGATAAGTAAACTACTGCAATAATAATTCCTGTTGCTAATGAAATAAAAAATCCTGGCAGGCTGCCTATCTTTATTTGAGGAATAAAAATCAGCAATAATCCAAAAAAAGCAATAGCAAAAGATAAAAATGTTTTCTTTTCAATCTTTTCTTTTAAGAATAACAAGCTGAATAAAATAATCCATAATGAATTCAGGCCATTTAAAAAGCCGACGGTTGCAAGATTTAACAGCTTAATTGAGTAAAAAATGCCGAATATAATCGCTACATGAAGAATGCCCATCAAAACTAAAAGCGCCCTATTTTTTTCCAGCTTTTTTATTTTGTACTTTGAGATAATAATAAACAGCCCAAGAAAGACAACTGTCAGAAATATTCTTGCAAAGGACAAAAGGCCGGAACTTATACTCTCTCCCCACCTTCCAATGGGAAGAATTAAGTTTGCAATCAGTATTCCTAAAATAAGAATTAAGAGTTTGCCTGTTCCCTCTTCTTTTTTCATCTTCACCTCAGGAATTTCACACTTTTAATCTTTTTCTTTTTTTCATCAAGCTCAATCAGGGCTGCTTTGCCTTCTGATACTGCGCCAGGGTTTATTACTGGCGTAATGCCAATCCTGCGCATGCCTGGGTTTTCATGCATGTGCCCGCAGACTGCAAGGACTGGTTTGTATTTCTTTATCCCCCTGTTGAAATAGCTTATTCCCATGCTGCTTCCTGACAAAGCCAATCCTTTTGTTTTCATTTTGTCCAGGCATCTGTAAGGCGTATAATGCGTTAGCAGAATGCTGGGCTTGCTTTTCATCAAACTCGCAAATTTCTTTTCCTCTTTCTTATAACTCTCTTTTCTTATTTTATTCTGCTCTGCGCTGTCTGAAATAGCTTTCCTTCCTTTTTCACTAAAATAAACATCATTGTCAAGATAGCCGCCAAAGCCCGCTATCCTAAGCCCTCTGAAACTTGCCACGTCCCTGTGAATATTCTTTATGCATCCTAATCTCCTTGCAAACCGCCCATAATCTCTTTTAACATTATATCTGCTGCTCCTTAATTTATACCAGTCACCATTTCCAAAAACAGAAAACGCCTTTATTCCCAAGCTGTTTAATCTTTTTATAATTTCTTTCCCGGCAGCATAGTCCTTTTTTAATAATCTGCTGTATCTCTCTGCTCCCATCATCTCCTTTATGCCTAATTCGCTGGCTTTTTTTCTTGCCTTGAAAACCTTTTTCAGCCAGGGCCTGAAATCATCAATTCCGGCATAATCGCCCGTGCACAAGATAAAATCCGGCTTTATATCCTGAATTTTCCTTTTTAATTTTTCAGGAAATCTTCCATGAAAGTCGCCGACTGCCAGAATTTTCAATATGCTCATTTTATAATCCCTCCGCCTCACGCATCCCTGCTTTTTTTCAGCTCTAAGTTTACCTTCTTTCTGTTAAGCTTTACAATCCTTCCTGGAATGCCTACAACCGTGCAGTTGTCAGGCACATCTTTATTTATAATGAAGGTTTCAGCGCCTATATTTACATTGTTTCCTATCCTTATCGGTCCAAGCAGGGTTGCACCTGTCCCTATCAGCACATTATTTCCTATTGTCGGGTGCCTTTTTCCTTCATGCTTTCCTGTCCCTCCTAATGTGACATTATGGAATAAAACGCAGTCTTTTCCTATCTTCGCTGTCTCGCCTATCACAACACCCATTCCATGGTCTATGAAAAGCCCTTTCCCTATTCTCGCGCCGGGATGAATCTCAATGCCTGTCAAAAACCTCATAATCTGCGAGATTAACCTTGGAAAAAAAGGAACCTGAATTCTGCAAAGAGGATGCGAGATATGCCTATGGACTGCAATGGCATAAAAACAAGGATAAACTAAAAACTCTATATTTTTTGCAGCAGGGTCATTCCTGTAGATTGCCTCTATGTCTTCAAACATTTTTTCTTGAAATATCTTTAGGTGTTTTATAGTAATACAAAAATCAGCTTTAAAAAACTGTTCCCAAACTGCTTTTGGCAATACACCCTAAACCAATAGAATTCTGCTAATCAGCACATCGCGCTTCTGAAGAAACCGATCCTGCGTATGCTGAAGTCCAGCGATTGCTCCATTGGCAGGGTTAAGCCGTCCCTGAAAACCGAAACCCTGACTTCCATGTTCTGCTCTCCAGCTTCCTTTGGAATGTCTATTCTTAATATCTTCTTTGGCAGCTGGTCTGTTGTTCCAATAGAGTAGCTGGTTGTAGCCCCTCCAGCTCCGCCAACTACCCAGTTCTGGCATTCTGCAGTATTGTCATCATTTGTGCCGCTGATTGTGCATCTCTCAACACTCGCAGTAAATGTGTAATCCCTCGCCTGTTCAGCATTAACCGCGCAATAAATTATGTTAAGCTTGCCGGGAATCAATGTGACTGGCTCGCCGGCGCTTCCTATGCATACAACCTCTCCGCCTGTTGTCTGGAAAAGCTTGCCTATCTCGCTTCTAACCTTATCATTTATCTCGCCTGTCAGCCCAATTGCAGAGCACATGATTGTCCTGACTAAAACTAATCCAAGAATCAGCATTGTTACAGCAATGACAACTACAACAATTGTTCCTATGCTCAATTCCATTGCTGCTCTTTTTTCTTGCATTTTTGAAGTGCTTAAGATTTTTCAGTCTTTATGATAATCCGCTAACAACTGACTGACTGCCCAAGGCTCCAAGCTGCCCCTGCAGCCTTGCTATCTCCTCTGTTATCCTCTGAACTAAAACCATAATTCCCCATGTTAATAACAAGGACGCAACTATGCCAATTATGTTCAGCGCTATGCCTGCAACCGCAAGCCCTGTCTTCCTGCTCATCTGCTGCTTTATGCTTAAGGCGAGCCCGATTATTCCGAACAGGACTGATGCCAAAGGCAAAAGTGTAATATTAATGCTAAGTGCCAGGACAATGCTTGCTACTCCAAGAACAAAGCCGGCAATGCCATAGGCATCTCCGCCATACTTCTTTTTTTCCTGCTTTGCCATTTAATTTCCTCTTTTGTTATCTTAAACATATTTTCTATATTTATAAATCTTACTAAGACGGGCGAGATAGCGATGCATTATAAGATGGGAGCGGGGGGAGTCGAACCCCCGACACCATGGTTTCTACATGCAGCTTCAGCCATGTGCTCTCCCGCTGAGCTACGCTTATGGTATTTAACATATTCCCACGGCAGCCAGTAGGATTTTACTCCCATAATTACTTAGAAATTAGTGCTTTTAAGGTTTTTTGTTTCTCACCTTCAAACCCTATCTTCTTACAAAATTTGATTACAGAATTTCCAACAATGTAAATACGAATTGGTTTTGTTATAATGTCAGAAATTAAACTGCATTATTTATAATGCAGACGTAACATTTCCACTTTAATTTCTGAGCATCCTAAAAACAAGGGGCTTTACAAACCACACACTTTAGTGTGTGGTGCCCCATTGTTTTTTTGATATTATCTTTTCTATTGCATTTGCTCTTGGGATAAGTTATTTTTGTTCTAATATCAAAATATTTGCATAAAAGATTACAAATATCCTCAATAAAAGTTTTGCCATTGCTAAATAGATATTCAGCTTTCCACATTTCAAGCCTAACCTGGGGCAGTTTTCTACAGGGTTCGTGCATTATATACCCTTCGCAACTAAATAGCCTATTACAAAATCTTCTAAAACATTCCCTGTCCTCTTTAATCCAATATGGAATTCCGAAAGATGTAAGAACTTTCTGTCCCCGCGGCACTCCACATAAAAATAATATCCTTGCAATAGGCGAACAATTAACAGCAATATTGTATGTTTTTCCGTATTTATTAGATGAGCATTTTCTTATCTTACAATTTATTTTGAATAAGGATTTAATTTCTTTTTCAAATCTTTTTAGCTCGCTAATATTTTTTGATGTAAAATCAATCCTCCACTTTGGTTCTCCTTGCAAGTGTCCATCTCCAATCAAATCTGCAGTAATTCCTGCAAGAACTGGACTTGATTTTATGGGGAATAAATATCTGTAATTTTCTAAATTTTTAATTCTGTACCCCCTTGTTTTGTAAGTCTTCAAAATTTCTTTGTACCTGAGTATTACTCCCATAAAAACTATTAATTCAAGGAGTTTTTTAAATCTTTTTAGACTTCAAAAATGCTTTTTGTGTACCCTGTCTGTTTTAACTCACAGAAAGCAAAAGCATTTTTGATAGTGCTCAAGAACCCGAGCACGCCCTGTGCTTTAGCGCAGGGTTCTTGACAAAAAAAGGCGAGCTGGAAATAGGCCACATTCTGTAAAACTTTGCAACTGAATGCAAACAGTTTTTGCTGGCATTCAACTATGCGGCTCGAAGCCTTGCACCAGCGAAGGCGCCTGTGCCAGAAATTCTCACAAATGCTCGAATTTCTAAGCACATCAAAATTCCAAAGGAATTTTGACGTTTCATCATGTCTCTCTTGTCTCAGCTTCCTGCAAAGTTCATTGCTCGAAGAGAGCTGTGCCGTTTCTGTTGCGTTGCTCTAACCTCGCGGCAGTTGCCTCATGGCAATCGCGCTGCATCACTAAATGTGAGGGGTGTGTGGACCTTCCTCAGCAACGAAAATCCTCACAAATGTTTGGATTTTCGAGGCCCCAAAAATCCATAAAAGATTTTTGAGGAACTCGCTTTGATATTTTTCAAAGCTTGCCATCTTATGGCTGAATCCCGAAGCCAGCTATCCAACTCGCCTGAAAAATCCAGGATTGCCATGTTTAAAAATCTTTTTATATCCTCTTTTCCTTGTTTTTTGATGAATTGGCACACGCTTAAAAAAGAGGAGGTGCTGGAAAAGCTGAATTCCAGCGCAGAAGGCCTGCCAGAACAGGAGGCAGAAGAAAGGCTGAGAAAATATGGCAAGAATGCCATAAAAGAGGTTTATTCGCTGAATCCTGCAAAAATCTTCCTTAAGCAGTTTAACTCATTTATAATCTATGTCCTTTTTGCTGCTATTCTTATTTCAGCCATAATAGCCCACTATATCGACGCTTATGTGATTGCTGCAATAGTGCTTTTAAACGCAGTAATTGGGTTTGTCCAGCAGTACAAGGCTGAGAAATCAATAATTGAGCTGAGAAAGATGTTTGTTCCAACAACAAAGGTTTTCCGCAGCGGAAAACTAAAGGTGGTTTCTTCGCAGGATATTGTGCCAGGAGATGTTGTTTTGTTTGAAGAGGGCGACAAGGTGACAGCAGACTGCAGAATCTTGGAAACAACAAATATTGAGGTTAGCGAGGCAATCCTTACAGGAGAGAGCGCGCCTGTTGAAAAACACGACGCAGTGATAAGGCTGGACGGCATGCTGCCAGAAAAATTGAATATGCTTTTTGCAGGGACAGCTGTCGCGAGAGGAAAAGCAAAGGCAGTGGTGACAGAGACTGGAATGGGCACAGAATTCGGAAGGATTGCCCTAAAGCTTCAGGAGATAAGCCTTCCGGAGACGCCGATGCAGAAAAAGCTTGACAGGTTTGCAAAACAGATAAGCATTATTGTGCTGATTCTGGCAGGAATAATATTTTTTCTTGGCATCATGCAGGGCAAGGACAGGGTTGAAATGTTCCTGACATCTGTTGCCCTGATT
>CAYMCA010000004.1:22013-35901 GCA_964388875.1 Candidatus Woesearchaeota archaeon
TGATTCCAGAAGGGCTGCCCGCGATTATAACAATCAGCCTTGCTTTGGCAACAAAAAAAATGCTTAAAAATAATGTCTTAATCAGGAGGCTGCCTGCTGCAGAAACTCTCGGCTCAGTAACCGTGATATGCTCTGACAAGACAGGAACTATGACAGAGGAAAAGATGCATGTTACAGATGTTTTCTATAACAATAAATTCTTCAAGAACACTGCCAGGGGGCTGCTGCACAGGAATAAGCTGGTAAATCTCCAGAAAGAAAGCTGGTTTCTTCGGCTGGTAAAGACAAGCATACTCAGCAGCAATGCAAGATTTGAGGAAACAAAATACAGGGAATACCAGATAATAGGCGACCCGACAGAGTCTGCATTTGTCTCCTTTGCTCTCAGCCTTGGAATAGACAAGAAAATCTTTGCAGAGATAGAGCCGCGCATAAAGGAAATATCCTTCTCGTCAGAGAGAAAGATGATGTCAATCCTTAGAAAAAGCATAAGAAGGAATGTCCTGTACTGCAAGGGATCTCCCTCATCAATAATGGAAAAATCCTCATTTGAAATGAGGGATGGCGGGCTTGTAGCGCTGAGTGCAAGAAGAAAGTCAGAGCTCCTGAAGGTTGCAGAGGGGCTTGAGAGAGATGGCATGAGGGTGATGGCGTTTGCCTTCAGGTACTCTCCGGGCGAGAAAAATCCAGAGGAAGCGCTGACATTCATGGGATTTTTTGGAATGCTTGACCCTCCGAGAAAAGAGGTAAGGCAGGCAATTATTGCCTGCAGGCAGGCAGGCATAAAGGTAAAGATGATTACCGGCGACTCAATTCTTACAGCAAAGAATATCGGGGAGAGGATTGGGATAGAAGGAAGGATAATAGGCGGAAGGGAGATTGAAGAGATGAGCGATGAGGACCTGCTTGGCGAGATTGAGAGCATAGCAATATTTGCAAGAACAGAGCCAAAGCAAAAGCTTAGGATAGTTGAAATCCTGAAGATGAAGGGAGAGCAGGTGGCAATCACAGGAGACGGGATAAATGACATTCTTGCCCTGAAGAGGGCAGACATAGGCATTGCTATGGGAATAAAAGGAAGCGACATAGCAAGGGATGTTTCAGACATGATTTTGCTTGACGACAATTTTGCAAATATAGTCAGGGGCGTGGAAGAGGGAAGGGTGGTTTATGACAACTCAAAAAAAGCAACCAAATTCCTGCTTGCGTCAAATTTCGGCGAGCTGCTCTTGGTTTTTTACTCAATTATTGCTGGAATTCCCCTGCCCATGCTGCCTTTGCAGATTTTATGGATAAACCTTGTTACAGACGCGCCTCCTGCGCTGGCGCTGACAAAAGAGAAAGGCGACGATGTCATGGCAAAGCCAAGGCATGAAAAATCCCTTCTTGACGGGATATTTTGGTTTGTCCTTGCTGCAGGGATAGTCTCTGTAATATCCGCGCTGCTGGTTTTTTATTACGGCATGCACAACCTGTCAATAGAAAAAGCAAGGACAATGGTGATGTTCAGCATGATTGGCTTTGAGATTTTTTTCGTATTTTCCTGCAGGTCAGGCAAGGCGCTTAGCAAAGCAAGCCTGTTTTCAAACAAGTATATCTGGTTTTCTATTCTTGTCGTATTAGCCATGCAGCTTGTTCTGATTTTCACCCCGCTTGCTTCAGTATTCAGCATAACAGGATTGTCTTTCTTTGAGTGGTTTATCGTCCTGCTTGCTTCCCTGCCCGGCTTGGTTGTCTTTGAGGCATGGAAGATTTTCAGAAACAAAGACCAAGGGTTTTTGAAGTCCTATGCTAAAAAAGCCTCTGCTGGGAATTGAACCCAGAACCCCCACTTTACGAAAGTGGCGCTCTGCCGAATTGAGCTACAGAGGCACTTTAGCCATACTTTTATGGTGAGATAAATTTAAAAACTTATCACATATCCTAAATTCAGGGTGTAAAATGGGCAGCTGCCTTGATTTAAGAAGCCTTCAGTCAGTTGAGGCTGTTGAGGATGCATTTTCAAAGCTTGTGTCTGGCGGAAAAGCAGGATACAAGACAGTAATTGAGAGAAAGAAAGAGCCGATAATATGCGAGAACTGCAAAACATCCCTTTCCGGCGAGGAAAAATTCTGCCCGGAATGCGGGACGAAAACTAATTTTCAGAAGAAATAAAGGCTGAAGAGAATGCTATTTTTAATGGGAAACTAAATGGCGCGCGCTTTTTATCTTTGAAAAAAAATTTTTAGGATTTTCAAAGAAGTATTTGTTAAATAGATCATCAATATATTCTTCAGCATTATCATAACTGCCTTGCCAGTTATTATATTTTAAAAAACTAAACTCTTTGGAATTCAAGACTAAATCAACTATGCGTTCTTTTTCCCAATGCTGAACTTTATATTCCTGAATCCATGTTTCAATAAGCAAATGGATAATCTCATGAATAATTGTTTTGAAGCCTTTTTTGTTGTTGATATTAAGAATAATAATGTTCGGAAGATTATAAGAGCCGCCAACACCATAGTTTGTTAAATAAACAAAAAAGGCTGCGGGAATATCTTTATGTCCGAAATTAAAACCCCATTCTTTAGAGTGGGGTCGTAGCTTACTGCTTTTAATTTCGGAGCATCCTAAAAACAAGTGCCCTTGCAAACCACACCTTTTAAGGTGTGGTGGCACATTGTTTTTTTGATCAAAAATTTCTTTTAGTTTTTTAGAAAGATGTTCCTTAACTGCTGAAAAATCAGAAATAATCCTGCCTGCAATATCTTTATACTCCTTTTCATCAAATTCTTTTATGATTTGATTTTGAATTTCTTTTTCAGAACTTTCTTTGCTTATGCCTTCAGGCAATCCTGGTTCATATCCCTGCGAATTATACCATTCTAATCTCGCAAGGGTATTTTTTACTCTTTTTAATTCAAAATTAATTCCATACTTAATTCTTAATTCCATATTTATAAAAGAATTTTTTGTTTAATAAATTATATTAAGCAACAATCTTGATTTTTTGTTTTTCAATCTCTTGCTTTATAAAAAAATCAGATACCTTCATGTCTATATCAAGCAATAATTTTGTGATGTCCTTTTCTTTATTTAGCATATAAAGCCAGGCTTTTCCAACCTTTCTTGTTTTATTAACTATTCCCTTTTTTATTAATAGTTCTAAAATATTTTCAACAGTTTCCCATTTTGTTTCTGTTTCTTTTGCTATTTGCGCTGTTGAATAGTCAAAACTCTCAAAAGTAAGAAAAAAGTCCAACACTCTGACAAAAGGAGAGTCTCCGAAAACCAAAACAAATGATGATTTTTCCATTTTTTAATTAAAGTTCCTAGGTTTTTAAACTTTTCTATTTTGGATTTTAAATTACTTTTTGTTAGATTACTAAAAGTAAAATATATAAACTAAGCAATTTACAAGAGGGTATGTCTATAAAAAGAGCTATATTAAAAAAACTTTTCAAACACAGGTATATTGGAGGAAAACACACAGAAATAAGAAATGTTATCAAAGGCTTTCCTCCGCATTTGCTTAAAGAAGTTAAAGATGAAGTTAAAGAACTAATAAGAAAAGGTTATTTATATTCTAAGATAAGTACAGGCGAGCTTCATGTTAGCCTGAATCCAAGGATGTTAAATGAAATTAGAAAAGAGATAGAAGGAATATAAATTATTAGAAAATATCCTTACCTCGCCGCATCTGCCTGCTTTTCGGTTTCATATCTTTTTTGCACAGCAAAACTCTCGGGAGAGTTCTGGCTCGCAAGCAGAATCTCATTTGCAAGCGCTTCTGCAACGCTCTTCTTCTTGCCGAATGCCTTGTCGCTTGCGCCATGGACAATGTTTCTCAGGGCAAGCCCTATCCTTCTTAAAGGACCGATGTCAACTGCCTGTGGATATCTTGCTCCCCCATACTCTATGACTGTTATCTCGTCTCTCGGGGTAGAGTTTTCTACTGCCCTGACAAAAATCTGCACAGGGTTCCCGTGCTTTTCCAGAATCTTCAGCGCATCAAGCACTATCTTTGCGTTCTTTGAGTATTTTCCGCTTGCATTTCCCTTTATCAGCTTATGCTTTTTGCCCCTGTGCCCCGGAACTCCCACTAGGTTTATCAGCCTTTCAACAATATTCACCTTTGCCTTGCCAAATCTTTCAGTAGCCCTTCCATGGCTTTTTAATATCAGCTTAGGCTCAAGATTTATGTATTTTTTCAAGCCAGGGTCTTCCACTTTAACCTCGCTTATGTCATAAATGTTAAATATCTTCATTATCATTTTATCTTCTGCCCTTCTCTATCTTGCCCTTTACAAGAAGCCTGAGAGGCTGGTCATTTACCTTTATAACCTGAAATCTTACTCCTGGAATATCGCCCTTGCTTCTTCCCTGCTTTCCGCCAATCCTTTCTATAATGACTTCGTCATGCTCGTCAATGAATTTCTGCGCAAGGTTTCCAGGAATGAATGCTGTAACCTGCTTGCCGTTCTTAATCAGCTGAACCCTGCAGCATTTTCTCATGGCAGAGTTTGGCTGCTTTGCCTCTTTCTGAACCTTGCTCAGTACAATGCCCTTTGCCTGGTTTTTTCCCTCGAGCGGGTCTGATTTTTCAAACAGCCTAAGCTTCTTGACTTTATACTTATGGTTCTTCCACCTGAACTTTCTCTCGTTTTTCTTAAGCTTTCTTACATTCATTAAGCCCATCTTGTATTATGCATAATAGTTTAGTAGTATATACTGGCAAAAAAGTATTTTTAAAGCTATCTCCCTGCGCTACACAATCCTGACTGCCTTGTTCAAATGCTCTTTAGTTATCTTTTCAAGCTCTTCCTGCCTTGCCCTGTTCCTTCCTATCAGCGCCGCCTTGCTCATTCTGCCTGCATTTATTACAATCTCCTCGCTGTTTACCTCAATGCCCCTGAATTTTACAGGGTAAACTACCATCTCAATAAACCTTGATATTTCCAGGGCATCTCTCGGCAATGCAACTACCTTAACCTTCCTGTTTAAAATCTCCCCGATTCTTCTGATATTCCTGCCTTTTTCGCCAATCGCCCTTGCCGCCTCTCTTGCATCAACAAAGAATATTATTGTTGAATTGTAAATCCCGCAGTGCTTTGTCCTTACCCTGCTGATTCTCTCAAACAGGTTTAAATACCTCATAAACTGCATGTCTATTATCTTGTCCATTTTTATTTTTATGCGCTATATGGCAATTTTGCTAGTTCTTCACCTTTTTTATACCTTTTGCTCTCGGTTCTGATATCTTTTGCATTTTTATGCTGCTTTTTGCGGCATTCAAAACAGAAAAGACTTCGCACTGAAAGCTGATTTCCAGGATTTTTGAAATATCCTCCATGCCCGCTTCAAGCCTTATGCACTCTGCCCCAGAATTCTTAACTCTTCCTTCAGTTTCCTGCCTGGCATCAGCCGCGATGTAAACCCCTGCAATATTTCCTGCATTCTTCAGGAACTCGCGGATTCCAAATACAACTTTCTTTTCCTTCATTGCTTCCTTTAACTGCTTAATTTCTTCAGCCATTTTATAAAGAAAAATATGCCCTTTGTTATTTTTCGTTTTTATTTCTTTTCTTTTCCCTCTTTCGCTGCTTCTTTAATATTTTCAATCATTTTAATAAAAGTTAAAAAATATTAGCATATTTAATAGAATCATAATTCCCGTAGTGCTTCCATAATCATAAATATCTCAAGTTTGCCTTGTTCTAATGCCGGGTTTGCAGATGAAACTGCTATAAATTTTTCTTTTCTCATCTTTTCAGTCCAGTATTTTCTTGCGTCATCATCAAAATTAACTAAAGGGCCTAAAACATCGTCCACAGAGTAATCTAGGGGATCTGAAAGGTTTTGAATCGCTTTAGATGTAACTACACTTAAGTCTCCATTAATAAGTTTGTGAAAACCATCTTGGCCGAACCCTGCACGCTTTTCAAGATAAGGTAAATCAAACATGCTAACTCTTTCAAGCCTATCTGAGACTAAATTCCTGAATCGCTGTTTGACTCCATCACATCCACCATTAAGATATTTAAAGACTTCTTGCATTTTATTTTATAAATTCAGGTTATTTCTTAAGACTAAAGGAAAATTAACTTTATAAACATTTATATAATCTGTTTGAAAAATTTAGTGGTTTAATACCTGCTTTAATTAATTTATTCCTTCTTTTCCTTTTTCTCTGTTTTTTTATCTTTGCTTGCAAGGCTTCCTGTTATCTGCACAAGCAATCCGGGCAGCCCAGTGCCGACAGGAATCGGCTGGTTAAGTATTATATTTTCAACAACGCTTGCCAGCTCGTCCACATTTGCCTTGACTGTTGCGTTTACAAAATGCTTTACAGGAGTTTCAAAGCTCGCCCTTGCAAGAATGCTTGACTTGTCTGATATAATCCCCATCCTTGTTATTCCCTTGACTCTGCCTGATGTGCACATTGCGTCTGCAACAAGCTTGATATGCCTCTCATCTATGTCAAGCCCCTGCTGCTCTATAACCTTTTTCACCTCATTCATTACTGCCTGCCTTGCCGCCTCTATTCCAAGGACATCATTAACCTCATGTATATCATTTGTTGTTGTTTTTTCCCTGCTGACACCCTTGAACTCAAGTATTTCCTTTAAATTCGTTCCTGCAGTAAGCACAACATAATTGCTCTCCCTCTTTACAACCAGCACCTGCTCAATGCCCTTTGTTCCGGATATGTTTGTTTCTTTCATTTTCTCCTTCAGCTTGTATATCTCCTTGAATGAGATATCAGGCACGCTTACAGAAATCCTGCTGTCCTTTAATTTTACGCTAAACCCTTTTTCTTTCAGCCTTTCAGCAAGTGTGTCAGCAGATATGTGTATGTTTTTTACTGCCTCTCTGTCAAGCTCTATCTCAATCTTCCTACCGGCAAAATCTATCTTTATCTCGGAAACAATCTCTTTCAGCTTGACTTCCTTGATTTTTTCTGCTATGGTTGTAGCATCCTTCTCATTGTTATGCTCCTTGTCAAGGTAGATTTCCATCAGCGGGGTTGACGGCTTTCTCCTTGCATCAAATATCTCTATCAAGCGCGGCAGCCCAAGCGTAATCTGCATCTCCTGGACTCCTGCAAAGTGGAATACATTAAGCGCCATTTGGGTTGACGGCTCGCCAAAACTCTGTGCAGTAATAATTCCTATTGCCTCGCCCGGAGAAATCTTCCCATCCCTGTGAAGCTCAGAAACATCAATTCCGTCATTTCCATATAAAAACTGCACTATGTTCTCAGAGGCATCCCTTACAGTGCTGTCATACTCAATCTTTAAGTCCTGCAATGCATTTGCCAGCCTTCTGTAAAGATAACCTGACTTTGGGGTTCTTAATGCAGTATCCATAAGCGCATCTCTTCCTGTGATTGCGCCAAAGAAAAACTCCTTTGGATTAAGCCCTTTTATGAATGACGAGTATATGAATCCCCTTGCCTGCGGAGACAGGTCATGCTCCTTGAAAAATGGAAGTGTCCTGTTGGAATAGCCAAGGCTGATTCTCTTTGCCCACAATGCCTGCTGCCCTACACAGCAAGCCATCTGCGTTATGTTGAGGATGTTTCCCCCAGCACCTGACATAATCATATTGTTTACAGGGTTTTCCTTAGGAAACTCATTCTTTACAATCTTCCCAATCTTTGTTCTTACATTATTGAGTATCTGCAAAATCTTTATCTCTCTTGAGTCCTCTTTTGTCTTGCCAGGAATCACATCAAGGGTATTGTTGTAATAAGCCTCTATTATCTCTTTTGTCTTCTCTTCAGCCTCTTTTATAACCCCTGTGCTTTCCTTTGTTACATTCTCATTCACCTTCAAGTCCTCAAGCGAAACAGTCAGCCCTCTTTTTGACAGGAATTTTGTCCCTAAGCTGAAAACCCTTCTTATTGAATCAATTGCGCTGTTTCTGCCAAGTTTCTTATCGATAAGCTTTATAAGGACTCCATTTTCAACCCCGAAGGAATTGACATCAATCATTCCGCTTGCAAGCTCGCCTTCATTTATGCTTAGGTATGCATTGTAAGGGCATGCCTCTTTCTTGCAGCTGTCAAAATATTTGCAGTCCTTTCCAAGGCAGGATTTTGCCTTTACAGAAAATGTTAAGTCCGGAAGCGCCTTTGAGAATGCCTCCTTGCCGCTAATAATCTTTTTACTGAATGCAGCCTCTATTCCTGACTCATACAGCATCTGTGAAGCAGAGTCTCTTCCAATGCTGTCTAATGATGTAAGCAGGTAGTTTCCTGTAACAGCATCTGAAATGCAGCCAATCATGTTTGAGTTGTTTTTTGGCGACATAAGGTTTTTTTTCACATCAAGAAGTATCTGCGCCTCTGCCCTTGCCTCTTCTGTCTGCGGCGAGTGAATGTTCATCTCATCGCCGTCAAAATCTGCATTGTACGGAACAGTTATTGACGGGTGCATCCTGAATGTTCTGTAAGGCAAAATCCTTGCATAGTGCGCCATGAGGCTGAGCCTGTGAAGGCTTGGGTGCCTGTTAAACAGGACAATGTCTCCTTCCATTAGGTGCCTTTCAACCCTGTATCCTGGCTGCACCTCTTCCATTATCTCCTCTTTTAAGTCAGGCGTTATCCTTTTTCTTTTCCCGTCAGGCCTTATTATATAATTTGCCCCGGGATAGCTTTCGCTCTGGATGAGCTTTTTTATCATCTCAATATTGGCTGATGTTACAGACTCGCTTACAGTTATGACCTTTGCTATGTCAAGAGGCACGCCTATCTCATTAATATCAAGGTATGGGTCAGGCGATATTACTGTCCTGCTGCTGAAGTTAACCCTTTTGCCTGCAAGATTGTGCCTTATCCTTCCTTCCTTTCCCTTAATTCTCTCAGTTATTGTTTTCAGAGGCTGCCCGCTCCTGTGCCTTGCAGGCGGAATTCTTGTTATTGTATTGTCAAAGAATGTTGTAACATGATATTGCAGCAAGTCCCATAAATCCTCTATTATAACCTCTGGCGCGCCTGCATTAAGGTTCTCCCACAGCCTTTGGTTTGCCCTTATGATGTCGCTTAGCTTATGAGTTAAATCATCCTCGCTTCTCTCGCCTGTTTCAAGCGTGATGGAAGGCCTGACAGTCACAGAAGGAACAAGCAAAAGCGTAATAACAGCCCACTCTGGCCTGCATGTTCTTGGGTTAACCCCAAGCAGCCTGATGTCATCATCGCTTATCCTTGACAATATCTCCCTTACCTCTGTCGGGAATACTCTTTTCTTTCCGAAATAAAATGTTGTTGGCTTTTCAAGCCTGACCTTTTCCTGTGCTGCCCCGCAGTGCGGGCATTTCTTCGCGTCCTTTACTTTTTTAATCCTATCAGTCAGCCCATATTTATTTGCATCCTCCTGCTTTAACAAAAGCTTGTTGCATGTCTGGCAGACACTTCTGAGAAACATATACATAATCGGAATATATTTCAGGTGAACAACAGGCCTTGCCAGCTCAATGCTTCCCGGATGCCCAAGGCACTCCTTCAGCCTTCCGCCGCATGTCCTGCACCTGACTCCAGGGTCTATTGCACCGAGCTTTAAGTCCATCAAGCCGCCATCAACAGGGTAGCCATCAACATCATACAGTTCAGGCGTGACAATCCTTGCTGCGCTGATTCTTTTAATCTGTTCAGGGCTAAGCAATGAAAAGCTTAATGCCTTAACCTGTTTCCTTGTGATTTCTGTCATTTTTTGTTTTATATTTTATTTTGAGGGTTGATAAGGGATACTTCCATTATTATTCATACTTATTCTTTAAGTCAAAATGCGCGAGTATGTGCAGGCTCATGAGCTCCTCAAGCAGAAGCTTGAATGCATATGATATCTCAATCAGCTCAACCTCATTTGAGTTGCACAGCGGGCAGATAAACCTGTTTCTTATGTTGTCCTTTATGCCCATTGCCCCGCACTTTGAGCATATGTGCACAACAACCTTGTCTGAATCATACCTTTCTTTCAAAAGAAGGGATGCCCCATGCGCTGCAAGCGCCTGCTGCTCCATCTCACCAAGCCTCAACGCACCGCCTCTTGACCTTCCCTCAACAGGCTGCCTTGTTAATAATGCAACCTTGCCTGATGCCCTGACATGCATCTTGTTGGCAACCATATATTTTAGCCTCAGGTAATACATGTCCCCGATGAATATTTTCGCCTTAAGCTGCTTTCCTGTCACTCCATCATACATTGTCTCCTTGCCGTCATACCTGAATCCATGCTCCTGCAGTGTTTTCTCCAGCTCATCGCTTGTCATGCCTGAAAATGATGTTCCATCAACTATTTTCCCAGAAACACAGCCAACCTTGCCTGAAATCAGCTCAAGCAGGTAGCCAACAGTCATTCTTCCAGGTATGCTGTGCGGATTGAAAATCAAGTCAGGCCTCACGCCTCTTGCTGTGAATGGAATATCCATCTCTGGAACAATTGCGCCAACAACACCCTTCTGCCCGTGCGCTGTTGAAAACTTGTCTCCCAACTCAGGAATTCTTAAGTCCCTTGTTCTTACATGCACAACCTTGTTTCCCTCCCTGTCAATTGTGATAAAAACACCATCAACAACGCCCTTCTCTTCCTGTTTTATTGTGCTGCTGCTCTCCTTTTTTGTCTTTATTGTTATCTCCCTTGCCTCTGACAGGAATTTTGGAGGAGAAACCTTTCCTATGACAACCTCGCTTTCCTGCATGACTGATTCAGGATATGCAATGCCGTCATCCTCAAGGAACCTGTAAGCTGCTTCTGTCCTGTACCCGCCAGTGTCTTTGCTTGGGATGCATATCTCATCTGAAAGCCCGCCTGCATAATGAAGCTCGGTTGATGTGTAAGGCCTGAAGTATGTGCTCCTTCCAACACCCCTTTCAACACTGCCCTTGTTTAGGATAACAGCATCCTCCATGTTGTATCCTTCATATGTCATGACAGCAACAACAACATTCTGCCCTGCAGGATAAATATTAATCTTGTCATATGTAAAGCTTCTGACAATCGGCTTCTGCGGATAGTGCAGCAAGCTGACATCTGTGTCTAATCTTGAGTGGAAGTTTGCAGAATAAAGCCCAAGCGCCTGCTTTTGTGTCTTGCTCCCCCTGTTAAGCCTTGATGACTGGTCATGATTTCCATAAGGCACAAGGGATGTCACAGCCCCGAGAAAGTCAATAGTGTCTATTTCAAGATGCGTGTGCTCTGGTGTTATTTCATTATCATTTAATGCAATCAAGGCATTCTCCTCCTCAGCTGCATCAAGATATTCTATTACCCCTTCCTTTAACAGCCCATTCCAGTCAATCCTGCCCTGCTCAAGCATAACAATATGCTCATCCTTCAGCCTATTTATCCCGTTCTCAGCGATTATAAGTGGCCTTAGCACCCTGCCAGGGTCTGTTGATATGCTTACCATGTCCAGATGCTTCTCATATGTCACGCTTAGCTCTGCTGGCAATTCTGTTTTCCTTCTTTTGTCCCTTATCTCCCTGATAAAGCCTGTCGCTTCATTAACATACCCAATAAACCTTCCGTTAAAAAACACATCTGTTTTTCCTGATTCTTTGTTCAATCCAGCCTTTTCCATGCCCTTCATAAAAAGAGATTCATCAAGCGGAACATGGGTTGAGATTCTTGCAAGCAATGATAGGTATTTCCTGAGCCCTATCTCTGTTCCTTCAGGGGTTTCTATCGGGCAGAACCTGCCGTAATGCGTAGGATGAAGTGTTCTTGCAGCAAAATTTTCCTGCTCTCCAGTAAGCGTGCTCGCAACCCTCTGCAGCTGCGACAAAACAGCAAGGGAGTTTGTCTTGTCCATGTTCTGCGTGACTCCTGTCTTCTCGCCAATCCAGTTTCCTGTTGCTATCGCAGACTCTATCCTGTGGGAGAATAATGTGGATTTGGCAATTGTTTTCATGCTGTAGAACTTCTTTCTCCTCGCAATCTTCTGCAGGGTGTACTGGATGTCCCTGATAAGTATGTTCAGGTTCACCCTGAATAAGTCAGCCATCAAGTCCCCTGACAGCCTGACTCTCTTGTTTGAATAGTGGTCTTTGTCTGTCCTTATGTTTGGGTTCTCTTTTGCAATAAGCAGCTGTTTTATCAGCTTGCATAGTGTTACAGCCTTCTCTATCCTGTCCTGTTTTTCTGTGCCTATGTGAGGCATGAAATAAGCGTCAATCCTCTGCTTTACCCTGTCCAAAACCTCTTTTTTTGTGCCCTCAAGAGATGTCTTCTCCGCTATCTTTGTCATTGCATCCTCTGCTGTGTGGACATCTGCAAACTCGTACAAATTGACAATTGTGCTGTCTGTTTCCTTTCCTATTGCCTTTGCAATGTCTGCCTCCCTTTCCATGCCAAGGGCTTTCAGCATAAGAATTGAAGGAATATTCTTGAACCTGCTGAATGAAACCTCAATTATCCCATCCTTGGATTCTGCTATAGAAACCGGAATCCTATAAGCCCCTCTTTTTGAAAAAAGCCTTAACATCAAAACCCCTGCAGATGACTTCTCAATAAACGGCTGGTTTGCAGCCAAATCTTCAATCATAACCATTACCCTTTCATTGCCATTTACAATGAAATATCCGCCAGGATCCATGGGGTCAATAAAGTTTTTTTCCAGCTCGCCTTTATTCATTCCATGAACATTGCAGGCAGTGCTCTTTACCATTATGGGTATTCTGCCTATTTCAACTTCATGCGACTCTGCCTGCCCGCCCTGCTTAAGTGTCATTTCGAGGTAAATAGGGGCAGAGTATGTCAGGTTTCTTAATCTTGCCTCTGTTGGGGTTACAGGATTTGTTGAGCCATCAGCCTCATGAATATCCGGCTTCCCCCTTCTTATTTTTCCGAGGGTAATCTCAACCTCCTCATTTTTCAGCCCCCTTGAAATATCATCCACAATTGCCTGCATCCTGTGCTCAACAAAATCATTAAAAGATACAATATTTGACTCAACGAGCGAATGTTGCTCAAGATACCTGCTTACAATCAATCTTCTTTTGTTATCCTTGTTCATTTTGCTCATTTTAAAATTTAACTAAACCACAACCCTAAAATAAATATCTGTTTTTTCCCCATCTTTCCTTTCTATCTTAACAATGTCTCCTGTCTTGCAATCTTTTGGAATTACAGGGTCTGAACTGTCAATTCTTGGAAGCTGGGAGATAGACAGGTTGTATTTCTCCAACAATTCTTCAGCATCCTTCTGGCTTAATTTAGAGTGTTTTGGCTGTAGAACATGCATTTTCAAAAATAGTTTAAGTACCGGGGCACGATTTACTTTAACAACTTTATAATACTAAAAGTTATTTAAAATAGGTTTTTAAATCTATCGACAGGCGGTGCTGTTAAATATTAGGGACTTATTGGCATTTTCTCCTGTCCTGTTAATTGCGGGACTTTTTGTTTAATTGAATTTAATAAAAGAGTATGCCATCTGTTTCCGTTTATTCCTATCCCACATCTTTCAGCAGGAGTTAATTTATCTTTCTCACACTTTTTTATGAAGTTATGGAATACTTTAAAACCATCTGCATAATCCTGAATTTCTGTTAAACCTCTCCTTACTTTCTGAAATTCCTTTTGATGTGTATGTAAGTTTTCTATTGCATTATTATTAACTTCCTTTCTATGCCCTAAAATAGAGGTGTGCTTAACCTTTCTCTGATTTCCCCAATTTCTAAATGTTTTTCTAATTCCATCCTGATAACCTGCATATTTATCCGTAATTATTTGATTAGGCATTTTAACATTCTGCTTTAATGCTTCTGTAAAAACTTTTTGTGCATCTTTTGATTTTCTGCTTCTGCCTGAATTAATAGAAGCAAGTAAAAATTTAGTCTTGTTGTCCATTACATTCCAAAGATAATCATACCCTGTTGTTCTGTTGTTTTTATCTTGTCCTC
>CAYMCA010000005.1:0-33771 GCA_964388875.1 Candidatus Woesearchaeota archaeon
CCTGCACCAGCTCTTCATAACTGCCATCAAACAGCTTATAGCCAATCAATGTTGCTCTCGGATTTTTCTCTTTTACATGGCTAATCACTCTTCTTGCAATTACAAAAGGGATATTTATCACATCCCCCTCCTGATAATTATGGCTTGGGAATTTTCCCTTGTAAGGATTTTTAGGTATTAAGTTTGCAACTGCTGCAGCCAAAATATAGGCATCAAATCTATTGCCTAAAACAAATTTTTCATATTCATAAAAGTCCTCAACATCAATTGCCTTTATATTCTTTAAAGGTTTTTCATCTTTCCTGTAAAATTCAGTTCCTTTGCATTTAACAACAATTATCTTATCATTCTTTCTTGCCGCAGCTAACTTTTTGGCAGTAAGAGCAGCCAAGCCTCCTTTAAACCTGTTTGTAATCAGCTTCACGCTGTCAAGTTTGCCGTATATTGGGCCTATAGACATAAGTATTCTCTTCATTTTCAAGCTTATATGCTAGATAAACAAGCCCCTCTTTTAAATTTTGGGTTTTGATAAAACAACAACTGCGCTGCTTAATCCATCAAGCCAGTTTCTTCAGGCTTTTTAGCACTCCAAACTCATACGCCTTGTCGCCAACAGCATAAACCCTGAAATTTTTCAGGTTAAAATTAAAAGCCAGCTTGTTTTCAAAATCAGCAGAAATATCACTGCCTTCAACAAGGGGAAAGAAAGAAGGCATAATTACAACCTGCTTGCCTTTCCATTTTCCAGCAAGAAAGCATTTATATTTTTCACTTTTTGACTTGTCCTGCAAAACAAGGGCGGGATGCTTATGCCCCAAAACAATTGTTTTTATTCCCCTGCCAAGGCATTCAGCAAACATCTTGTGCCCGTGCATGAAGCAAATATTCTCCTTAATGTAAAAATCCTTGAGCTCTATGCTTCTTTGCCTGGAAATCGGCTCCAGAATTGTGTCATGATTTCCTCTTATCAGGATTATTTTTTCAGCATGTTTTTTCAGGAAATCCAAAAGAGAAAGAGTTTCTTTCCATTCCTGCCTTGAAATCCCCCCAAAATCATGCTTTAAATCCCCAAGTATAATGACCTCTTTAATTTTCCGGTTGCTTTTTTCAATCTCCTCAAACACCTTTTTCAAATCATCCATCATCTCTTTAAACTGCGTTCTTGGCACCAGCACGCCTTTTTCATTAAGCATGCCCTCATAGCCAATATGCAAATCTGCAATTGAGAGAATTCTCTTTTCAGGGAAAAACAAGGCTTTTCCTATAATCTCTGCTCCAGAAGCAATTTTCATAAATTATATAAGATTAAATCTTAATAAATCTTTGGAGAAAAATTAACCATAAAATCTATTGAAAAAGCTCGCTTATGCTCTCCCCTTTTCTCGCCCTGTAGATTGCCTCAGCAAAAAGGGGGGCAATGCTTATTATCTCTATTTTTTCATTATCCTTGCCGTCTTTTATAGGCTGGTAGAATGTGTCTGTCGTTAAAACCTTGTCAAGCCCCTTTAAATTTTCCATATAATTTCCAGATCCGACAAAATGCGCAGCATATGCATAAACCTTTTTTGCCCCCTCCTTTCTTAATGCAATCTCTGCCTCTCCCAATGTTTTTCCGCTGCTTAATATATCATCAACCAGCAGGCAGTTTTTCCCTTTAACATCCCCAACAACATGATAAACCTCTACCTTCTCCCCGCTTATCCTTCTCTTGTCAATTATGGCTATGTCTATGTTATTGCCTATCCTTTTGGCAAATGCCCTTGTCCTTTCTGCAGAGCCTGTGTCGGGCGCAACAACAATCAGGTTGTCTGTTATCTCTGGATGCCTTGTCTTTATGTAATCAACAACATCAGGATAGCTGTAAAGAGCATCAAAAGGAATATTAAAAAATCCCTGTATAGCCTGGGCATGCAAATCAAGCGCAATCACCCTGTTTGCATGAGCGCCAGAATCACTTAAGCTTATTGTGTCTGCAAAAACCTTGGAGGCAATAGCAATATGCGGCTTGTCTTTCTTCTCGCCTCTTGACCATCTCATATAGGGCAAAACATCAATAACGCTTGCAGCGCTTCCCCTCATCGCAGCATTATTCACAAACATCATCTCAACCCACCATCTCGCGGGCTCTTTGCTCGAGTCTTGTATGTAGACAACATTCTTTAATCTCACATTTGGAATTATTCTTGGCTCAAACTCGCCGTCTGGAAAATTCTTTGTTTCTACCTTTCCAAGAGTAAACCCTATCTTGCTTCTTTCACTTTCTATCTTTTTTATATTGTCATATACCTTAGCAGCAAAATTCCAGACATTTGATTTAGGGTCAGCAAGAATTATGTTCTCTAAATTATTCATCTCTTTTGCGCTTTCCATTATAAATTAAAATTGGGCTGGTTTTTAAGCATGATTATTCTGAGAAATATATTTGCCAACCTGCTTGTCATGGAGAAATAAATTTTAAAAATACCCTTTTGATAAGGATTTATGGTTATAAAGGCAGAAAAAGCAGTTATCTCCCTGATTATTGCAAGCATGTTTTTTGCAAATGCGCATCCTGCTGAAAGGAGCAAGCTGAAAAAAGAGGCAGTTAATACAATCTCCGAGATTATTGTCAGGGAATCAAAATCTGCTGAAAAAAACCTCAATTTGCAATATTACAAGGTAGATGATGAGCTTAAAGGCATAAAGAAAGGTGTAAGGATGTCTTACCAAAAATCACTTCTTGAAGGAATAGTTGAAATTATAACACTTGGTAAGCTTCTCACGCCGAGATCATACAGGGAATTTTCCAGCCTGCGGGATGAAATAAGCTCGAAGCAGAACACGATTCTGGACAAGATTTGGAGGAATGACACAGAGCATATAAACGAGATAATATTAAAGGAATACATAAGGCAAAATGTTCCAAAATGCGAATTAACAGGCATGTACAATAAGATGTTTGACCTGGCTTCAGAAGCGTCAAAAAACGAGAGTGATAAGAACATCATAAAGGAAAAAACAATCAAGGAAAAGGAAAAAGCAGTATTTCTTCTGCACGCCTATGCCAAGGGACATTTGTACATTGAGGAGATATACAGCCAAAGCTCTTCCAGCGCCAATATGCAGCAGGCATCAAAATAATTCTCTCAATCTCCGCTCTTGCCTATCATCTCAAGATGCAGCTTATGCATTCTTTTTAGGAATTCTATCTTGTCCTCTATCCTTATCAGGTCAGAATACCCTTGTATAATCAGGTTAAGGTCAAACGGTCTTGGCAGCTTTGTGTGCGCCTCTTTTATTTTTATTCTCCCTTCATTTATCCATTCAACAATAAGCTTCGCATTCTTGATATCCATTAAGTCCTCAATAACCTCTCTTCTTGCCTCTTTTAAAATAGGAAAATTCTTATCCAGCTTTTTCACGCTTCCAAGCAGAAACCCGGATTTCATTTGCTGCTTGCCTACAGATTTTGTCCTGCCCTTGTAGCTCCTTAAAATCATCAGGCCGCGGGTAGCGCAATGCCTGAACCTCCTTTTCAGAACCTCTGTTTTTTCTATTGCCTCCTTCAGAATATCAACAAGATTCTTTGAATTTAGCATTTTTAGCGCCTTGACTGCCTGAATATTCTCTCCTGCAAGGAAAAACCCATTATCGCTTATCCCTATCTCAATATCTCTCCCGTGAAGCCTCGCAGCAACAAAAGCTATTGCCCTTGACAGGGCGTCATTCACCCTTCTGCCAAAAAGCGAGTGAAAGATGACATAATCCTTCTCTCCCCTGTAATGCTCCACAATGAGCTTTTTCTCGTGCGGAATCTCCAAAAACCTGAATTGCTCATAAAAATAATTGTATACAGCATTTGCGCAATGCTCATCACAGTAAAGAAACTCCATTATAAATTTTTTAACATTCTCTTTCCCCTCTTTTTTGAGTTTTTCCTCCATCAAAAGCCTGAATCTTTGTATTGCCAGCGCAGAGCCAAAGCTTAATGGCAGCATCTCTGAAAACCATAAGGGAATTGTAGGCGATTTATGAACAGACGCATTGACATAGGCATTCATTCCCTTAGTGTACCTGAATTCATACCTGTGCCCGCCAAGAACAAAGACATCGCCAGGTTTCAGCCTTTCAAGGAATGCCTCATCTATAACCCCCACTCTTTCATCCTTTCTTTCTCCGCCGGATATGACAATGCTGACAAAGCTTTCTTCAGGGATAGTGCCTATGTTTGTCATGTAAATCACCCTTGCCAGCATCCCTCTCTTGCCTATCTGCCCTGTTTTCTTGTCATGCCATATCTTTGCATAAACATCCCTTGCCTCAAGGGCATACTCCCCCGCAAGGTAGTCAATAACAGAGAAAAAATCCTCCCTTGTTAATTCCTTATAGCAATAGCTTCTTTTTATAACAGCAAAAAGCTCTTCAGCATTCCATACCTGCTGTATTGCCATGCCATAAACCTGCTGGCTTAGGACATCAAGGCAGTTTTTTGGAATCTGCACTCTGTCTATAATGCCTTCCCTTGCGTTCTTTGCCAGAACACAGCATTCAATTAAATCATCCCTGTCCAAAACAATAAATCTTCCCTTTGCAGTTTCGTGCAGCCTGTGTCCTGCTCTTCCTATCCTCTGCAGCGCCCTTGCAACGCTTTTAGGAGAGCCGAGCAGAATCACAAGGCCTATGTACCCAATGTCAATTCCCAGCTCCAGGCTTGTGCTCGTGACAACAACCTTTAATTTTCCCTGCCTCAGCCTCTCTTCAATATCAAACCTATGCGCCTTGCTTAAGCTGCTGTGGTGCGCCCCTATATTCTCAAGGTATTTTGAGGGGAACATCTCCTTTAAATGATGAATAACCCTTTCTGTCGCACTTCTTGTATTTGTGAATATCAGTGTTGTCTTGTGATTTTCAATAAGCCTGTCTATTAGTCTATAAAGGTCAGAGTGCAGGCTTCTCGCATCAACATCTATGATGTCTTCAGATGGAGTTAAAACCTCAATATCCATGCTCTTTGTGAACTGTACATCTGCAATCTCACACCCCCTGCCTTCGCCAACCAGAAACCCCGCAATATCCTCAAGAGGCGCAATTGTTGCTGAAAGCCCAATCCTTACAGGCTCAATTTTGCTTATGTGGCAAAGAATCTCCAGGCTTAAGCTGAGGTGCACCCCCCTTTTGTTGGCAAGAGCATGAATCTCATCCACTATGCAGAACTCAACAGCACTCAATTTTTCTATAAACCTCTTGGAAATTAGCACAATTGCAAGGCTTTCAGGGGTTGTTATAAATATATGCGGCGTATTTTTCAGCATCTTTTGTTTTTCACTGGCAGTTGTATCCCCTGTCCTTACTCCAACCCTTATCTTCTGCATGTCTACCCCGTTTCTTTTAGCTATCTTCTCAATCTCCTCAAGCGGCATAACAAGATTAACATAAATGTCAGAGCCAAGAGCCTTAAGCGGAGAGCAGTACACACAATAAACCTTATTTTCCAGCTCATTTTTGCATGCCAGGCTGACAAGATAATTTAATATGCTCAAAAATGCAGTCAGTGTCTTTGTCCCGCCGGTTGGGGCAGATATAAGTATATTCTTCCTTTCATGTATAGGCATAACGCCATAAAGCTGAGGCAGGCTCAACTCCTTAAACCTTGAGAAAAACCATTCCTTAACAAGAGGATGCATGGTGTTCTTTATCTCGTTCGCTTCCCTTTCCTTCGCAATGCTAATCCCTGCCATTTTAATAAATAACAACAGAACATTATAAGCTTTTGCCTAAAATTTAATAGAATCCTTTATCTTGCATGTTCAATATACTCTCTTGCAGTTAAATCTCGCTAAATCTTCTTTGCGATACTGCAATATTGCCTCCCAAACACCTTTCTGGTCAAGCAAGTCAAATATTTTCCTGTCACCAGGATACATTCTTATCTCTGTTAAATCCCGAACCCAGACAGGTTTTGCTTTAGGATGTTCCTCCTCAAGCTTTCCTGTAAAATTGTTTGCTTCATAAACCTCCACCCTCCAGTCTTCTTGGTTTTTATCTCCTCCAAGAATCCTTCCCTTATTGTAGAATGTTGCTATTACTCTAAGCTTCGGATTGATTAATTTCAAGCCAGTTTCCTCATCAAATTCCCTTAAGACGCAATCAATGCTTCTTTCTCCTCTTTCTAATCGTCCGCCCGGCGGAACATACCACCCATTATGAATATCTCCCTCTCCGCCGTTTCTGTACAAAAATAGTGTTTTCCCCCTGTTTCTTAAAAAACACATTGTTCCGTTAATCATCTTTAAGTTAGAATAAAAGGATTTTTAAAAATTTAGTTTCTGAAGAATATATTTAAAAAGATATTCGGTATAAAAAACTATGCAAATATCGCAGAAAAAGAGGGATAAAATAGCAGAGCAGATTCTTAGCTTGCTTTACCATAGCTTTCCAAGGCAGCTTTTCACATCAGGAGTTTCAGATGAAATTGCCCGAGATGAGGAATTCACCCTTAAATTGCTAAAGGAGCTTGAAAAGAAGAATCTTGTAGCATCAGTTAAAAAGAATCCCCAAGGCAAAATCTATTCCAAAAGAACAAAATGGCGCTTAAGCAACCAAGCTCATGAAATATACAGGCAGCATCAGTAGTCAATTGCAATACTGGATAAACTAAAACATCTTTCTTGATATAAGAATATTTTTAAATTCGCTATGCCGCTATTTCTGATGGATGAGATAAAAGAGGCTTTTTTAAAGGTAAAGCAGGATATGCTTTCTCTCGGGCAGGAGATAAGCTCAATAAAGATTCAGATGCAAAATGTAAATGATGCTTTCGAAGAACTAAAACAATACCTAAAGCTCTCAGAATCAACAAAAACATACCCCCGAATAAGTTCGGCAATTCCAACACATAATCCAACACATCTTACAAATCCAACAGATGACATGCCTTTAAAAGCCTCAAAAAGCCAGAATTTAGGGATTTCCACAGGAAATGAAGGGGTTCCAACAAACAAACCAACAAACCAACAGACAAACCAACACATAATAAGAAAAGCGGAATACCCATTAGAAGAGGTATGGAAAGAGAAGGACAACATAGATAATCAAACAGGCAGGATAAATAGGGTTTTAAATAGCCTTGATGCGCTCAAGAAAGAAACCCGGCTTAAATTCAAGCGGTTAACACAGCAGGAAATGTCTGTTTTTTCACTTCTTTATCATCTTGAGGAGCAAGGGGAAGATGTTAATTATAGGATTTTGTCATCAAAATTAAGCCTTTCAGAAAGCTCTATCCGGGATTATATTGCGAAGATTCAGAAAAAAGGAATTCCCGTCGAGAAAAAAAGAATAAATAACAAGAAGATCCTTCTTTATGTCTCTCCAGAACTTAAAAAAATAGCCTCATTAAGCACAATTATGCAGCTCCGAGAGCTTTAGTCACCTCTTTTGATAAACCGTATACCGAATATCTGGATGCAAAGCTAAAGCTGGGTGTTTTTTCCAGCGCCTTTATTTTTTATCCCTATTTACTTTAGGCACTACAAATCTACTCTGCTTAAATGCAATACCTGCATATTAAACACTACACTCACTTTTACCTAATCACATAATTTTCTTGATTATACTTCTCTTACTTTTGCCTAATCAGGCCTATATTTTAATGCCTTTTTAGCTAACTATACCTTTTACCAGTTTTATCTCTTTTTTTAGCAGGAATCACACGTAAAAACTATCCCTGCTAACTCTCACTTTTCTACTTTTTAAGCTTATTTAGGGATGTTTTATTAAATTGTACGAACTTTTTATCAATGATTACCCTCACTTTTCTGCTTTTTTCACTTATTTTCATGGCTCTGCCCTATTTTTAGCTGCTTTATTGCTCTTTTTCCCTATTTTTAACCCTCACTTTAACGCCTTTTAGCAACCTTTCTTTTATCCTATCCTCAATATAGAGCCGCTTTTTTCCGCTTTTTTCAATCAGCTCCTTAATAAGACCCTCACTTTTTCTCTTTATGTTGTTAATTTGGCCCCTCACAGTCGCCTTGTCTTTTCCAGTCATTACTGCTATGTCTTCATACCTTAGCTTTAAGTCAGTATTTAGGAGTATAAGTATGATTGCTCTTTCCATCACAGAAAAATCATGTAAAAAGCCTGTTTGAACAGCCGTTTGAACAGGTGTTTGAACACCTTCAACAGCTGTTTGTTTATTAAACAGCTGTTTGTTATGCTCAGATATCTGTTTGGAAACGCCTAACTCAAGAAATGCCATCAGGTTTTTTATTCCATCAAGCTCTGATTCTATCGTCGATAACTTGTCGTTTAATATGTCAATCTTTGAATCCTGCTCAGAATCTTTCATGTTCAGGTGTTTAACCCATATTCCCAGGTTGTTTATATCTTTTTTTGCAGCATCAAAAGATTTTTTTGACTCATCTTTTAAGTTTTCAATATCTTTTTTTCTGCCAAAAAGCCATCCAAACATCTTTTTTAACAGCAAAGCACATTTATAAACCTTTCTTTTTTAAATAAAATCGAGGATAAACAACATTAAAACTGCATTAAAAATCAATTTTTTCATGCACTAAAATAAATAAAAAAGTACATAAAAATAAGGCTGTTTAGTCATCTAAACAGCCTTTGCACAGCCAAAAACAGCTGTTAAACAGCATTTTAAACACCTATAAACACCTCCAAACAGCTTAAACAGCCGGGGGAATCATTCTTCCGGGCAGCATTAAACGCCTGCTCAACCAGCCAAATCGCCCCAAAAACACAAAAAATAGGGTATTCCAATCATGCCTTTTGAATAGTCTTGGCATGCCCATAACATGCCTCAAACAGCTGCATTTACCCTATTTCGAGTGCTAAAGAAAAGGTTTAAATACTACTCTCTCTTGATAAAAATAACCTTAAAACAAGGTAGAAGGAGGTTAATATGGCAAAGCTAACAGCGTGGCTTGTCACCATTATCGGCATCTTGTTGGTGCTGTGGGCTGCAGGCCTTTTTGCACTTGAAGACGCATGGGTGCAATGGGTACTTGCAATCCTCGTTTTGGCAATTGGTGTAGGCAAGCTTGCAAGAAACTATAAAACAAGTAAGAAAAAGAGATAGAAAGGCTGACCTTAGTGCCAGCGCTAACCCTTAAATCCTCATTAAAATTTAAGCTATTTTCTTGGCATTCAATAAAAACAGGGGAAAGTGCAGGATAAGCAAAAAGCTAAAACAGCAGGGTAGTTAATAAGCATCAAAAATAGCCATAATCACACCAGTCCTAAAAATCAAAAGAAAACAAGGATGATTTCTCTTATTTTGCTTAAAACCTTTAAGCAAAAATCAGAGATTTTTGCAGAAATAAAAAGCATATTTTTGGCTGCAATAATGCTTAAATATCATGGAAAATTAAGGCAGCTATGGCAAAAAATCTTGGAGCTATATTAAAACACAGGGGTTTAAAACCTATAACAGAAGAGGTTATCTCTGTCGAATCTGAAGAATCCAAGGAAGCAGTTTCAAAGTTTATTTCATACAAAGAAAACTTTGAAAAATACACTAGATTAGACAGGGTCTTTGGCCCTAGCTATTTTTTAAGTTATTCAACCAATTAAATACTGCTTAAATGTTTCTATCTTTGCTAGAAACTTTTTGCATGAATAAAAATGCCCAAAAAGATCGTCTACACAGGCAAATCATCACAAATCTACACATTGAAAGAGTCAGAATCCTCAACCAGATTTTTAAACCTGCAGGCATATCTGGGTTTATTGCTCACCTGCAATAAGCATGAAGATTCAGAGATTAAATTAGGTGCTTTAGACTTTTTCTTTTACAACAACACTGCTCTAGAAATAACCTGCTCTAAAAAAATCAATAAAATTAAAGCATCTGGTACAGAAAAGCAACTTTCTGCTATTGAAAAAGGCTTGGTAAAAAAGCTCAAGCAGGCAGAAGCAAGCTACGGGGAGATGTACGGGGCACAGCCATTTCTCCAGAATGAAAAACTGCAAAAAATATTCAATGAAGCAGTTAGGGCAAGGCATGAGCAATTTCTTAGCAACGCTAAAAACATTTAATCAACGAATAAAACAGGCAAAAAATGCTGTAAAAATCAAGAAAAAACCTAAAAACTTCGCACAATATTTCTTATAGGAACCATAAAAACCAGTGGTTTTTTGCTGTTTTAAGCAGCAACTTCAGCCTTTTCCTTCTCTCTAGCATAATCCACACACTCTTTAAAATTGCCTGTGCATTTCTGAATCCAGCCCCAGTCAACACTTGCAGGATATCTAGGGTCATTTAATGTTGGAACTGATGATTCTGCCCCATATTCCATCTTTGCATACCTGTCTCTGTCAACGCAGCAATATGCAAATTCTGCGTTTTTCCCCTCAACTATCACGCCAAGGTGCGGGCATCTTTTTTCCAGAGGGGCATTTGCCAGGATAGCCCTCACTGTCTCTTTAACGCCCGGCTCTAAGACATCTGCCCAGCATTTAACATCTCCCCATGTTTTTAGCTCCATAATCAATTCTATCCTTTTCTTGTATTTAAAGATTTATGCAAAATACTATATCTTTTGCCAATAGTATGATTTGATTAGGCTGCTAGCTAATTAGTTCAATTCAAAACTCAAAAACAAAGAACTATTTTTCCGGCATCAATAGCTTAACCAGCCCGCAGAGCGCAACAATAATGCCCACAAAAACAGGCCAGTTTACAATGCTCCACATTGCATTTGCCAGGATAAGCAGCCCGATAATCAGCGCAATTGCGCCATGCTCTTTTTTGTGCTCGCAGCAATATTCTTTTTCCTTTGCCATTTTACCTCCTTTTACAGACATCAAAAATGCTCTTTGTGTTCCCCACTTATTTTAACTTGTAGAAAACAAAGGCATTTTTGAATGTGCTCAAGATTTTGCAAAATCTTGACATGCCATCGCATCTGCTTATACAAGCAGAACAGAGTTTTTAAGGGTTTTCATAGTGAATTTAAAAGTAATTCAAGAAACTAAAGTTTAATAAACCACTCTCCTATATTGCCTTATGCGGAAGAGCATAAAAGAGGCGAGAAGGATATTTGCTCCTGCTGTTGCAGGCGCAGAGAGGCACTCAAAGGCAGGCGCATTATTCAGCGAATTTATTCTCGGCGGGCAGGACGGATTAGTGAATGTTTTGGGCATAATTCTTGGCATGGCAATAGCCACAAGAGATGTGAGGATTGTTATTATTGCAGGCCTGGCAGCGACATTTGCAGAGTCATTCTCAATGGCAGCAGTTGCTTACACCTCTGCAAAGGCAGGAGAGGATTATTACAAAAGCCAGCAGGAAAAAGAGCTTTATGAAATAAAAACAGTTCCTAAAATAGAGAAAAAAGAGATATATGACATCTACTACAAGAAAGGATTTAGGGGCAGGCTTCTTAACAGCATAGTAAATCACATAGTCTCAAATAAAAAAATCTGGCTCAGCATAATGATGAAAGAAGAGCTCGGGCTTTCCAATGAGTTTCTTAATCCTGTTAAAAGCGCATTTGTTGTAGGAGCAGCAGCAATCATCGGTTCTTTAATTCCCCTGCTTGCATTTTTCTTCATGCCACTATCGCAGGCAATTATAGGAAGCCTGATTATTTCAGCCGTTGCTCTTTTCATCACAGGCGCGCTAGAGGCAAAGGTGAATATTGGAAACTGGATTAAAAAAGGCTTCCAGCTGACAGTCATAGGCATGGCAGCCGCCCTTATCGGATTTATAATCGGCAAGCTTCTTGGGGTTAGCGTGTAAACCCTATTTCTTTGATTTTTTACTATCTCTTTTTATTTCCCTTGTCCACCCAGTTCCATACAGCTCCTAAAATCCATCCGCAGATATATCCCCCTATAAATGCAAGGATTACAAGAAGCACAGCAGCCATTAGGCTGAAATTTGCAACCTGGAAGACATTTCCTATAAAATGCATTGGAAAAATCCAGTTAAGATATGTTTGCGCAATTCCCACACCCACTAAAATTGCCCATACAGCATGCAGGATTGCTGCAAAGATTCCTACTGTCAATCCAAGCCTGTTTTTGTTTATTGACATTTGTTTTATACCTCCTTTCACTAAGTTAATAAAACATCTATAGTAAAAGACAAAATAAATTGAGCAAGATTTTTGTCTTTTCCTATCTACTAAATGACTAAAAATGCTCAAATATTAAAGTCCTTTAGTATAATTATAAAAGCAAGCAGAGTTTTTAAGGGTTTTTTTGATTAAATCTTGCAGGGCAAATCCAATGATAAGCAGCAGGTTTCAAATATCTTTTAAATATTTTTCAATATATCCATGGCTTTTTTGCCATTCTGCTTGAATACGGGAAAGGATATTTCATAACAAATCTGCATTATCCTCTCAAGCCCTTTAGGCGCTTCTCTCAGGTCAATTCCCGTCTTCTGTTCAAACTCGTGGGCAATCTGCGCATTTGTTTCATTTGATTCAGAAGTAACTGTTAGAATTACATTATACCCTGGATGGGTTAATAGCCCATCAGCCTGCCTAGAGGCTATCAATAGATATTCAGGATTTTCAGAGTATAATCCATACTTTTTGACATCCTTTGCCCCGACATTAATTATGGTGAGCTCTTTACTATAATTTCTTACAACAGAGCCCAGCTCGTCTTCAGATATTCCCACTTTCGTCAGTGTCTGAGCAGTGCTTTCTTTCATCTTAATATCTCCTGCTATGGATAAACCCCCCTATCTTGCTCAGGGTATTTGGGTACTCTGGAAAAAAATCAACAACAATGTTTTTTCCAACAGGGAAAATATCATCGGCAAAGGCAACCTGCCCCAGCATTCGCGTCTGGCAAAGCGCATCAACTGCGCAATATTCCTCCCTGATGCGGTGGTCTGTCCAGATATAGCGTATTTTTTCCGCAACCACATGAAATGCCCACTCATTCTTGTCCTTGAGCGCAATCTGCTCATTAGAATACTGGGCAATAATCTTATTTAACCTGCCGATTCTCTCTTCTTTATCCGGCCCGACAGGCTTCATGCATTTAACATAATCCTCCTTCCACTCGCCTCTCAGCTGCCTGAATAATACATTAGACAGCTGGCTGCAAAATGCCTGTTCAAAATATGTCCTGTCCCATGGCTTTTCTATAACCTCAAGTGGATTGCCAGAGCTTGTTAAAAACTCTAAATAATTCTCATCTTTTGGGGAAAATTTTTTAGGAACCCTGATTAAAAAGTTCTTTGGCATAACAAGCCTTGCATGAACAGGAAAAAATCCCATTGTTGGCGGTGATTTTGACTCTGCCCCATATCCAAACAAAGCATTTTCTTTTCTTTCCAGCTCATTTATTCTTTGCAAAAAATATCCTGTGTCAACAATCTCAAAATCAAAGTCCTTCCTGTACTTCTCTCCCCATGCATATTCAAGAAAGGGCACAATATCTGCAAGGGTTTTGCGCAAAAATTCCCGGTTAAGCTCAATTGGATTTTCCGGATTCTGCCAGTTTTCTCCTTGCTTAATTAGTATATCCAATGCCTCTTTGTCAGTTGGAAGGGCGGCGCCCCAGTCTATGTTTATATTATTATTTCTCTTTTTTAATAATTCCCTGTCAAATTTCCATAAATCCTCAATTGACTTAATTGTTTCATGTACTATCATTTTCAAGCCCGATTATCTTTCTTAGCAATTTTATCCCTGATTTTTGCAGCAGCCATATATTCCTCGCTGTTTATTGCCTCTATCTTGTCGAGGTAATCATTAATCAAATCAAGATTTTTATTTTTGGCATCCATTAGCTCTGAAACCTTAAGCGCATCTGTAACAAAAGGTGAGCCCTCGCAAAAACTGAAAAAATTAAGCCTGACATCTCCTGCATTTTTTTCACTGCCATATCTTTTATAGTCCAGGATTGGTGTTACAAAATTATTCAGGATATAGCTCTTTAGTGAGCCCTTTTCTATATTCTTGTAATTAAATTGCGCTTTACTCACCTCCCCGCCTTTTTCCGGCGCATCCTGCCGAGCGTTCCCCATATTGTGCTTTTTTCTAAGGCAATCCTCAAATTTCAGGAAATAGAATTCAATCCCTTTTTTTGCTGCATCTATACAGCTCATTAAATTGTAGTAGCTTCCCGTATCAATCACATCTTCCTTGCATGTGCATAAATCAGCATCATTTTCAATGAGCACCGGTGTTGCATATATGCTTACTAACTTTATTTCCACACCTTTTTCTTTAAGTTTTTCATTGAAACTTTTGGAAATTTCTGAAATCGCCTCTTTTGCGCGTTCGTCAAAGCCTTTTGCCTCTTCAGGGGGTATTCCTGCCTTTTCAAAAAGGTCCAGCGGATTTGTACAGCCGTACAATGCTATAATCTTTGGGAAATCTGCCAGCTCACTGGCTGCCTCGTCATCCAGCCTGGATAAGGCTGTTACCTTTCCTTCGAGATTTTTTATATCTCCTTTAACAATCTTTATCATCCTAAATATTTTATCAGAACTCTTTTTACCGCTGGGCTGTTATGTCCGAAATTAAAACCACATTCTTTAGACTTCAAAAATGCTCATTGAATTTTGGCATTTTTGATAGTGCTCAAGAACCCGAGCATGCTATATGTTTTAGCGCAGGGTTCTTGACAATGGGGTCGTAGCTTACTGCTTTTAATTTCGGAGCATCCTAAAAACAAGTGCCCTTGCAAACCATACCTTTTAAGGCTTCAAAGTTCCTTGAACTTTGATAGTCATCAAAAATCATAGATTTTTGAGATGTGGTGGCACATTGTTTTTTTGATACCTACCTATAAAATCCCATATTTAAAAACTTAACTAAAGGCAAGATAATTCAGCACAGCAGCAAAGCTCACCCACAAAAAGTAAGGCACAAGAAGATAGGCAGACACTCTTGATATCTTCCATGTTGCCGCAATCATAAAAATAATGGAAAGCCAGAGAAGAATTATGTCAACAAATCCTGCAAGAGGGCTCTTCATTCCAAAAAACAAGGCGCTCCATAAAACATTTAAGATAAGATTGGCTGCAAAAACCCATACAACTTTTTTTCTGTCTGATTTATTTCTTGAATTTGTCCATGCAAAATACAGTGAAAGTGCAATCAAAAAGAATAATATGTTCCACACAATCGGAAACACATAGCTTGGCGGCGTTATGCCTGGCTTTATCTGCTGATACCATTCTGATTTTACACTGCTGGTTGTGAACAAGCTGCCTGCAAGCGCGGCAAGATAAACAATAATCAGGCTTAGAACAAACACCTTCCAATTTATGCCCTTTTTTGTTTTTTTCACTTTCTAAACTCCTTTTTAAATATTAAAACTTCAGAATTCCACTCATTTTTAAAGAGAGGTTTGGTCTCGTGGAATTCTGAGAGTGATCAAAAACTACGGGTTTTTGACAATAAAAAAACAACAAAACTTTCTAATTTACTTTTTGAAAATATAGTAAATTGTATACAAAGCAGCCAATCCTAATAACACATATATAATACTTGCTATACCCCCTTCTCCAAATATTAAACTCACTAAGTTAAACGCATAAGGACATTGTGAATCAAATGCAACAAGTCCCCAGTTCAAGCCTCCAATGATTACAAGGATTAGTGCTATCCAGTCTAAAACACTTTTTGCCATTTTCACCTCCTTTTCTTACTTTTATAAAGAAGCACTGATTTAAAAATCTTCGCAAGATATTTAAACAAGAGTTCGCACAATCTTTCTATAAGATTGTGCTTAAAAAATGAAAAAAGAGGAAAAAGAAAATTCAGGTATAAAAGCAGTTATATTTGATGTTGGGGGAGTATTGGCTTTAGGCAAGAAATCATTCTTTTTAAAAAATCACAGTAGCAAAGGCGTTCAGGAATACATGGCTAAGAGACTAAGGATTTCCATAGATACATGGTTTGATTCAATTGACACAATTTATGCAGAGGCTATTGAAGGAAAGGCTTCCAAAGAAAAGGCATTAGAGGTTATGTCAAAGAATAACAAAATCTCCGGCAAGAAATTAGAGGGGCTTTTTGCCAGGGCTTACAGGAAAAATTTCAGGCAAAACAAAAGATTATACAATCTTGCCTTTAGGCTGAAGGAAAAAGGATACAAGATAGCCATACTTTCAGACCAGTGGCAGGTTTCAAAAGAGGCTTTGATGCCTGAAAAATACACCTCAAGATTTGATGCTGTTGTTGTCTCGTGCGATGTCGGGTTGAGAAAGCCAAACCCAAAAATTTACAGGCTCCTTTTCAAAAAACTAAAAACACATTATAAAAACTCTGTTTTTATTGACAACCGGGACTGGAATTTAAAGCCCGCAAAAAAACTCGGCATAAAGATAATTCTTTTCAAAAACAATAGGCAGTTAATCAAGGACTTTTTAAAGTTGGGGGTGAAGATATGAAAAAAGAGGAGAAAACCATCAAGGCAATAATATTTGATTTAGGAAGTGTTTGCCTTCATATAGACTGGTTCAAAATAAATGAAGAGGTAATGAAGAGATTTGGTGTTAGCACATTAGTAAAGTCTTCTGGCAACCAAAATTTAATAAAAACTTATAATGAAGCTTTAGAAGGAAAGAAAGAGACAAGCAAATTTTTTAAAGAGTTAAATAATTACAAAGATAATACAAGTAAGTTAATAACTTTTTATAAATTCTTATATTCAAAATATAAGAAGCAAAATAAAGAGATTTTTAATTTAATCAAAAATTTAAGAAGAAGCCTAAAGATTTTTTGCCTTACAGATACAAACACACTTCATCTAGAAACACACAAAGAGCAGGGTATTACAGATAAATTTGATGAAGTTTTTACATCTTTTGAATTAGGGAGCAGAAAAGAAGACAGAAACACATTTATTAAAGTCTTGAATAAAACACAATTTAAGCCACAAGAAATAATATTTATTGATGATAATGAAAGAAACATTGAGAATGCTAAATCCTTGGGAATTAATGCTATAAAATATGAAAGTTATGAAAAGCTTATCAAAGACCTAAACAAATTAGGGGTGAAAATTTAAAATGGATAAGCCAGACTTCCTCAAGAAGCTTGAAACAGAGCTGAAAATATCCCAGAATTCTGCATACACAATCCGCAATTACATTGATTCAAACAGGGCTATGATTGATTTTGCAAAAAAAGAGCCCGAGCAGATTGCAGAGGATGATGTCAAGTCATTCATGGCGGAAAAGCTGGCAGGCAAGGCAAGCTCATCTGTGATTTTGTTTTTGTCTGCGCTGAAATATGCCTATTCAAACATCCTGAAAAAAGACATAACAGCAGGCATAAAAAGGCCCAGAAAGGAAAAGAGGATTCCAAATGTGCTGACAAAAGAAGAGGTTAAAAAATTGCTTGATGCCTGCAAAAACAAGAAAAGCAGGCTTATGCTCAGCCTCATGTATGCTGCCGGCTTCAGGGTAAGCGAGCTTGTAAGCCTTAAACACTCTGACTTAAGCTTTGATGAAAAGACAGGGCATATCCGGCAGGCCAAGGGTAAGAAAGACAGGATTTTTAATATCCCCAATTTTTTAATGGACTCACTGAAAGAGCAGGCAGAAAGGCAAAAGCAGTCAAGCCAGGAATTTTTATTCTCAGGAAACAAAGGCAGGCTCACAGAAAGGAACATCCAAAAGATAGTGAAAAATACAGCTAAAAGGGCAGGCATACAAAAGGATGTGCATCCACATACACTTCGCCATTCTTTTGCCACGCATCTTCTTGAATCTGGGACAGACATAAGATTTATACAGGCCCTGCTGGGCCACAGCTCAATTTCCACGACAGAGATTTACACACATGTTTCATCAGGGGCGCTTAAGAAGATTGCCTCGCCGATTGATGCGCTGATGGCTGGAGAGAATTATAATGCAGAAGTTAAAGAGAAAAGAGAGGAATCCTAATTTTATTCTTTTCTATCATCTCTTTTGCACCTTTGTTAAGCAAGAAAACAGAGAGAAGCAATAGACAATCTCCCTCCTTATTTCAACAATTTTTTCACCTCATCATATTGCTTTTTCAAATAATGATACAGCCTTTCAGCTTCTTCTTTTGTTGCTTTGTTGGCTTCTTCCAGCTTGTTTTTTATTGAAAGATAGGCTTCATAGGCATTATTTGAGCCGGAAATATTCTCTATCAGCTTTATGAAACTTTTTTTTGAGTAATCCTGGTTTTTAATTAGCTTTTGTATTATGAATAATGTTCTTATTCTCAGGACTAGTGTATAAATTGCCCTATTGTCCACTTTTTTCTTTGAATTATTTATTTTTTCTAAAATCTCTTTTATTAACCCTATCTTTTCATCTGTCGTATCTACATGCCATTTTACACTTTTTTTAGTAACCTTAACCTCTATTGAGCCAAGATAGTCAGAGTTAATCAGGGGTTTTGCCTCTTTTATCATCTGCCCGACAGGAAACAAATCCTTCTTTAATTTTTGCTCAAGCAGTTCTTTGGAAACTATTAAAATATTATACATTCCTTCATGAATCATTTCTTTGTCTATGCCGCCAGAAATAATCAAAACATCTATATCGCTATCCTTACTTTCTTCCCCCCTCGCATAGCTCCCGACAAGATAAATTCCTATTATTTTTTCCAAATTAATATTCTTTCTTGCAATATTAATAACATCTAGCAGAATTGTTTCAGCAGTCTTTTTGGCTAATTCCACCCTTACTTCCCGATTAAGCCATGCTCTTGGCAGTATGACTGCAGATGAGTTTCCTGCTTTGACTGCTTTTTTAATCTCAATTCCCATTTTAAAACTTCTATCTTATTTATTGATTTTCTTCCAAATATTTTTCATCTTTGTCAATTTGTTTTACAAACTTTTCATCAATTTCTTTCTGCCAATAGTCCTTTGTTGTGTCTTTTCTTCCTTTTTCATTTTTGATTTTGTCTTCATGCTCTTCTACCTGCTCCTCTACGGCTTTTATTCTCTTTTTCCTTACTTTCTTCATTCGCTTTCTGTCGCCCATCTTATCGCCTCGATTATCTATGTTCTTACATGTACTTACATATTTATAAACCTTTTCATTTTATCCTTTCCATCCCTTATTTTGCAGCCTATAAATCCTTAAAAATAATCTTTTCCATCTTTTGGCATGCCAAAAGAGGTTTTGTATGCTGGCTTGGACGAATCCAACCATCACAACGGCAATGAGCATCCAGAGGTATGTGTTGCTGTTTTCTCAACAATAAAGGAAGACAGGGAATGCCGCGTGTTCAACAGCAGCAAGGATTATGCCTGGAAGAATGAGATGCTCAAGGACGCAAGAAGGGATTACAGGTTTCTCCTGCTGAACTGCAATGACATTTATCCAAAAAGGCACAATAATCTTCCAATTGTGGCAAAAAGCCTTGTCATGCCTGTTTTGAAATCAGAATCATACAAGTATGAAAGGCTTGAGATATACATAGACGGCGTTGTTACGCGGGATGACAAAGACAGAATAATCCAAGGCCTTCCGCTAAATCTTGATGTTTATGTTCAGGGTTTTATCAAATACTTTAAGCAGGATAGAAACCCACGTGACAGGAAGATTGAAGGCAAGGAAAATTCTAAAAGATTCAAGCAGCCTCCAATCTTGAAGCTCGCAGACATCATAGCGCATGAGCTTTTTTCAAGTTATACGCTAGAAAAGCTGTCGCAGCATGAAAAGAGAGTGCCTTTTTTGCTATAGCTGATGCGAAAACTTAAACATAACCTATTTAAAGAAGAAAGTCTTTATACAAATATGGGATTTGACTTTTCAAAACTAAATCCATTCAAAAAGAAAACGCTGGAATCAAGGGCTGCATCTGCCAAAACTCCGCTTGTTATAAGCTATAGCTGGAATATTGCTGACAAGGAGCACCCGCATTGCGTCCGCGAGTGCGCGCATCTTGAAAAAAATCATGCATTTAAAACACCAAAGGAGCTTGTTATTTATGTCCTTCAAAAGTATGGGGGCAGCTTTGAGATAAGTGAGTATGAGCATATCCCCCCTCTTATTATAACAGAATTCCAGTACAAGGCCCTTTTTGATAATTACGCTAAGCAGTTCGCAAAGAAATAACAACCACAAAAACAATAAAATTATGCCCTTATCTGTAAGACTTCTGCCTCTTCTTTCTTGCCTTGCCAGAGCTTGGCTTTCTCATCTCTTTTCTTCTCGTGTCTGCAATAAGCATATTTCTGTCATACTCAAGGAAAGCCTTTCTGAGGGCGTCTGACTTGGTGAACTGGACAAGCGCCTTGGAAATTGCAAGCCTTGATGCCTCTATCTGGCTCTCAATGCCGCCGCCCCTTACATTTACAGCAATGTCAAAATTAAAGTTTCCAAGCACCTCTTTGGCAAGCATTACAGGCTCTTCTATCATAAGCATTCTCAGATAGCTCAGGTTCTTGTATGGGCTTTTGTTTATTGTAACAATGCCTGTTCCCAGCTTTATTGACGCCCTGGCTATTGCTGTCTTTTTCTTTCCGCTTACGACAATTATGTCCCCGTATTTTACAGCTTTGATTTCAGCCTTCTTTGATTTTTTTGCCTCTGCCATTTTGCCTTATTTCTCCCACCTTCCTTTCATCATTAAAGCCAGCTCTCCAAGCTTAATATGCTTTCCTATCCTGCCTGCATCAAAAGAGCTCTTTTTGGCGCCATTAAATTTTTCAGGAATTGTATTATAGCAAACTATTCTTCTTAATGCTGTCTTTCCCCTTTCCTGCCTGTGTGGCAGCATTCCCCTTATCGCCCTTTTTAAAATTCTCTCAGCAGACGTCGGGAATATGGGCCCCTTTAGGCTTATGCCATGCCTTCTTCTTTTCTGAAGATAGCTCCTGCCAATGCTCTGCCTTTCTCCGGTAATTACAGCGTTTGCCGAATTTAAGATTATAACACTTCTGCCATTAAGCGCCTGTTTCGCAGCATATGCTGCAAGCCTTCCAACTACAGCATTTGTTGCGTCTATGATCAGCTTCATTTCTTCTTTTTCTTTTTCAGATGCCATTTTGCTCATTTATGATTTTAATCCCCTTTCCAGCGCTGTTCTTCTCAATCTCTTCCATTATTGTTACTGCCTCGCCTTTGCCCTCTTTTATTTTCTTCAGCGCCCCTTTAGAGAATGAAAATGCGCATATCTTAATCTTTTTTTCCAGCTCTCCGCCAGAAAGCACCTTTCCCGGCACAACAATAATATCCCCCTCCTTTGCCTTTTTGCCTATTTCGCTCAGGTTTAATGCAGCATGCCTTCTTCTTGGCGTTGAGAGCATGCCTGCAACAGGGAGCCATGCATCATGCTTTTTTGCAAGAATAATAGTCCTGACTAATTCTGAATTTGTTTTTCTTTTCAGCTGCCTTTCAATCTGTGTTTTTGACTTCATCTTAATCAATTCATGCAGGTTATAGGAGTTAGAAATATTAAACTCCCGCTATGCGCTTTTAACTCGCAGGTTAAAGGTTCTTCGCTTTAATGCTTTATAAAGGTTTTTGTTTGTTGTCTGTTTGATTTGCTCTTGCTGTGAAGTTCCTTGCCTAACTGAACAATCTTTATGTTCTCTTGCTGCGAAAATGGAAACAATATTTATCTGCTCTTGCTGTGAAGTTCCTCACAGAGGTTGTGGACTTTCTCGCTATGGCAGATGAATATGCGGGAGGCGAGCGCATTCATTTTGCTAATATTATCTATCAAGAAATGAATGCGGGAGGTAGGAATCGAACCTACGCAGGCACTAAGCCATTAGCTCCTTAGGCTAACCCGTTTGGCCGCTCCGGCACCCCCGCATGATAGTTTAAAATGCAGGGGGTTTTAAAACCTGTCGCTGTAATCAGAATTATGGATAATTCTGATGATTAGGCTATATTATTTCAGAATTATACAGATAGAAAATTATGCACAAAATGTATCCCAATTAACAGAATTTTCTATATTCTTATTTAATCTCTTTGTTAACCTGTTCAAGGTTCTTATTCAGCGTTTCTATTGCGCCCTCAAGAATATCCTTTGCATCTATCTGGCCGAAAGACTCTACAAAGAACACAATCTCGCCGGAAGGGCTGATGTTTATATGCCCCTTGTCATGCTTTTTCTTGCATGCCTCAACGCATGCCTCGCAGGAATCGCATAAATATCTGTCCTCTTCACTGGCAATAATCTTCTTGTCTTTTTTGATAACCCTCAGGGGGCATGCCTCAACGCAATCCTCGCACAAATCGCAGTCCTTGCCTATCTCAATTAGCGCCTTGTTTCTGTAATACACTAGTCCAGGAGAAAATTTTGCATGCTCTATTCCCTTGCCAAGCCTTGCCTTTGCAACCAGCTCAAGCTCTTTTCCCTCAGTAAGTATAACAATCGGCATCTTGTCATAGACAACCTCTGCGCCCTTTAAGCCCTTAGAGTAAACAGTGCACGGGCCGACAGCAGAAAGCTTAAGCTGCACAGTGCACTTTCCGCACCCTTTGCCCTTGCAGGAGCATTTTTCACTGTCTGCAAGCTTTTCATTTTTCAGGGGAACCAGCCCAATCCTGTGCGCAATTATCTCATCATAAAGGGCAGAGTCATTCTTAAGAAATTCTATCTCATCCACTGCGAGAATAGGAATCTCGTTCGCGCTCCTTCTTATGGCATTTGCCATGCCTTCGCTTGTCTCTGCTGAAAAAATTATCTTTTCCTTTGTTTTCTTTATAACTGTCATTTTATCTTTTAGATTTTCTTGATTTTTAAAATTATACCCTTCTGCCCCTTCTTCCGCCCTTTGCCTTTGGCCCGCCCCTTGGCACATTTGTCACATCGCTAATGCTTATTATCTTTATGCCCTCTCTTGACAGGCTTCTTATAGCTGCATGAGCGCCAGGCCCAGGCGCAATGCTTCCTGTCTGCGCCTTTACCTTGACATACAGCGAAGTCATGCCAATCTCCTTTGCCTTTTCAGCTGCCCTTTTTGCAACAAACATTGCCACTGTTGGATTGGCTTTTAGCCTGTCCTGCTTTGTAATCATTCCGCCGGAAAATCTTGAGATAGTATTGCCTGCCATGTCTGTTATGTGCACGATTGTGTTGTTGAATGAGGTATATATGTGCACAATGCCCTCATGTTCAACAGCATCCCTTTTGCTTTCTCTTATGGATTCTTCCTTCTGCATTAGTTCTTTATTCTCTGCCATTTTCCACTCCTGCGCTTCCGGCTTTATCAGCATTCTCGCTCTTTTCCTTTACTTTTTTGTTTTTTGTTTTTAAGCTTATCTCTTTTTCCTCATCCAGGCTGACATTGTATGATGGAATATTAACAGCATTCTCCCCTATCAGGACATGCTTGTGCACTATCAGCTGCCTTGCTGAGCTTGGAGACTTGGCTATATTCTTTCTTACAAGCATTGTCTGCAGCCTCCTGTCAAGTATGCTCTCCTTTCCCAATGCAAGAACATCCTGCAGTTTCTCAGCCTTTAATCCAAGTTTTTTAAGCTTGCCAATGAATCTCTCCTGCTCTTCAGGGCTTTTGGTTATCAATGCCTTTGCCTGGTCTCTTATCTTGCTTATCCTCGCATCTGCCTTCCAGACCTCTTTTTTGTTTTTCAGCCCGTATGCCTTCAGAATGCGGTTTTCTTCCTCAACCCTTGCCATTTCATGCAGCTTTCTAGGCCTTGAATATCCCTTTCTCTTCCTTAACATCTTATTTCTTTGCCTCCTGGATCTTCTTTAGCTTTTTCATCTTCATAATTCCGCCTGTCCTGTTCTTCCTGAAATGGCTTCTTGTTCTCTGCCCCCTTACAGGCTGCCCTGCAGAATGCCTCAGCCCTTTGTAGCTCTTGATTTTTTTCAGCCTCTTTATGTCAAACTCCTTGGTTAAGTCCAGGTCAGCGCCTATAACATGCCTTTCAGTGCCAGCCTCAATGTCCTTTCTCCTGTTAAGCATGAAGCTAGGCAGCTTTGGATTTTTTATAAAATCACTTATTCTCTGAATCTCACCCTCGCTTAGTGCGCCAATCTTCTTGTCTTTTTCAATTTTCAGCGTATAGCATACAGCATTTGACAGCCCCCATGAAATGCCCTTTATCCTTGTTAATCCTGAGTAAATGCCCATGTTTCCTGGTATGTCTGTCGAGAGCATTCTTACAATTGCCCTGATTCCCTTTCTTTCTGTTGTCTCTTGCTTTTCTGTGCTCTTATGCTCTTCTTCCATTTTTATTCTACAAACAAATTATGCCTTTCCATTTCTGTCAGCTCCTGAATAATCCTTTTTTCAACTGCCTTTTTGGCATCAGGCAGGTGAGGCAGCCTTTTCTTTATGTCCTCAAACGAAGAAAATTCTTTTTCCTTTCTTTCGCCAAGCACTTCATTCATGTGCTTTTTGCCAAATCCCGGAAGCAGTTCAAGCTGGTGAAGCCTTGTATTTATCGCATCTGCCTTGTTGAAAAAATCAACAAACTTCTTTTCATCGTCCTTGACGACTTTTTCAACAAATTCCCCTATCTGGGATTTTGCAGTCTCTGTAAGCTTTTCGCGGGGCAGCCTGCCAAAAATGTAATATATCTTGTCTCTCTTACCCTCGCCTATATAAACCTTCTCCTTTAGCTGCAAAGAAATTCCCCTTCTCGGAACAAGCTGCAAAAGCGATAAATTTTTCTCCCCTATAGCCTGCGCTATCGGCATCATCTTCCCCTCTAATGGATAACCGTTTGGCAGGTAATCCAGGATAATTGCGTATTCTTCTTTCTCTCCCATTTTCCTTACCTGTATTTCTTAACAATCTCAATAATTTTAGCAGTCTCATTTTCATCCAAGCCCGTATCAATGAATATCTTGTTTATGTCAGACGCGTCCTCTGGCAGAAAATCAATGATTTTTGCAATATTCTCGGGCTTTAGCTTTATAATGCCTGTCCCTTCAAGCTCTTTCCGCAGCTCTGACGCTTCCTTTGCATCAAGCTTTGTAAACTTCTTTAAAAAGGCCTTCAGCTCCTTCTTTTCATCTTCAACGCCCTTTATGCTCTCCCTGACTTCTGCCAGGCTCAAAGGTGTTGTATTTTTTATCATTTTGTTTGTTTTCTGTTTCGGCTTTTGCCTGTTTTTACTCAGATTTTATTTTTTTTAAATGTATTGGCTCGATTATAAAGCTTTTCTTCTGGTTGAAGTCCATTATGCTGACTATGTATGAATTTCCCCTCTCGCCTGTTATTATGCCTGTCCTGCCCTGAATCCTTCTCGGGAATTTTGCTTTAATGGAGGTTTCTCTCTTTACAGCCACGCTTTCACCCTCTTTAAATTTCTGAAAGTACTGGCTTAACCTTACCTTGCCCTTTTCTCTCATGCTTTTCTTCTTTAACATTTTTTATCTCCTTTCCTGCCTTGCAATTCTTGTTTTATGCCCCATTTCATTCGTTATCTTCTCAAGGCAGCCTGCAACCGCCTTGAACATATTGTAATGGCTTTCCTTTGCATTGAAAGCCCCTATCCTGGTTTTTATGCTGCATTTAATCTCATGCAGGAATGTCTTGCCATGAACCGACTTCTTCATGCTCATCCTCACATACTCTATCTCGCATGCTTTTTCTGCCTTTTCAAGCGCTTTGGATATGATGCCAGACAGCATCTCCTTTTCCACATCCTCAAGCTGAAAGCCGCTTAACTCAACATTTTTCAGCCCGCCTCTCTTTTCCTCGTCCAATTTTCTATTAAACTCCTGCTTTCTTATGGCTCTGTATTTTATGATTTAACATCTTTAAAAAGCTTTTCTAAACGCTATAAATGCCTTTTTGGAAAGCCTTTAAAATCCCCCTATTTTATCAGAATCCTCTATTTTTCTTTATTTCCTTGCTAGTCTCTATATCGCCCACAGAGCCCTGGTTTAGGTTTCCTGTCTCTCTCGCCTGTGTCATATTATTCACAATGGTGTCAAACATCTTCTTGCCCCACACCCCGTGCCCGCATCTCTCGCAAAAATCAATAACGCTGTTATCATCAATTTCTGCCTTGCAGTACATGCATCTCTTTGCCATTTTTATTTAATCTTTTTGATATTTTTAAATATATGTGTTTTGAGGGGGGCTTTGCACATCTCCTTAATTATTTTTCCTTTACTAACAAACTTTAAAATGTGCCATGATTTATAACTTTTATGAAAATAAAAGAGGGGAAGTATTAGCAGAAGGAGGGGTACAAATTGTACATACCCTTCCACTGGAAGCAGAAGTAATAAAAGGTGAGATTAAATTAAAGAAAAAACAAATAAAATAATTTTATTAATCAATATTCAAAAATTTCTTGCAAATCATTATTAAGATTGGCTTGATTTTATTTTTGTAATTATTATATTTTTCATTATCATAACTTGCAATTGCTAGGTTTTGGATTTTTTCCTTGCTCTCAAAAAATTCATTGCTATCTAACAGATTTAATTTTTATGTTTTAAAAACTGCTACTTTGTGGCAGTTTTTTTAATATGATTTAATGTCAGAAATTAACTGCATCATTTATGATGCGGACGCAACATTTCCACTTTAATTTCTGAGCATCCTAAAAACAAGGGGCTTTACAAACCACACACTTTAGTGTGTGGTGCCCCCTTGTTTTTTTGATGAGTAAATCAATATTATGAACATAAAACCGGGAATAGCCAATCAGCCATAAAAACTCAAAATCCAATCCCTCCGAGATTAAGACAGGGGGCAATATGCTTAAGAGAAGCTTAAATGGGGGAAGTTTTTGGTTGAGGGGATGGGGAGCTTTAAAAGTACTCAAATTAAAAGTTTACGCTACCAAAGTCTAATAAACCATAATACTATACGATACCATAGTAAAGTTTATAAATCCCATTTTACTGTATAATCTATGGAAATAAACTTAGAAGCAGAGCTATACAAACAAAATCCCTGGTGGGAAAGAAAATTTGAAGATGAAAGCATTCCTAGAGAGGCATATCTTAAAGAGATAGATAAAAACTTGAGTCATAAGGAAATAATATTCTTGATAGGTCTTAGAAGAATTGGAAAAACAACTATAATGAAGCAGTTTATTAAAAGACTGCTTAAAAAAGTCAGTCCAGAAAATATTTTTTTTATAAATCTTGATAGCTTTACATTATCTAACCTGTCAATTCACGGATTGATTGAAGAATACAGAAAAATCCATAAAAAATCTTCCAAAGGCTTATTTTATCTTTTCCTGGACGAAGTAACTTCGAGAGAAAATTTCGAGCAAGAGCTAAAGAGTCTGTATGATAATGAAAACATTAAAATTATATGCTCTTCCTCAATTGCAACCATGATGAGAGACAAGAAAGCATCATTAACAGGGAGAACAAGAACAATTGAGGTTATGCCTTTAACATTCCAAGAATTCTTAATTTTTAAAAAGGCAAAAATTGGCAAGGCAGACAGGTCCGCTTTGGAAGGTTATTTTAGAGATTATATGAGAGTTGGCGGAATTCCCTATTATGTCCTAACAGAAGATAAAGAATACTTAAATGAGCTTGTTCAGGGGATAATTTACAAGGACATTATTGCATATCATAAAATAACTGGTGAAAAAGCCATAAAAGACATGTTTGTTCTTTTATGCAGGAGAGTTGGAAAACCGACTAGTTACAATAAATTAGCCCAAATTTTAAAGATATCTGTTGATAGTGTTAAAAGATATGTAGGATATTTTGAAAAAGCTTATTTGTTTTATACGCTAGATAAGTATGCCAAATCTTATAATGAAAAAGTTACTTCTCCTAAAAAAGTTTATATTGGAGATATTGGAATTAAAAATCTTATTACTGAAAATAAAGATTTGGGGGCAAGTTATGAAAACCTTGTCTTTTTGAAGATAAAAAATCTAAATCCGGCTTATTATCTCCAGGATGCGGCAGAAATAGATTTTATTACAAAAGATATGCTAATTGAAGCAAAGTTTAACCGGGAAATGGATGAAAAACAAAAAGAGTTATTTAAAAAAATTAAGATTAAGAAAAAAATTATAGCTAATGGCATTGATTTCTTTATGAATTAAGCTTGACAGCACTGCAGCAGATGCATGCCCGAATTCATGAACATAAAACCGGGAATAACCAATCAGCCATAAAAACACAAAATCCAATCCCTCCGAAATCAAGGCAGGGGCAATATCTTTAAGAGAAGTCTAAATGGGGGAATTTTTGAGATTTATTTAGACTTTTTTAGCTTTTGCTTTCTTTTCAGAATCTTTGATTTCTTTAAGCTTAAAGTATTCTGCAAGAAAAGAAATGACTTGTTGAAAGCTTATTTCTTCTCGAGTTATTGCTGCTAAATCTTTCTTCCAAATGCGAAATACCTTGTTTGTATTTTTAAAAACTGCTTTTATATCAAATTTTTTCCCTGTTGATTCTAATTTTCTTTTTATAATCTCTAAATTAATTGAGTTTCCAGATTTTATCAGATTGTATAAATCCAGATAGTCTCTTGGCTTGTATCTTTCAATTGTTGCTCTCAGCTTCTCAGCAAACATCTCTTCCTTGTTCAAGCAGGATATATAAAATGAAGGGAATTTATCTTTGTAAAAATGGTCAACAAGGTACTTTTCCGGCTTGAGAAGTGGCTTTGCTCTTGCAGTTAAGTCAATAAATATTCTGCCTGGCTCGTGAAATAGCCTGTAATGGGCTGCCAATCTTAAAAATCTCTCAACATCTTTTTCTGGGCTAAGCTTATCAAAAATAGTTCCATTTAGTTTTTCTTTTATCTCAGCTTTAACTTCTTCAATATCCCTTGTTAATGTAAAATCCAAGTCTTCTGACAAGCGGGTATGATTAAGAAATATTTTATTTATTGCAGTTCCTCCCTTAAATAAAATTCCTTTCACATCCTTCAAAAGAAACAACAATTGGGTGACCAAATAATCTTTTTCAATTATCAGCATTCCAAACTTCTCTCTGCCCGAGATTATTCTTAACTCATCTAATGTTATATCCATTTTTTGCTTTCCTCTTTTGTGGCTATGATAAACTTATGGCCATATACCTCTCTTTCTATTGATTTTGGAATGTCCTGTTTTTTATGCTTTTTAAAATAAAATACTGAATTAAAAATCTGGATCTTTTTATGCTTTTTTGTATTCCAGACTTCATAAACAAGGGGAACCTGGTCAATCAGCTTCCAATAGCTTGCAGCTGCTTTTCCTACAATTGAATAATTTTTTGAATTCATGATTTCATCAATTAGTATAAACGGGTGCTCTGACCAGTTTCCGCTTACAGCTTTTATAGGAACAAGAAAGTACTTGCTTTTATTAAGCTTGATAATCCTGGCTTTTCTCTTAAGCCTGTAGATATAAACTTTTCTTTCATTTGCATTTTTAAAAAAAGGCATTGCATCGTTAGTTGTGAAAAAGTATTTTCCCTTCAGCTCCAGGCTGGAAATCAGAGCGAGCTCTTTTTCAGAAAGCCCTTTTCTGATAGTTTTTTCCTTTTTCAGGGTTTTGGATATTTTTTGCGCTTTCATCTTTTCATTCTTTTTATTCCTCCCATAGTTTCTCCACATTAATTTTTCTCCAATAGGTTAATAATATGTTAACTTTAAGGAAAAAGCACTATTTAAGCTTTTTGGTTCGGGCGCATCCTGCAAAACAGCCCGAGCAGCTTTCAAAATCCAATCCCTCCGAAATCAAGACAGGGGGTAATATCTTTAAGAGAAGCCTAAATGGGGGGAAGGTTTTGGTTGAGGGGGGAGGAAGGAGGACGAGAGGTAGGGAAGAGGGATTTTTATTGAATTAAGTTGTTTAGAGGTAATCGCTTGAAATGTGCTTCCAACTCCTAAATTGGCAATAACCTTCTTATTTGAATTTAAAAAATAATAAAGATAAAATAAATTTACTTTGTTGGTAGGTTTAATTGAAGTTAACCCTCTACCAATACAACATTTAATATTGCAAATATTAACATCTCCTACCGGAGCTCTAATAGAGATTAATATTGAATTTGAGTCTGCAAATTTTGAAGGTTTTGTTGTCCATTTTTTAATAATAGGATATTTATCAGTAAATTCAGCCTTCCCTTGAAAGAAAGGAGTTCCTTCTTCATTTTCATTATAAGAATTGCCTGGCGGAGATTGCCCCATTATAATTTCAAAATATTCTCCATTTCCCAATTCAACTTCTTGCCAGCCTTCAGGAAGTTTATTCTGTTTTTGTGTTATTTGTTGTTTCATGTTATTCAATTATCTCGATAAAATGAGAAGGTTCGAGATTTCTCCATTCATGGTTAATAGAGTGTGTTATTGTTAAGAAATCTTTTGCTCTTGAAACAGCAACATAAAACAGCCTTAACTCATCATCTTTCTTAACCTTGCTTAGTTTATCAAAATAAAAAGGTAGTATCTTTTCATTACATCCCGCTAAAAACACATATTTCCATTCTAATCCTTTAGAGCTATGAATCGTGCTTAATATCACTTTTTCTTTATCTTTTTCTCTTTTTTCCATTTCAATTAAGCTATCTAAAAAAGCTTTTATTCCTTCAAGATCATAGTCATAACCTTTAAATAATTCTTTTAAAGTTTCTATATTCTCTTCTTTATCTTCTATTTTTTCAGGCTCATACGCATATTTTTTTGAAATTAAATAGTGATAATCAAAGAATTTTAAAAAAGATTCAATTGGATTTTTATTGCTTCGTTTTATGAGCTCTTTAAGTTTAATAAGTTTTTTACTTATCTCATAATTAAACTTTAATTGTTCAGATTTATCTAAAGAATCTACAATTGAACACTTGTTCTTATCGGTAATTTCTTTAACTTTGTTTATTTTTGCCTTGCCAATACCCCCAATTAAACTTGCGATTCTTTCAAATTCTATTGTAGTATTTGGGTTTATTTTAAGTCTTAGAAACGCAATAATATCTCTAATTTCTTCTCTGTCAAGAAAACCTCTTGCTCTTGATAAATGGCATGGAATTTTATTTCTTCTAAATTTTCTTTCAATTTGTTTACCTAAATTATTTGTTCTAAACAAAACAGCAATATCTTCTACCTTTGTTTTATTCTTTAATAATCCCTTAATCTCTGAAACTAAAAAATCAGTTTCTTCATCAAAAGAATAAAACTCTTTTATTTGTATATCGCTTCCTTTATCTCTGGTGCAGTATAGCTTTTTATCAATTTTAAAGGCAAGTGATTTTATTATTTTATTTACAGCACTAATTATCTTTTCTGTTGACCTATAATTATCTTTCAGAGTAATTTTTTTATGTTTTTTATTAAACTTAAATATAAGGTCATTTGAGGATCCTCTCCAGGTATAAATATTCTGGCAATCATCTCCGATAAGACAGAGATTATTGTTTTCTAATAAATCAAGTATTTTCATTTGAACAACACTTAGATCTTGTGCCTCATCAACCATTATTACTTTAAATTTATCTGAATAATGCTTTCTTACATCTTCATTTTTACTTAGAAGATTATATGCCAATAGGAGAATGTCATCAAAATCAAGGGTATTAGAATCCTTTAAAATTTTTTGATATTCTTTATATGCTGCTATAGAAAGTTTCTTTATTTTAGAACTTACTGAAACAACTTCCCCTTCTATCTCTTCTATAATCTCTCTTTGAGACTCATTCAAATCTAAATTGTCACTCAAAGATTCATGGCTTACCCCCGCATTTTTGAATCTGTTTATTCTGTCAATTAAATAAACAATATCTCCTGATTTTGGCTTTATACCTTTCTTCTCTAAAATTTTCCTGATTATTTTTTTCTTATCACTCTCTTCAGTTAGTAGCGTAAAATTTGGATTTAATCCTGCTTCATCATGATTTTCCCTTAAAATTCTAAGAAATAAAGCATGCATGGTCCCTATATAACCTGGCATCTTTTTTGTCCTTTTGCTTATCTTTTCTTTCATATCTTTAGCAGCTTTATTAGTAAAAGTGGTCATCATTATTTCACTAGGGCTAAAACCATGTTTTTCGACAAGATTTATATACCTTTCAACAATAGCTGTAGTTTTTCCTGTTCCAGCACTCGCCAATATAAGCAAGTTTCCATTTAATGTGTTTACTGCATCAATTTGCTCTTTATTTAATTTTAGTGAATTTATCATAATTTTACTTCACCTCAACAATAAATTTCCCCTCTTTAATTGATATAAATATCCCTTCATCTTTAAGATGATTTTTTAGATGTGATGAAGTTTTGAAAGAATCTTGGTTTTCCTTAATATACTTCTTAATAGCATCTTTATTATAAACCTTTTTCAAAAATTTAAATAATATCACTATATCTGTCCAGTGTCCTCTAAGTAGTTCTTTTTTATTGTTAATAAATTTTAGTGTTTTTTGTTTGTCTATTTGTGATAATCTTTCTAATAAGGAGACATGTTCCTCAATTTTCTTCCAATCAAAATTATCTTTTATAAATTCATAGTCATTTATTTGAGAAGATAAGTATGTAAGCTGTTTTTTGTTGTACTCTGTATTTTCATCTTGCAATAAAAGCTTTTTTGTAATTTCTTCATTTCTAAAATTATTTTTTATAAATAAATCTACAATATCTTTTAGCCTGTCAACTATATCCTGATTTTCCTCCACAGCAGTTTCAAACTGCTCAAAATTATTCACAATAGTATCAAAATCTTTCTCATATACTCCTACCATAAACAAAAGATTCTTATTTTTTAGAGATTCTGCAAGACCTTTAATAAAAGAAATCTTTTCTTCAATAAAATTGTATAAGATATGTTTGTTTGAATTATCTACATTCTTTTTTACTTCCAAAAGAGGGGGATTTTTTAGATTCAGAAGAAATTTAAGATATTCTTCTTTAGGAAAAGCTTTTTTAATCTTATCTTTAAATTCTTTAAAGGACTCTGCTTCATTAATTATCTCATCTCTGAGGGGCTCTCTTCTTATTATTTCATTTACTTTATTCTCTTGCAATGATTTTTTAACAATTAACTCTATTAGTTTTTCATTTAAATCAAATAATCCCGCATCATATTCTTCGTCTTCCCAATGTTCATAGTTCTCATTGTATTCATCACTTTCACAGATTTTGTCTGTAATTTCATCGTGATGAGTATCAATATAATCATGCAATTCTAACAATTGTTCAAAAGAAAGCACAGGCAAAAGAGCTTCTGCTTCTTTAATTTTATCCGAAGAAATATTCTTTTTGAATGATTTTATAAAATCTTTTTTATTTGTGTTTTTTCTTATATTATGCTTAATTATCCAATCAGGATTATCCTGCAATTTTGATAATATCATTTCTTTAAGCTCATTACTGCTCATTTTATTGAGGCTTTTAATAAAATCTTCAGTATCCCAAAACTTACCCTTTTCATAAATTAAATAAAGAGCAACTGCATGTTTGCAGTTAGTTCCATATGGGCAGGAACAATCTCCATCAAGAGAATCTAAGTCTACCTCTGTTTTGTAAGTTGTAGAGCCTTCAACTTTTCCAAAAATAAAATTATTAATTTTTATACAATATTTAACAGAGTCTAAATATCCCTTTCCTCTTTCAATTACCTTTTCAGAATATTTATCTTCAATATCCATTTTTCCCATCCTTTAAATCAAAATCATAAAATCCATCTTTTTGCCGTGGCTGTTTCATCATCTTCTTGTAATAATCAGGATAATTCCGCTTTATTCTTTCAAGCTTTATTTTTAGGTACCTGTTTTTGCATTTATCCGAGCAAAACAATAAAACCTTTTCATCCCTGAATTGGGGGGAGAGCCAGATTCCTGAATCAAATTCCTTATGGCAGGCTTTGCATTTTTCACCTATCCTTTACCTCCCAGCTTCCGCCTTTATCAGTGCCAATTCTTTTAAGCCTGCCAGATTCTTTAAGTCTTTTAATTATCTTTT
>CAYMCA010000006.1:0-33747 GCA_964388875.1 Candidatus Woesearchaeota archaeon
GCACCACCCGCCAAAGTTCCTGCACCAGTCTGTTGAGTTGCCTGTCCCAGCGCACCATGTATCAGAAGTCCAGTTGCACCCCGCAGTTGTTGTGCATGTTGCATAACTTAATGCAGAGCAGGTGTTTGACTTAGTCCAGTCCTGCTCGCACCATCCAGCGCCTGTTCCGCTGTTCCACTGGCAGTTTGTCCTGTTATTGCAGTATGACTGGTTGGCATCATACTTCCAGCACTGGCTTCCCTTGAAATCACACCAGCTTCCCCATGAGTCTGTCACCCACTCACAATTTTTCTGTATGCATGTTGTATTGTCTGTCCATCCAAAACAATCGCCAGAAACCAAGCCGCAATAAGAATCTGCATAGCATGAAGAGTCAGAGCAGTCTATCAATCCATCATTTGTATTGTCTATCCCATCCCAGCATATCTCCGCGCTTTCACCTATATTATTCACGCAGCTTCCTGTATTTGAATCTCCCTGCCACTTGCAGCTTCCTGTCTTATTAGCAACACCAGTCCTTCCTGTATTCTGGCACTCATTTTGCGTCTTGCATCTATCACAAGCATCAAGGCATGTTTTATCTCCTTTCTTTACGCAATATCCTCCGGTTGCTGTTGAGTTGTCAGCAATCCATTTGCATCCGCCGCCATCAGAATTTGCCTTGCTTGTTATGCAGTAATAGCTTGGCTTCTTTGCCGTGTCATTATCTGAAGGGTTTCCCTTGTAATTGCAATCTCCGCAGTTAAGGTTGCAATCGCCTGCAAGCCCTTTCTTAAACTGCTCCTTTGCCTTGCAATATCCAATTCCATTCGGCGCCCTTGTGTCTGCATCAAACTCACATATTCCAAGCTTGCTTCCCTTGCATGCGTTTGCTGCATTTGTTGAGTTAACAGGGTTTCCGCTGCTGTCCCTGTACTCGCATGCAAAGCACGCCTTGTCGCAATTGTCTTCATCATTAAACTTATATTCGCACCTTCCTGTCGGAACAGAAACATTTCCCTCGCAATAGTTCTCTGTAATCCATTTTCCTCCAGCTGCCTCGCAGTTCTTTTTGTTGTTGATTTTCACAAGGCTCTGCGAGCCATTTCCAAATATGCTTGCTGTTTTAAAGTCGCATTTCTCTGTTGCATTGTTCCATGCACAGGGCATATACCATGGAGAGTTTGCCAGCTCGCTGCAGCGTGCAGATGTTTTTGCGTCCTCGCATGAGTCCTCGCTCTTCTGCTTCAGCTGCGACCAGCATGATGTTGAAAGCTTATTGGTTGTGCATGAGTTATTCTGCCATGAGCAGCATGATGACAAGACTGGAATATTATTGCAAAGCTGCGAATTATTTATATATGAGCAGTTTATCCCGCTTAGTGTTATATTGCTCCCATATGAATTGTTCAGCTCAAGGCACGCCCCACTGCTATAATTGCACCCCAATGTATTATTGCAGTCTGTTGCATTCATGTCAAAAATATAGCATTTCGGATTCCATTCATTCAGTATGCTTGTGTTTATATTGACGCCGCTGAAATTTCCAGGCTCCTTGCAGTTTCCACCAGCAGATGCGTTATTCAAATTGTTAAACTCCCACCAGCAATAATATGTATCCAAGCACTCCCTCTCTGTTGTCTTGTTTGAGCATGATGTTGCAGCCATGCTTCTATAGCACCACCCGCCTGTTGCATTTCCAGGAGGGTTTCCGCTCCACAGGCATGACAAACTATAAGCATTATTCTCGCATTGAGTCTGATTTCCCCCATTATAGCTGTCCCATGTCCAGCAGTCTACCTGTTGGCACCATCCAGAGCTTGTGTAGGCCTTCCAGTTGCATTTTTGCTGGGCGCTGCAGCCTGCCTCTGTTGTGTAAGCCCAGCAATCCTCCTTATTGCAGTAGCTTCCTGTCCATGTGCATGTCAAGTTTGCTGTGTTATTAATGCATGCGCTTGCATTTGTAAAATCCCATTTATAGCAATATACATCCTGGCATGAATTCCACTTCCACTCGCAGTTTAATCCTGCAGAATTGCTTTCACAGGTGCTTTCATTTGTATTGTACTTATAGCAACCATTCTCTGTACAATAGCTTCCCTCCCATGTGCAGTTTTTTCCATTCCAGTCTTTGGCAGCATTACAGCTTGTGTTTGTTGCATAACTCCCGCATCCTTTTTCATAACAGCTTCCCCACGAGCATCCTGTAGAATTAAGGCATGCAGACTGGTTTGTGTACTGCCAGCAGGTTGTTGAGGTACTGCCCGAATTATAGCAATAATTGCTCCATTCGCATGAAAGCCCTGCGCTGTTGCCTGTGCAAGCGCTTGCATTTGTTCCAGAATAGCTCCAGCAGCTTTTTGTCTCGCACCAATAGCTTGTTCCGCCAGCCTGCCATGTGCAGTTTTTTCCAGCAATACTATTTGTTATGCACTCGCTTTGAGAGTATAAGCTCCAGCAACTCATTTCTTCGCACCAGTTTCCCCATGAGTCATTTTTCCATTTGCAGCCTGAATCTGCAGCGCATGTCGCATTAGAAGAATACTGCCAGCAGTTAGCAGCAGAAGCCGTGCCTGAAAATAATAAAAACAGGGCAAAAAAGACAGACAAGGCTATTGCAATAAGAATAAACAAACGCAGGTTGGCGAATCTCTCTTTCATCCTTCCTCTTTTTTATGTTCTTATTAAAAAATTAAGGTTTAAATATCTTCCTTTTCTTATTTTGAATGGCAATACAGCAGTCACTCATTATAATAAAGCCGGATGGAATTGTAAAAAGCCTGACAGGAAACATAATAACCTCTCTTTCAGAAACAAAGCTGAAGATAGTAGGCGCAAAGATTATGAAGGTGCCAAAGGCGCTGGCAGAAGAGCATTATAAGGAGCTGAAGGAAAAAAAGCCGCATGTGTTTGATTCTGCGATAAAATATATTACAGGGGGGTTTCACACAGACAGGGTTCTTGCGCTTGTTTATCATGGAGATGATGCTATTGAAAAGATAAGGAAAGTCTGCGGCAGCACAAACCCCGAGGATGCTGACCCCATTTCCATCAGGGGCAGGTATGGAAGGATAAACTCAAAAACCGGCGTGTTTGAGAATGTAATTCATGCCTCAGACAGCGAAAAAAATGCAGAAAGGGAAATCAAGCTCTGGTTCTCTCCCGGCGAGCTTGCAGAAAAAATCTATCCTGCAAAACCTGAAAAAAAGGAAGCTGAGGTTTTGGCTTGGGCATAAACGGAATAAGCATATAAACAAAATCGGGCAATAGGTTAAGATTAAAAACATCTATTTCTTTTATTGATTAAGCCCTTATCATCTAACTGGATAGGATGTAGGTTTGCGGCGAGGGTTTGCACGAGACAAAATTCAAATATCACCGAGTGCAAGCCCGAGTAGAGCTTGTTTCTACTTGCAAAAAACCTACCATCGAGGTTCAAATCCTCGTGGGGGCATTAGATAGAAAGTGCAGTGCCCTGGGCAATTATGACAGAAGAACAAATAAAAAGATTATCTTTTTCTGTATCCAAATTTTTTGTTATAAGATGGATGGTCAATAATATCTATGACAAAGGCTACTATTTCTATTTGCTCATTATTAGCCAGCATATAAAGCATTCTCCAAAAAGCAGGAAGTTCTACCCAGAATAAATTATTTGCCCCGTATTTTATCTTGTATTCTCCTGGAATAAGATTTTTTGCAATAGGCTCTCCATAATGAATATTTGCTTTAATCAGTTCTTTTTTATTATTGATTGCTTTCAGAATCATTCTTGCTTGTTTTGAGTTTTCAGCTTCTGCATTAAGGCGCTTGTAGACTTCCTCTGCCTCTGGAGACAAGATAACTCTTACTTCCTTCATAATCATAACTCCATTCCTTGAAGAATTGCTTTTCTTAAATTAGGGTGTGCGTTTCTTATCCAGGTTACTCCCCTCAGAGATACTGCTATCTTGTTGCTTCTTTCTAGATATTCTAAAATCAGCATTAAAGTATTATGATTAACCTGCCTTGGCAGCTTTCTTTTAAGCTCGGCTACAGATATAACGCTCTCATTCATCTTTCTTAAGGTGTCTTCTACCATAATCACGGTGTTAAGTGTTGGCCAGTGTTCTGCTTTCAGTGTTTTTATTATTTGCACCATGTTCATACTATTTAGTTATTTAGTTATAATTATTAAATATTAGTTAGTATTTAAATCTTTTTGTGTCAAAAAATAGCAGAACCTTAACCTAAGGTTAAACATTTCATAAGGACCTAAGTTTCATCAACGATAAAAACCGAAAGATAAAAACAATTATAAACTTGTTTTCTTTATTTCTATTATGGGACTTAAAGATTGGTTAAAGAAAACTTTCACTTGGAAAGAAGAACTTAAAAAAGTAAATGAAGAAATACAAAGAGATAAAATGAGAACAAAAGAAAATAAAAGTTTTTTCCTTATGCAGTTTGGAGACACTCCGAAGTTGAGAGTTCTTGACTTCTTAATTGACAATCATTTCTTTGATTATCCTATGACAGAGATAGCAAGAGAGAGCAATGTCAGTTATAACTCTATTAAACTCTTCTTTCCTTACTTTATTAAGTCCGGTATAGTGATAAAGACAAGAAGAATAGGAAAGTCTGATTATTACAAGCTTAATCTTGAGAATTCTTTTGTAAATAATTTAATAAAGCTTGATTGGAGCCTGGCCAAAAGAAACATCCTGCAGGAAGAATCAAAACAACCAATTCCAACTCGGCTTTGATTTTTCTGTGCCATGAGGATTTTCTGACTTCCAAAATCTGATTGCTCAAATCCCTGGCATGTCAAGAACTCTACGCTAAAGCACAGGGCGTACTTGGGTTCTTGAGCACTATCAGAATTCCACGAGATTATCAAACAACTCGTTACAAACGAGTGGAATTCTGAAGTTTTCATTTTAGTAAATTTTGATTTAAGGCAGATAGATTTAATAAATAATCTTCTCTTTCTTAAGCATGCTAAAAAATATTGTTATTTTTGGGGCGCCCTTAACAGGAAAATCAACAATTTCAAATGAATTATCTAAGAAGATTAAAGGCTTAAAGGTTATAGAATCTTCTTCGGATTTAATTTATCCTATTGCCAATCATTTCAAACAATTGCCAAAAACAGGAGATATTATAATTCTTAAACTTAAAAAGATAGTTGATAAAAAAATATCAAAAAAACAAGTAAGCCGAAGCAAAGCAAGAGAAATATTCTCCTTGCTTAAAGATACATATTCCCAAGATTTTATTGCAAAAGCTTTAAATGAAATCTACGCAAAGAAAGGAGAAAGAATAATTTTATCTGGCGTTAGGGGGTGTAAAAATGCTCTTTATTTAAAAAATAAAGGGTATCTTGTCATTTTCCTGAAAGCTGATAAAAAAGATTTAATAAAAAGATTTATTCAAAAAAGGGGATATTCAAAAAAGTCTGCATTGAATGAAATAGAAACTGAAAATAAGCTGTATTCTACAGATAAAATAGAAAGAGAAGCAAATTTGGTGTTTAACACATCAAAAGTTGGCAAAGGGAAAATAGCAAGTGAAATAGCTAAAAAAATACTAACAGCAAAAGAATGCAAAAAATGCATTAATACAAATGATAATCCTTTTGTGGAATTTAATTCTGAAGGTTATTGCAAAACTTGTGAGGCTTATATAAAGAATTTTGATAAAAAATCTTTGAAAGTAGAACTCAAATTATTTAAATCATTTATAGGAAAAGGCAAGGGAAAATATGATGTTATGGTGGGGCTTTCTGGTGGAAAAGATAGCTCTGCAGCACTCTATAGGGTTAAAAGAATGGGATTTACGCCGCTTGCATTTACATTTGATACAGGTTATTTCCACCCGTACATTTACAGAAGAGCGAGAAATGTTGCAAAAAGGCTTGGAGTTGATTATGAAGTAATTCCAGTTAAAAAATATCTGACTAAAAAAATGTTGCAAAAATTCAAAAGAATGAATGAAATGTACAAAAGAGGTGATAAAGAGGAATTTATTAAAGATTATGCTGATGGAAGAGAAGGATATGCAGGAGTTATAAGGCCTTGTTGGGTTTGCAGAGAGTTGATAATTCATGCACGTTATTTTGAAGCTCTAAAGCATGGTGTAAGAATCATAGCAATAGGCATAAATGAATGGACTTCCTTAAATAAAACAACTTCAAAAAAAGGATTTAAAGTTTCAGCTATCAGAAAACTTAAGCCTTTCAAAAATAAGCCTGCAGTGTATATTGTTCATTTTCCATTCTTAACTCAAACAAAACTAAAAGACACAAAGAAAATTTTGAAGAAAATAGCATGGAATTATTATAACAACATTCAGTCTAATGCTGCTTCTTGTTTGCTTGCTTGTGCTGCAGAAAAGCCACTTTATGATAATTTAGGATTTCATCCCGACACCACAAGACTTGCCAGAGAAGTTACCGTAGGATTCCTAACAAAAAAAGAAGCGAAAAAAGCATTAAAAAAGATAACAAAATCAAAGTATAGCATGCCTAATGTTTTAAAAAGAGCAAAATTAGTTTGATTTGCTGCAGATTTAATGTCAGAAATTAAACTGCATTATTTATAATGTGGGCGTAACATTTCCACTTTAATTTCTGAGCATGTCAGGAATATCAATTCCTGAGCACTATCAAAATCTTCCAGATTTTGAAGTCCTAAAAACAAGGGGCTTTACAAACCGCACCTTAAAAGGTGCGGTGCCCCATTGTTTTTTTGATATTCTAAGAGGATTCTATTACTCCACATCCTCGACTCTCAGGATGTTTGTGCCTTTTCCATGCATTTTGCTACCGCCCGTAATCAAAATCCTGTCTCCTCTCCGGATATACCCCTTGTCCTTAGCCAATTTTATAGAATCATCCACTATGTATTTTTCATCAAGCTGCTCTGTCAGCAACGGAATAACGCCCCACACAGCATTTAGCTGCGTTTTTACCTTGGGGTCATAGGTTGTTGCAATAATCGGCTTGTTTATCCTGAATCTTGACACCATTCTCGCAGTATAGCCTGTTGATGTAGGCACCAGTATGGCTTTTATATCTGGGTTGCTGGCAATATCACAAATCGCCTTGCTTATATAATCTGCAGGCGTTTCAGGATTTGAGCGAAAATCTCCCTTTTCACTGCCCGATGCCCCTATGATTAGTATATACTTCTCTGCCTCCTCTACAGTCTTGTTCATCATATCAACCGCTTCAACAGGATATTTCCCTACTGAACTCTCTCCTGAAAGCATAACAACATCTGTCCCATCAAGAACTGCATTGAATATATCAGAAACCTCCGCCCTCTTTGGCTCTTTGCACTCCATCATTGATTCCAGCATCTGGGTGGCAGTAATAACCGGCTTTCCTGCAGCCCTGCATTTATTAATCATAATCTTCTGGCAGGCAGGAACATTAACAACCCCTATCTCCATTCCAAGGTCTCCTCTTGGAACCATCATCGCATCAGCCTCATCTATAATCTCATCCAGATTTTTTATCCCATCGCGATTTTCCGGCTTTCCTATAACCTTTATTCCGGTGCCTTCCAGCATGCGCTTAACCTTTAGTATGTCCTCCCTGTTTCTTGAGTATGAAGCAGAGGCATAGTCAAAATTCGCCGCTGCCATAAATCCTAAATTTGAGGAATCATTTTTAGACAGGTAATCCATGGGAATGCTTACATTAGGCACATTAACCCCTTTCCTGGCATTTAAAACCTCCCCATACTGAACTGCGCATTTTATTATTTTGTTTGAGATTGATTTAACCTCTAAGCTGACATTTCCGTCATCAACCAGCAGGATATAGCCTGGCTTAACATGCTGATAAAGCGTCTCTAATTGAATGGGTATTCCTTCCTGGCTGAGCTGCGACGCAGGAACAATCTTAATCTCATCATTTGGCTTTATCTTCAAAGGAGGAAAATCGCCAAGCCTTATCTTTGGGCCTTGCAAATCCCCGACAAGAAATAAGCCCGGATTAACTGCCTTTATATCTCTGATAAGCTTAAGTGTGGATTCATATTTCTCAGGAGGGATATGCGACATATTAAATCTAATTCCATCCGCCCCCGCCTTTACAAGCCCTTCCACCTTGTTAGCCGAGGCAGGCCCAATTGTAGCCAAAATCTTTGTTCTTGCCATGAACAATGCATTTATTGCAGAATATTTAAATGTTTCTATATTGTTATTATTTAATAATGGTAATTACCTTCTCATTCTTCTCACAAACCCCAAAAATCCAAGGCTTATCAGTGAGCCCGCAGCATCCTTGGCAAAATCAAAAATGTCTGCAACCCTGTTAGGAACAAAGGCTTGATGCAATTCATCCAATCCTGCATAAGCAAAAGAAACAAGCAGGACAACAAAAATAAACTCTTTATTTAGCCTTGGCATTCCTGCCAGCAAAAGAAACAAGGTAAATAGAAAGAAGATTCCTGCATGGTAAAGCAGGGATGTCAGAGAAAACTGCGGAAAAGGGTTTGGCGGAAACTGCAGTGTTGAAACATAAAAGATAACAGCTGCAGTAACAGCAGCCAAAGCCAGAAATATTTTTTGGTAGGTTTGCATTTTCTATCCTAAAATGAAGATACATTCCATAGCATATCAAAGTAAATTTTTTCTGCCCTATGCAGTAATCCTTCCTTCTCACATTTTTTTTCAGAAATTCTTTCTAAATGTTTTTGCAAAAGCCTTTTATTATTGCTCCTGTCATAAGCAACATCCTCTGTGATATTCACATGAAACATGCTAACATCTTTCAATAAATTAGCCATTTCAGGCTTCCATGCCCTTGTAACAATTAACCCATTTGTGAGATAGGCTAAATAAGCCGTAATTATATGTTTATCTCCACAGAAGGAATAATAAAGAAATTTATTATATGGCGGGCTTCCGTCTGTAGTGCCCCTTCCGTCTATTGCACTAATTAAAGCAATTTCTGGATGCTTGTCAACCAAAGCCAAAGAGACTAAATCATCTGGAATTCCATATTCTATATTCTGGTAATTTAGCTCTCTTCTGCCATTTCTAAGTTTTCTAAGAACAAAACCAGGAACTTTTCTTGGTTTTTCACCAAGCCTCCGTCCAATATCTTCTTGTCCACCCATCTTACAGCCCTGCCTCTCTTCTCAAAATGTCCGCCTTGTCTGTTCTCTCCCATGCAAACCCCATGTCATTCCTTCCAAAATGCCCGTATGCAGCAGTCTGCCTGTATATGGGCCTCCTCAAGTCAAGGCTCTCTATAATTCCTTTTGGTGTCAGCCTAAAATGCTTTTTTACAAGCTCTTCTATCTTTTCTTCAGGAATCTTATTTGTCCCAAAGCAATCAATATTCACAGATGTCGGCTCTGCCACGCCAATAGCATATGACAGGGCTATCTCGCATTTATCTGCCATGCCAGCAGCAACAATATTCTTTGCTATGTATCTTGCAGCATATGCCGCGCTCCTGTCAACCTTTGTAGGATCCTTGCCGGAGTTATGGACAACAAACCCATTTGCAGTAAAAGTATGCGCTCCTGGAACAGTAATGTCAAAAACAGGCGCAAAAGAGTTTTTTATTTCTTTAATTTGGGTGTAATAATGATTCATAAGGTATAATGCCCTGAGATATTCAAAATCCAAATCTCCTTCAAAAAAAACAGCATATCCATCTAAAAAGTTTTTAAGCTTGTCGTAAGTAAGCTCTTTTGTTGCTTTTCCATTATGGCTTCTCGCAAACCTTCCAATTTTAAATTCATCTGCCTGCTTGGCTTTAGAAGGCAATTTATTCCATAATCTCCTTATTCTTGAAAATTGGTTAGGAACCACAAGCCTATCTGTTTTATCAGAAAGCTGAAGAGAGATTAAAATATCATTTTTTCTTGCTAATCCAAATCCAATTTTTTCCTTAAAAATTTTTAAGCTTTCTAGCCCTTTAATTTTAACATGATAAAGGTTTCTTTTAGAAATAATTTTTCTCCCCCTGATCTCAGCTATCTTTCCCTCGCAATTTACTTTTTGAATATTAGAAACAATTCCAAAATTCAACAAAAGCTGCTGAACACCTTTAGCCAACTCTTGAGAGGTTGTTGTAAGTTTTATATCTAATGAATTATTATTTCTTCCTGTTTTCCTAATCGTTCCGTCTGTGTCTAACAGCCCTCTTAAAAATGCAGCAACAACTTCCTGAGAAGACTCAAAAATAGACGAGGGCGCTTCTTTTTGCCATGAGCGTTGCTTTTTTAGCCCAAGATATTCTAAATATGCCCTTAGTTCAATTCCTCCAAAAAATGCCCAATGCCCAAAAATCTTTCCTTCTTTTCCAAATAATTTTTTATAAAGTCTCTGGACATTTTTCTTTTGCTCTTCTTCACATACACAAATAGCAATTGCTCCATCCATCATGCAGTTGCCATCTCCAATTAATAATCCCATTAAATAAGCATAATCCTCTTTTAATTTGTCAGGAAAAACAAAAATATTTTTTCTGTAAGTTCCTTTTTTATGAGTAAAAGAAAATCCTGAGCAATCAAATCCCTTTCCAAAAAATCTGTTTTTCTTTTGAATTGAAATCCAATCAGAATCTTTTAGTTCATCCATTCTTCTCCATAAATAATTTCCATTTTCATCTACTACTCTCAAACACTGATTTTTAGTTCCTTCAATAAAATAACCATCTTTAGTTAATAGCTTAAGAGTTTCCATCTTGCCATTATCAAGCCATAACTCTGCTTTTGTTGGTGAAATATCTGTCTTAACATTTAAATCTTTAGCGAATGATTTTAAATTTTGTAAAGGCAATAGCCCTTTTTCAGTATTAATTAAAGAATTTCCGGTTAAACAAAAAGCGCCCCCGCCGTGCCTTCCAACTCCTCCATATGTATCAGCAATAATCTTTCTTCCTGTAACCCCCGTATCTCCTTCAGGCCCGCCGATAATAAAGGCGCCTGTCGCATTGATATGAATCTTTGTTTTCTCATCCATGAATCTTCCGCAGACCTGCTTTACAATCTTTTCTAAAATATCTCTTTTCAGCTCGTCCTCAGAAATATCCTTTTTGTGCTGCTGTGCTATAACAATAGCATCTATCCTTGCAGGCTTTCCATCATGATACTCAATTGTAACCTGTGATTTTCCATCCGGGCCTATATTTTTTATCTCCCCATTCTTTCTTGCCTCTGCCATCCTTCTTGTCAGTTTATGCGCCAGCATTATCGGCAAAGGCATCAGTTCAGGAGTTTCACTGCATGCATACCCGTACATCATTCCTTGATCCCCTGCTCCATCTTTGTCCACGCCCTGTGCAATATCAGGGCTCTGCCCATGAACAGAAATCCATACGCCTGCATCCTCGCAATCTATCCCAAAAGCAGGGTCGCAATATCCAATATCATGCAATACCTGTCTTGCTATCCTCTGCACATCAGCATACCCTCTTGTAGTAACCTCGCCTGCAACATGGACGCTTCCTGTTGTTACCAAAGTCTCAATAGCAACCCTTGACATGGGGTCCTGTGCAATCAAATTGTCAAGAACAGCATCTGAAATCTGGTCGCAAATCTTGTCAGGATGCCCCTCTGTCACGCTTTCAGATGTTATGAAATTTATTTTTGGCATCTTAATTCTTTACTCCTCCTCAACTGCGCCGTCCTTTAGCCCGCCTGTTGTAAGAAAGAATATTGCCTCGCTGTCAGGAAGATTTGGGGAATCAATCAGCTTTGCCACCCTTGAATCCTTCTTGCCCCTGCGAAGATACATTCTATATGTAGACATGTGCCCGACTATATTTCCACCAACAGGTGTTGTCGGGTCTCCAAACATCATCGCAGGATTTGCCATGACCTGATTTGTGACATAAACAGCAATATTGCACTGCTCTGCCAGTTTCATCAGGTTGTGAAGGTATTTGTTCAGCTTCTGCTGCCTGTCTGCAAGCTGTCCCCTTCCGGCAAATTCCGCCCTGAAATGCGCAGTCAGGCTGTCAACAACAACAAGCTTTATCGGCTCTCCATTTTTTACCATCTCTGTAATCCTATCAAGCAATAGAATCTGATGGTCAGAATTAAATGCCCTAGCCACAAAAATATTCTTAAGAACTTATTCTGGATTAGCCCCTATTGCTTCAGCTAATTGTTTGATTCTCTCTGGTCGAAATGTGCCTTCTGTATCAATTATTACAGCCTTGCCATTTGCCCCGCCATTTTCTAAAGGCAATTGTACATTTAACAAAAGTTGAAACCCGAGTTGCGACTTTCCACTGCCATACTGCCCATATGCCTCGGTTATTGCCTTTGTTTCAACCCCTCTTCCACCCAGAAGATTATTAAGATTCTTGCTTCCTGTTGTTATTGTCTTTATATCCTCCCTCTTTTTTGCAAATTCTATGCCATCAACAAAGCCCAAATCCATCATCTTTCTCGCTGCCTGTATTGCCTTTCTGGCAACAGCCTCTCCAACCCCTGCCATGTCTGCAAGCTCTGCAGGTGACATTACAGCCAGCCCCATTAAATCATAAATCCCTGCTGCTTCCAGCTTTGAAGCAACAGCCGGCCCTATGCCCGGCAAATCTGTAAGTTTTGTCTCTTTTCCCTCAGTTTTCAGTTCCTCTTCACCCTTGCTTTTTTCTTCTTTTGCCATCTTTAGTTTAAACCTTAACAGGCAAACTCTTTATAAACATTATTCATATCTCAGATATATTTTGCAAAATATGCTTTCTCCAGATTAAATAGCCCTCGCAAAAAACAAGATAACATCAATCACAGCAAAAACAAGAAATAGTGATGAGTCAATCCTGCCGCCGGTTTTCACAAAGCCGCTACTTTTCTTTTTCCATGGCCAGAACGGCATTATGCCTTCCTTTGTAAACGCATCCACAAAGATATGCAAAGAATATCCTAGAAAAAACGGCAGGGCGATTGCAGGAATTATAAAGGCGAAAACCAAAGACAGCAGTATGGCAAGAGTAAAACTGTGTACAAAGCTCCTGTGCTTTACAAAAAACTGCAGAATCCTCATTGGCTTCACCCTGCCAACAGTTGAAAATGCAGAATCAGAGTCTGGCAGGGCTGCCGCAGCCAGGGCAACGATAATAAATGCAAATTTGTAATTAACATGCGAAACAAAAAGCAGCACGGCAAAAAGCGCTATTGCCATGTGTGTTCTTAGCATCATCTTTTAATCACCTCTTATACCTTGCATTTTTATCCTCTTGCCTTTGCCTCAAGCTGCTCAATCAGCTTTTCAACATCTGCCTGCTCGGCACTCTCAACTATCATCTCATTCACGCTTGAGAGCTTATTCTGCCTTATGTTTCCTGCAAAAAAAAGCTCATGTCCCATAAGCTCATCTTTCTTTTCCAAAAACTCTTCTGTGCTCTGGGGATTAATTCCAATCTTCTCCATCCCTTCGTCAAACACAACTGCCCTGATGTTTGAATTGCCGTCGTCTATAACTAAAGTCAGCAATGCCCTTTTCAATGGGGCGATTCTTCCATGAGCAGCGCAGCTTGCGCCTTCTGCATCCTTGACTGCCTTTTTCCTGCATTCGGGGCATACCTCAAAAAATCTCGGCTCAAACATCTGCACTATTACTGCCCTTGTCCTGACATTCTCTCCTGCAATAAACTCTGAAATTTTTCTGTCATAATACATTTTTTCTGTTTTTTCATTTTCAATCCTCTCCTGGCTTAATCTTATGTCAGAAAGCCCTGTAAGGTGCAACTCTGTGTTTCTCAGCGAAGCGTTGGAAATATCAATAACATCGCCTTCTTTTAGCGCCCTGTCTTCTATCATCTTAATATGATTTGAATCCCAAAGAACAACCCTTACATTCCCTGTTTCATCAGCAATAATCATGCTCCCTATCTTTCCTTCCCTCCCGTTTTTCGAGAAACTCCTGACAGGAAATAACCTTATCACCTTCCCTAGAACATTAACCCTTTTCATTCCGTGCAAAAGCTCCGAGATTTTCATCTTCTCTCTGGCAAAATTAATCCCGAGCTCAGAAGCCACAATCTGCGCAGCTCCCTCTTTGCTCACAAGCATAGAAAGCTTTGCCCTCTTTGCCTCTATCCTTTTTTCTATCTCTTCTGCCGGCAAGCCAGAACTCTTTGCAATCCTCTCCAAAAGCTGTGAATACTGAAATTGAAACTCTCCTGCCATGGATTAAAAAACTTTTCCATGTTTTTAAGCATTATTGTTTTGCAGCCAAACTAAATATTCAATTCAAATTCAAGCAATTCAAGCTAAAAGCTTAAAAACCCTTCAAAATTAAAGCAAGAATGGGAATGACAGCTTTGCAGGTGCAGATAATGCCTGAATCATTGGAAACAGATTTGCAAAAGTTAAAGGCAGATGTAGAAAAAAAAGTGACATCTGCCGGCGGAAAAATCACAGAGATTAAGGAAGAGCCGATAGCCTTTGGCTTGAAAGCCCTTATAGCAACCATCGCCTGGCCCGAATCACTTGATACAGATTTAGCAGAAAACACAATCCAGGGCATAAATGGCGTCAGCTCAACAAAGATTATAGATTACAGGCGAGCTTTCGGATAACAGTATTTTCATTGTCAATTAAGTTATCCGAAAGCGAGCAGGGCGTTTGGATAAGTTTTATTCCTTTCCTGCATCTTCCACAGCCTTAGATATTGACTCTCCCACAATAGCCCCCCTCTCTAATTTTCTTTCCTCTTCCTCTATCTTCATCCTCTTCCTGTTTGCTGCAGTTTGTTTTGCAAATGACTTGTTAAACTTGTAAAGTATAACCAAAACAACTATCAAAACTGCTGTTATAATAAGGCTGAACCACCATGAGCTGATTATTCCTAATATCAGCCATACAAAAAATTGTGCAATCTTTTCAAGAACTTTAACCTGCGCCATTATAATAACCAAACCAAAAGAAATAATGTAATTCACCCAGCCGGAAAATATGCTGAAATATCTGTGCATTTGCAGCAGATTAATCAAAAAGTAAAACCACAATATTATGACTATCAAAAGCACTAAAGACATTGAGTACTCCATTCCGAAAAGAATTCTGAAGACAATGCTTATCTTTGTGAAAAAGCTGTCAGTCGCAGAGACAAACTTATTCTTCAGAAAAATATTTTTCCACTCCCTTGCAAGATAATCCCACTTTCCTTCCACCTTTTCCTGTGTCTTCTCAACCTCTTCAGGCGAAAGCCCTGCAGGCAAGCCAAGAATATCATCCTGCGCTTTTGCAAGCTGCGAAACAAACATTAATGAAACTGACACCAACAAAAAAACAACAAATGCTATAAACAGAGCGCCCTTTTTCATGCCATACTCAAGAACAAGGAGTTTTTAAATTTTGATGTCTTTCTCTGCCAGAAAGACCGGCTTTCTACCGCACCCTTCTTTTATAATAAAAATAAAAAATAAAAAGTTAAAAAATAAAAACAAAATTAAGGTTTTTCGAGTTCTCCGCCGCCTGTTTTTGCTCCCTTGATAAAAACTTTCATCTTGCTTATTCCTTCGTCACCCCTCATCTCTTTTTTTCTTATTTTCAGCTGTTTCACATATCTTGTGACCCAATTCATTGGAAAGAATACGGCTAGTATTATTAATATTCCAATTAGAATATTTCCAACTACTGCTGCAACTCCTGTCAAAGCAAAAGCAGTTGAGCCTAAGGTAAACATCCATCCAGCTACAGTAACATTCCACTTGAATGTAACTGCAATTATTCCTAAACCGATGGAGATAATCCAATTAGCCCAGTCACTAAAAGGTGCGGCGATTGATAGTAAGTCTATAAAAATTACTAGTATTATAATTATTGTTATAATTCCTACAATTATACCTGCCAATCCTTCAATTCCCCCGGGTACTATATAAGGAGAAACATTTTGGTAAAATGTGGTAGCTATTAAGTCATCATCAAAGTTAGCAGCCACCAAAGGCATCACAAACACAAATAAGAAGATACTGTAAATACTTAATTTTTTCCAGTTCATTTTTTAAAACCTCCTTTCACTCATCTTTTTTATTATTTTTAATTAATAACTGCTAATCAGTATAATCCATATCTTATAAACCTTTTTATTTTGCCTCTGCAATCCTTTCTTTTCAATCCTGTCTTATTCATCTGCCGCGAGTGATAAAAAACGGCAAAACTGGAAAAAAATTAAAAGCCGACCCAAAATCTGCAAAAAGAAATATTTATAAAGCTATTTGATATTACAACCCTATGAAAAAAGGGATTGCATTGATATTTTTGGCATTGTTTCTGTCCATATTTTTAATCAGCTCTGTCAGTGCTGCTCAATCCTTGACAGATTTGGCAAAAGGCACTATTGATGGATTTGTTCAGGTGCTGAAAGAGCCTTTGAAGCAGATTTTAGGAGAAAGCACCACAGAGGGTGATATTTTTGCGGCAAAGCTTCTTATTGTTATTGTATTAATCTCTCTATCCAGTATTCTATTAGAGAAAGCCATGCCCACGCTCTTTGGTGGCAAAAACAAATGGCTTTTGTGGATAATCAGCATAGGCGTCTCCCTTCTCGGTGTTAGATTCTTAAATAGTGATTTTATTTATAATATTATAATTCCAAATGAAGCCCTTGCAGTAACCCTTGCTTCTCTTTTGCCATTTTTGTTGTTTTTTTGGGTTGTTGAATTTGGGGGGTTGCTTATAGGCCCTTTTCAGAGAAGAGTGGCTTGGACATTCTTCGCAGTAGTCATGCTTGCGATATATGTCACAAGATTAGATGATTTAAAGGGGGGAATAGGGCAGGCAATATATCCTCTTGTAGTGGTTTTCTCTTTTTTAATCGCTGTTTTTGATGGAACCCTTGAAAGCTTAAAAAATGCCTGGAAAATGGATAAAGCTAAAGAAATAACAAGAGGAACCAGAAGAGTTGTTCATTATAATAAACTAAGAGATATAATTGACATATATCAGGGTTCCATAAGAACAGGCGTCGCTTACATTGGTGGGGGCCTTAATCCTGCAACTTATCCAGGCGCATCAATTGCTACTGAAACGGGCAACGTAGCATTTGAAAAAGACCAGAATGCCATATGGAATGTTATCAAAAGTTTATAGTAAGAAATATTTATAAACTTCTTTTTTCTTTGTAAGCCATGAAAAGAGCAACAAAAGCTGGCTTGATGTTTTTTGCAGCGCTTGGCTTGATATTTGCCGCAAGCCTTGTTCTTGCCTCAGCCCAGTACGGATACGGCTATATTAACCTGAGGCAGGGTGCACAGGATGTTATTCAGTGGATTGTTGATATTGCAGAGCCGTTTTTGTCAATTATCTTAGGAGAGGTAAGCTCTGAATTGCTGTTCATAAAGTTTCTTCTTTTTATTGTGGTATTCTCGGTGTCTTTTGTAGTCTTAAAGAAATTTCCTTTATTTTCTGAAAAGATAGGGGTGGTTGTTATAATCTCAATAGTAGTTTCTATTCTTGGTGCAAGATACATACAAGAAAGCGAGATTGTCAAGGGGATGCTTATTCCTTACGGCGCTTTTTTTATTATAATTAACTGCATTATTCCTTTCATAATATATTTTTATTTTGTTTTAGAGGTTGGCAAAACCGCTTTCTTAAGAAGGCTTCTATGGACTATTTTTTTAGTGATATTTCTCGGGCTTTGGATAGTCCGCTCCGAAGAGGTTAATGTGCTTTCAAACATATATCTCATTACTGCAGTTGCTGCGTTAATATTAGTCCTTTTTGATAAGGTTATCTTCAGGTTATGGCAAGAAGGTAAAATAACAAAAATCATTGACAGCACTAAAAGAAATAATGCAATAAACGCATATGCAAGAATAAAAGCATTGGAAGATAATCTTTCTACAACAAACGACCCTAATATGAGGGGAATGATGCTAAAAGAGCTTCATAAAGAAAGATTAAATTTAAAGCACTTTTTGACTTAAAAAATAAAAAATCTTTTATGTTCAGCCTAATCAATTACTGGATGAAAAAGTGATATATTCTCCATTATAAAAAAGCTTATATATAAGTTATTACTTAATTTCTGTAACATTCTAGGCTTAATTACCAACATGCCATCAAAATACCCCCTAAAAAGAAGTATGCTCTTTTTAGCCGCAGCTTTTGCATTGTCCCTTCACCATACCAGCCCTATTTTTCCCCCACACAAAAGCAGTATTATGATGCGGGATGAACTGCTTCAAAGGCATGGGTTTGCTACCAGCAAAAAAACCAGATTAGATGATTTAACAATATCTCTCAGCCCTGAAATGTCAAAAGAGGACATACAGGAAAGCATAATCAGGCTGATTGTCTACAGGGCAGAAAGCCAGATAAAGGAGATAATTGCTGAAAGGCAATTTGAGCTTTATGACCCATTTTCTGAGCTGCCGCAGCTTGAGAAAAAGCTGAAAAATTCCTACAATAAGACAGGTGGGCTGACAAAGCTTCTTGCGCCGAAAAAGTTTATCAGGGTTAGAAATGAATTCTACAAGGTGCAAAACAGCATACTGGAAATGATTTGCACTGATGTTGCTAAGGGAAAGCTTGAGCGGCTGACAAACAGCATACTAAGCGGCTATTACAAGGATGCTATCGGCTATGACGAGCTGAAGGAAATCTATTCTGATTTCTATGAGCTGAGCATAAGCTATCTTGAAAAATCAAAGAACAAAAGCGAAACAGAAAAAAAAGTGATTGAGGAAAAAGAAGAGCTCGTAAAAATGCTTTTTGAAAAGGAAAACAGCTACCTTAAATCTGTCTATTCTGGAACATAAATCATATGTGATGGCTAAAAAACATGATTATTGCCTCAAGCCCGCAGAACCCTATTTCCCCATTCTCTTATACCCGACAACCTTTCTCTTCTTGCCCTCGCCTTCGTAGATTGGCACCTCTCTCGGCTGCTTGCTTGCTGAGTCAGAAGATAAAACAAAAAATATGCCAATAACAACAAGCACAATGCCTGCAGCAAGAAGATAAACCGACTTAATGCCTTCCAAAAAGGAAATCTTTGAAATAAGCCGGGTAAACGCAGTGCTTAGCGCTATAAGCACAATGCCAGCAACCGAAATAACATAACCTAAAGCCTTGTTCATCTTGCCCTCTTTTATTAATAATTATATTACCCAAGATTTATAAATCTTTCTTTGTTCATATAAAAATGCCAGAAACAGATGAAACTGAATTTTCAGGGGAGCAGCTTGAGCAGATAAGAAAAAATCTGCTTCAGCAGGTTGATGGCATGCCGCCTGAAAAAGCAGATGAGTTAAGAGAGCAGATTGAATCAATGCCTGATTCTGACTTAATTGAGTTTGTAAAAAAGAATACAACAATGCAGCGGGAAGGCAAAGGCGGGCAGTGCATATTCTGCCTTATCTCTGAAGGAAAGGTAGAGTCATCCAGGATATATGAGGACTCCGAGCTTGTTTCTGTCCTTGACATAAACCCCATGTCAAAAGGGCATGCCTTAATAATCCCTAAAGAGCATATCTCAGAAACCGAGCAGTTAAAGGCAAGCATGTTTGAAAAGGCGAGGATGCTGGCAGGAATGCTGAAAAAAGAGCTTAAAGCAGACAGCATTGAGATTCTGGCAAGCTCGCGCCTCGGGCATGCAATAATCAACATCATTCCAGTCTACAATAACATTCCTTCTTTTGATTTCAAGAGGCAGAAAATATCCAAAGAGGATTTGAAGAATACTGCTGATATGCTTGCAGGCGCTCTTAAGGACAATGAAGAAAAAAGCCAGGAGAATGCTGAAAAGGAGAGGAAAGCCAAAGCCTCAGAAGAGGTGAAGAATATAAGAATAAAAAGAAGAATACCCTAAAAGTAGATTAAACTTCTAATTTGTTAAAAGCGAAAAGTTTAAATATAACTTAAGCTACATTTAATTATGTGTAATATAAGCATTAAAGAATTGCTTGGAAGGCTAGGGGGGGTGCAGACAATAGCGTCTGTTATGTCAAGCCTAAAGGTAAGCAGGCAAAAGGCGATATATCATATTTACAGGCTAAGAAAGTACGGGTATGTGAAAACAAAAAAAACAAGTGAAAACAAAAGGGTGTACTATATCTCATTTGAAAATAAGCTTAAGGGGACAAACTATGCTGACATTATAAACAAATACTCTCCGATAAAGGTATCCTCTTTAGAGGACTATAAAATATATGGCAAGCAACCAGGCCCTGAGGAAGCTTTGGTGTACGCTATAAAGTCAAAGGATTTTCGCCTGTTGCTGGCATCTCTTTCCTTGTTCAGAAAGATAACGAATTGGCCAGCCCTCTACAAGCTTTTAAAATCAAACAGCCTAAAAAGGCAGGCTGGCGCTTTGTATGATGCTGCCCGGAGAGTGATGAGAACAAGAAAAATGGCAAAAAGATTTAGAAAAAATATCCTGCCTGAAAAAGGAGAAAGATATGGATTTATAATTGATGGGCTTAAATCTGATGATTTTAAGGATATTGAGAGATTATGGCGGGTTTATGTGCCTTTTAATAAAGAAGACTTGAGAGCTTACAGGCAAAAATTGCAAAAATGATTTCAATAGATGAGCAGCAGGCTATTTTGTTAAGCATTGCAAGAGAGCTTAAAAAGCAGGTAACAGCTTTTGCAGTGGGCGGCACAGCAATGATGTTTCTTGGGCTAAAAAATTCTACCATGGATATTGACTTGGTTTTTGAAAGCATAGAAAGCAGGGAAGAGTTCATAAAAGCTGCGGGTAAAATTGGGTTTTCCTCTTTGGATTCTGCGGCAATTTACGGCAAAAGAGAGAACATTCCAGAAATGTTAAAGCTTGACGATTTTAGGCTGGATTTGTTTGTTAGCAATGTAATTGATTTTATTTTCTCTGAAGAAATGCAAAAAAGAGCAAAAACAATAAGGCAGTTTGAAAAAAACCTTATCCTTAAAATAGCAGATGTGCATGACATAATCCTGATGAAATGCGCAACAAGCAGGCTTAAGGATATTGATGACGCAAAAGCAATAATCCAAACAACAGGCATAAATTGGAATCTTATAGTGGAGGAAGCAAAAAATCAGCTTGCCTTGGGAAAGGAAAGGGCAATTCTTGATTTAGGAAATTTCTTGGAAAAATTAGGGGGGATGAATCTTAACATACCAAATAATGTGCTAAATGAGCTTTGGGCTTTACTGGAAAAACAAATAATAAAGAAAAAGGGTCAAAAAATTCCTAAAAGGGCAGCATACAAGTAGGAGTACCTTAGCCAGACAAGAAAAATAAATGCCATTAGGAAAGACGGGACAAACGGCACGCCCTGCTTTATCAAAACCTTTTTCTTTTGCCTTTTAAGCAGCTTTATCTCTTCCTCGCTTAAGCCCTGCCAGTCAGGCTTGATTATTTTCCTTCCGGCTCTTACGGGTTTGTAAAGCCAATCCCCTATTGCCAGCTCGCCTGCAGCCACATTTTTAATCATGCACGCCTCTTCAACTGCCTTTGCATAAACATAAAGAAAAGGCAGGGCAAAAATCATCAGGGGAAATGCAAACAGCAGCCCTTCCCCGGCAAACTGAAAAAATGAAAAGCTGGCTAAAACAGCAATCAGTGCAAAAACAGCTGCAATAAGTGAAAGCGTAAAGAGGCTTTTATTATTCCTGAACTGCTTCTTAATCTCTGCTGAAAACTCTTTTCTTCTTCCTGCAACAAGGAAAGCAGTGTAAATCAGGGAATAGGCAGAGCCTGCAGCCATAAACAGGAAAATAAAGATTAAAAGAAAGATAATATTGCCTAAGAAAGAGCCATAAACAGGCAGCACAGCGCCAAGAGCCATTAGCAGCTTTAAGTCTCCGCCTGCAAAAAGCCTTGCATAATAAAGGGCAGTTGCAATAGCATAGAATATCGCCAGCCCAATCAATCCGTTTAGTAAAAACCACAAGTCAGCATTAAACAGGGCATAAAACCCCCTGAATGCGAGGGCAAACAAAATCAGGCTGAAGCTGAGCCAGTTTGCAACCTCTCTTTTTTTAATATCCTGAAGGCTTGCCACGCAAAGCCAGATAAATGCGAGGGCAAACAAAAAAATCTCTGCTGTCATTTTTCACTTTTTTATCTCTGCCCCTCTGCGCCTGCCCTGAACTTCCCGCCTTTCTTGTAAATGCGAAATCTCCTCTTGCGTACCAAATCCTTCTTTGTCTTTCGCCTTTCAGGAACTGCATAATCCATGCCATGCAGAAGAAAAATGCATTTAAAAAGTTTCACCCGGAAATTTTTACCATGCCAATTCAACACTCCACCAACCAACCACCTTAGAACATCTATAAAATTTCAGAATTATGCTGAAGAGCAGTCAATAGTGTCGCAGTTGCCTACAAACCAGTTTATAACATTTCTGCTGCCAGCCAGCTCTTCGCAGGTGCCTTTCACGCTGCGCTGGGTTGAATCAATGCTAAGCTTGGCGTCCTCAAGCTGGGTTTTCTTTGCCTCAATGCCGAGGCTCTCATAATCATTTTTTGTAAGCTTTATTGTTTTTTCCTCTGTGCAAAAGGCAAATTCATCGTTTGCAGTGCATGCTGTGCTGCATGCCTGCGCAATAATGCTGATTGTTGATTTCTGCCAAGGGAATGTCCCTTTCTGGAATGTGTCATAAGCCCACCATATTGCAACTACAGCAAGAACCATAATAATCAGGACAATAACCCATGTAACAGTAGTGCTTTGCTCCTGCGCTCTCTTGTCTTTTATCATTATTGCTTCCTCTTTTCTTGGTATATTTAATCAAATGGGCTTTTTAAAACTTTTTATTTGCCTATTCCGCCATCATCAAGAATTTTATGCCTATTGCCTCAAAATCACCATCAATAAAAAGCTCCCTGCTTTTCAATTCCGCAAGAAAATACGGCTTGCTGCTTATGCACCTTGCCTCTGCATCTATTGCAAAATCTGCCAGTTTTCCGCTTAAACATGACTTAAACTCTGTAGTTTTTCCATCTTTTTCAGCATCATCGCATGAGCTTAGGCTGTTTGCAATCCTGCATTCTGTTGTTTTCTGGTAAACTGCCTCAAAATCACTCAGCCCCAAATCTGCCAGTTCTGTTTTTACAATAATGCTTGGCTCGTAATTTACTCCTACGAGTATTGTTATCTCCTCTCCTGCAGGTATAATCCATAATATCTTTTTTTGTTTTTTTGCACTGAACTGCGAGTTTATTCTAATGCCATTGGCATTCAAATCAGCGCTCTTGCCGTCAAACTCAACAGAAAACCTGTTCTGCTCAATACTATTCTTAAGCCTGTTCAAAACATCCTCGCTCCCCGGAAAATCCATAGCTTTCATATTCTCCTTGAAATACCCTTTAATCTTTTCTTTGAAAGCTGCATTTGCATTGCTATCAACCCGGCAGAACTCTTGTTTAATGCCTTCTATCTCGCCAAATGACCCGCAGCCGCTTCCAACAAATGCCTGCACCTCTGCAATATCCTTGTATGCCCTGGCAGTTGCCTGCTCTAATGCGCCTTCAAGATAAAAATCAATCTTGTCCTCAACAGCATATGTTGTTTCCAAAAATTTTGCGCCTGAAATTCTCTTGTCTATCTTGCCGCCCACCATAAAGCTGAACAATGCAACCCCGACAAGCGCCAAAGTCATAAACACAAGCAGGACTATTGATATGTCTGCTCTTTTGCTGCAAAATATTTTGTTTCTTCTGTAAGTTTTTTTGATCTTGCTTGTTTTCATCTTAGCACCTTCCTGCAAAAAGTTTAATCTCAACCTGCCCCTCTTTTCCTTGAATATAAATGCTGCCTGCTTTTTCGCGGGCAGGCGGCTTGGCTGAGAACAGGTAGTATGAAAATGTTAGCCCTGCTGCAGATGCCAAATCTTCAAACTCAATGCTTTTCATTCCTGAAGAAATCTCAAGCATATAGCACTGAGGCTTGCTCAGCCTTATGCTTTCTGCCAGGGCATCTTTTATCTGGGCTTTTATGCCCCAGTTCATAACATCATCAAAGCTTAGGTATTCAAGCGCCTCTTTTACGGTCACCTCTCTTTTTGCCGCATCGCCAATCTCTATCCTGCTGTTAAGCAGGGAAACAAGCATGCCTGACTGCGCCAGAGGCTCCTCTTCTATTGGTTCCGCAGAGATTCTGTAATCGGCGCTAAGAACCTTCTTTGCCTTTGAGATAGCGAGCGACGCTGTCAGGAACAAAAGCATTATAAAAAATATGATTAAAAACGCAGCAATCCATGTAATTGTTGCGCCCACCTGTGCTTTCTTCTGATTCAGCCGCCTTGCTGCTGCTTCTTTGTTTAATGCCATGTTATGTTTACACTAAAATTCCTCCTTTCTGGTTTGAGCCTGCTTCTATCTTTAAAACAAGCTTTTCAGGAATTGCCCTGTCATGCCTGTTCAATACAATAAAGGACTTCTCGCTGCATCTTGGAAAATGCTCTGCCTTGCCGCCTTTTTTTTCTTCAGCCTCTTTAATCCTGCAATTCTCAGGAATTGTGCTCATTCCGGCAGAAAAATTTAATTTGTCAATCTTCATGGTGCATTCCGCTTTCTCATTGCACGAGCTGAAATCATAAGCAGAAATGCCTATGTAAAAATTCTGGCTGTTTTCAATCATATCCTCACTCAATCCGCAATCCTTAAGCTTAAAATTCCCGCCAACAAAGCTGCTGCTTAGATAGCCATTCTGAACAATGCAATCTGCAACCCTGTCTGCGAGTATGCCTGCCTCTATCTCTTTCACATCAACATCGGCAGAATAGAACATGGATACTGCCGCAACAACAGAAACCCCTACAAAAGCCAGGACAAAAAACCACCAGATAGACAAAACCTTTTCCCCCGCCTTTTTCTCCTTCAAAATTATCTTTATCATTTTCAATCTTAATGTTTATTCTTTCTCCTTAACATCTATCTTCAGGAAATTCCCCTGGATTGCCGCAGAAACATCTGCATCACTGAAAAATTTATAGCTGAACGCGCCCCTCTTGCTGAGCTTGACTGCCACCCTGCTTTCAGCCCTGTCAATCCTCACAATATCCTCTGCCTTAACGCCGTTCTTTTTGGCAACCTTGAGGGCATCCTCCATGTAAACAAGGATGCTCATGCCCGGCTTTGCGCTGTCTATAATCAGGGCAGCCTCTTTTGCATATGCCTGCTCCAAAACAGCTGCGCTGCTTGCCGCCCTTGCAACAAATATAATCATCATAGAGAAAAACATAATGTTCAAGACTATGAAGATTATGTTCTCAATGACAGGAGAAGCTGCCTTCTTCCCTCCAAAATAAGAAACTCCCTTTTTTTCCATTTGATTTTTACGGAATGCTTTCAATCACACTGCAATAGCCTGATATGTCATCTGCGCCGTAATTTATTGTCCTTACAGCGCTGCACCCGTTTCTTGCATCAGTGCCTATAGAAACATCACCGCAATACCCTGCTGTAATCGCCCTGTTTCTTGCTACATTTGCCTGCTGGGAAATTCCTGCAATCGCAAGAATGCTGCCGCATATAATCGGGTTGGATGTGCATGTGCCGGTAATAGCATTTCTTGCAATTGTGCCTATAGGCCCGGAGATATACGACCCCACTGCCAATCCCAGTATTGTATTGCCGGCATTTATAGCAGCCTGCCCCTGCTGCGGAGAGGATATCTGCATAAACAAAACACCAATCTCCTCGGGCTTTCCTGCTTCCTGCTCCCCCTTATATGGCTCTACTAAAGCCTTCCCGCTCGTAAGTGTAATCTCTTCCTTTCCGTCAGTTAAATTTTTTGTTAATATGGGCAGAGAGATATCCTCACTGACAGCTATCTTTGCAGGGCTTGTGCCCTCTAAATAGCTGTAATAAGAAACATTCTTTCCAGGCACCTTATGGCTCATCATGTATTCAAGAACATCTATCTTGCTTAAGTCAACCCCTGTTTTCTTAAGGCTTGCTGCATCAAACGCAATCCTGCTGCACAGCATGCATGTAGGATACACTGTGCCTATTCCATATGTCTGCGCCAGTGCCTGTGAAAACAGGCTTAGCTTTCCCTCACCCATCATTGCCCAGCAGTTATAAATCTCCTGCGTTATTGTTCTTTCAATATCCTTTCGCGCCTTCTCCTTGTCAGAAGAAATCCTTACCTTTGTAACGCCCTTGACACCCTCAAATGCGCTGCAGCTTCCAAATGTTGATGAGGTTATGCAAACCTTGTCTGTCATGCATTTCAAGGGCACATAGCCCTGTGCAAGAGATGGCAGTGTTCCCCTCAAAACAACAGATTCATGGCACACCTGCCTGTTAACCTGCCCGCTCCAGCTGAGCTGTATTATGAAAAATACAATTATTGCAAAACCTGCTACAAGCAGGATTATCATCACAATCTGCGAGGTTGTAATGTCTGCGTTTTTGTTTTTTATCATCTTTCTTTTTTCCGCCCTAGCCCCAGAGGTTTTTAGTTAAAAAATAAATGCCTGCTGCCAGCACAGCAAAAACAATAGCCCACAGGAGTATCTTGAAAAACATGTCCATCTCTGCCTTTTTGCCTTTTATCGCTTTGATTGCATTCATCATTTTTTGCTTATGGCTGTTATTGTTAGTTTAGTTTTTTTATCTTCCTGTTTTTCCAGGGTTATCTCAAGCTCCTTTGCGCTGTCTTTCTTGATGAGCCCGCTTATCTCTATGGGATTGGGCTCAATTGAAGACTCATTCTGGCTTATCTCCCTGCAGATATTAAGCTGGTTGCAGCTTTTTAAGTGAGAGGCGCTTTTATCAGCAAAAGGCACTTTAGAAAACCAGTTTATCTCGCAGAAGCATATGCATTTCTGCCAGTTCAGGCATGCATTTGGCTTTTTTTCTTTTCCGCCAATATCCACAGGCCAGGCAGACACGCCCCATCCCCTTGGATTCAGCAAAACATATTCCTCTGTTTTTATGCCTGCGGCGCCTGCCTTTCCCAGCTCCTCGCTCATCCTATTGATTATATTTGTTATGTAATTAATGTTTGCATCTGCCTGCACCAAATCATTTCTTTTTGAAAAGAGATTGTAAAGCAAAACAGCAAGCAGAACGAGCAGCCCGATGCCTATAATTGCAAGTATAATCTTCATAGTCTCCTCAGGCAGCAATGCCTGCGCTTTCTTTCTTTCAGTAAGATATATTTTTTTCATTCTATTCCTGCATTCTAAGGCTTACTAAAAATTTGTTTATCTTTTCTATGTCCTCTTTGCCAGGCAATTCCGGAATCTTTGATTTGGCATATGCCTCATCTATTTTTCCGAACAGCTCTTTAATAATCCTGTCCAAGCACCCCTCCTCTAAATCCTTAAGCGGCTCGTTCTCCAGCCCCTCTCTTTTTATCTTCAGCAGCTTGTTAACCTCTTTTATCTTAAAATGCTTGTTCAGCTCTTCCATATTCGGCTGGATTATTCCTGTTTGCAGCACATAAATCCCCGCCATCAGCCCCCTGAAAACATAAAGATACTTCTTAATAGTATTTCTGCCATTAAGTATGAATTTTTTATAGTTAAACTCTGCCAGCCCCTTGTAAGAGTTGTAAATCCCGCTCTTGCCAAAGGAGTTGTTTATTAGCTGCCTTAGCTTGACAAAATCTGCTGTTTTATAAATTTGCGGCGCATTTATCTCTTCAAGTATATTGCAGTTTCCCTTTAAGGCGAGGGCTATAAGCTTTTTAATTTCAAAAAGGACAACATCCAGGCTTTCAATGCTTTTTATTTCGAGAGTTTCTCTCGGATTCTGCAGCCCTAAAAATTCCTCTTTCCTTAAAACAAAGCTCCCCCTAATGTCTATGTCACTGTCCTTGCTGCTCCAGCCATACAGGTTGCTGCCGCTGATATATGCATTAAACAGCCTTCCATTCATTGAGCTAGCAGCATCCTTCAGCTTGCTTATCAGCCCGATTTCATCACTAATATTCATTTCCTTTGTTTTCATTTTTCCTTTCTCTTGCATATCAGGTTTCCCCTTGCAAGCCATGCGCCATTCAAAACACTAATCTCGCTGTTTAGAAAGTCTGCATAGAGAACTATCTCATTGTCAACTATCCTGCCCGCTATCGGGTCTGCCCATGCCTGCGCTTTTCTAATCAGGTTGTATTCATTGCTCCGCACCCTCTCCTTGGCAAGATAAAAATCTGTCTGCCTGCTGCTGCCATCCTCTCTTAGGAAGATATAATACTGGCTGAATATTCCCGCGCCCTTTGAATTTTCATAAGAGCCAAGCCTCGCAGGGCAGAAATTTCTTATCTCCTCGTCACTCAGCTTGCTTATGTCAGTCTCACTGTCTGCCGGCGGCTCATAGCCGGGCAGGCTCCTCACCCAGCCGATAATATCCTGCCTGAATAATATAAGCACAACAACAACAATAACCAAAAGTACAATGATTAGTGTAACTGTGCTTTCCTGAGACATATTCTCCCCTTTTTTTCCGGTTATCGCTTTTATCATTTTGATTTTTTCATTTAAAACTGAGTTTTATCCTCCAAGCAGGTTGCTGAACATATTTTTTATGAACTCTCCCATGTTTGCCAGCTTTCCTGAAAAAATCAGGTAAGCAAGAATTCCAATTGCAAGCACAACAAATGCAATAATAAGATATGCCACAAAATCCTTGTCAGCAGCAGCCCTCTTCTCTTTTATTGCCTCTATCAAAAACTCTGGGCTAAAGCCACAGAACGTGTTGGAGTTTTTGAGCACTTTCAAAAATGCCTTTATTTTCTGCGTGTTAAAACAGGCAGAATACATAAGAGAGCATTTTTGAAGTCTTAATTTAGCCATTTTCTTTGTTATCCTCTTTGCTAAAACAGCATCAAATGCTTAATAAATTTAACCTTCATCCCCTGCGTATTTTACCCGCCAGGCGCAATCCCTCCTAATGCAATCTTTGCGAGGACTGAAAGCGCAAGTATTGTTATGAAGGCAACAGCAAAATACAGCAAAATTCCCCTTTTCAGGTTCTTTGAAAGGTCATAAATCTTTTTCAGCCTGTCATCTCCGGCATCAACCAGAACAAGGGTGTCTGTAAGAATGAATATAATCTGGACTATGTAAATGCCGACTGCAATCTGAAGGAAATAAGGGGGAATCATTGTTGTTATGTCAAATATCTTGAGCATATTTCCGATAGTCCCCGCCTCTGCGCTGATTGCCTCTGTTGAAATGCCTGCCATAAGCTCTGTCAGGGTATTTATTATTGAGGTAATCATGCCTGCAAGCCCAATGACAATTCCTGCAAGAAGCGGCGCAAGGAATGTCATGTTGCTCTTCATGTCAGAAACCACCTCTGCCAATAAATCGCGTAGCCTTTCGCCAATCTTGTCAATGTTCTTTACATATTGCGAAATGCTCATCAAAGAGCGCGCGGCAACATCCAGCCCTTTCTTGGCGCTCTCAACAAGAATCTTCATGCTGGTTGAAATCAGCGCAGAAGGATAAAAGATTATCGCGCCCCTCTTTGGGTTGAATATTGCCTGCTCAACAGACATGCCAAGCTGCTGGACATTTGTGTTTACAAGCCTGAAAAAATTCTCTGTTGCCTGCCCTTTTGTTGACTCTGCAATCCTTGCAAATGCTATCTCTGCCGGAATTCCATCTCCAAGCCTGTTTCCAAGCTGAAATAAGCTGGAAGCAAACTCCTTTTCAAGCTGCTTTGACTTGTCCCTTTCCTTTATCATCTCCTTGGTTTTCATCTCATACGCTATGGAGAAGAAAAGCGCAATTCCAAGTGGAATAAACAGGCTTAAAAGCAAAGCGATTATTCCGAAAGGCCCTGCCACGCCCGCGTCTGTCGCCTTAAAATCAAATACCCTGCCCTGCCCCAGGAATCCAAGCCCTATGCTTTCAAGAGAGTAGTCACTCTGTATTCCGAGAGCGCCTGCAAGCTGTGTCTGGGCGAGCAGCGGAATAAGCCCGATCAGGATGAAAGGCAGGCATAAAAAGAATGCAATGAAAAAAGGAGCTTTGCTTTTATATTGGGGGTATAAGGGGTTCATCTCCAAAACCTCAGACTCGCCATGCCCGCCCGGCCTTTTCATCATTATCTCGCTTGTCAGGTAAAAAACAAAAAATGGAATAATCAGGTTAAAGAGGACAAACACCATATACCAGGTTATAGCACCCTGCAATAAAGTTGAGGCAAGCGGCAGCAAGGCAAGGGTAAGCGTAGGCAGGACAATGCCCAGCATGTACAAATTTGTCAGCGGGCTTCTTATCTCCCTACTGTACTTCAGCATCTTCTCATAAACCCCGTCAAGAATCACCTCTAATGCCTTCTCCAAAGTCTGCACCCTTCTTGAGTCAGACGGCTCATAAAGGCTTGACTCAATAAGGTGGAACGCCTCAATAAATTCTATGCTGTAATCTCTCCATGTTTCTAAATAGGCATCCAGGCTTTCCTTCACAGTGCTGAACTTTCCAACCTCAACATCCCAGAAAACCTTTTTTAAGTCAAGTGAAAGCGGCTGCCTCAAATGCTCAGACGCAAACCTTATAGCCATCTCAAGATTGCTCGTGTGCTTCATGTAAACAACAATGTACAATATGCAGTCAACCATCTGCGACGATGCCCGCAGCCGCCATCTCTGCGCAAGCCTGGCTGGAAATTCTGACAGGTAAAAAAACAAAAACAGGGAAAAGACAAATGCAAGTATCAAAAGCAGGAATGGAAAATTATTTGTCATCAGGTAAATGCCTGCCGATATCAAAACCCCTGAAAAGAACAGGATAAACAGCGAGATAAATGCAAGTGATGCTGCATGGCTCGGAGTTATCTCAAGGTGCGCAATGTCTATGCTTTTCTGCAGCCTTTCACTGTCTTTCTTTGAAAGTTTCAGCCTGAAAATGCTTCCTATTGACCTGCATAATTTTTCATACCTTGAGGTTTCAGGCAGGGCGTCTTTCTTAAATGCAAGAAAATCGCTGCTTGTGTCCCCAGCCTCTCTCTGCACGCCAATCTTTCTTTCTATCTCTGCCCCGTATTTCCTAAGTATCTCATCCGTGGTTGTCCTATCCATTTTCACCCCTTTTTGCTCCCTTGCCCCTTTTTGGCATTTTCTCTTTATCTTCGGGGGCTTTTGAGTTTAAAAACTCTAATATGGCAAGATTGACAACCTGCTTCTTGCTTGAATAAAAAAACTTATTCTTCCTGGCAAATTCTTCCACCTTCTTCAGCAATTCCTTGTCTATCTTTACAGCCGCGTCTTTTGCCATTTTCAGTAGTGCAGGAGTCCTAGTGCTTGCATTTTTGTTATAGGGGTCCTAGAACCTTGGTTCTAGTTACTTTTAGTAACTAAAAGTAACCTTATAAATATTGCTGTCTGTCAAGAGCTATACTCAACGACATTAATATTTCCTCGTTTTGTCGTTGAGTAGATAGGGAAAGACTTATGTCTTTCACTATATGCTAGAAATCTTATGCTGAAGCCTGAATGCCTATCTCCACTTCTTAACCTTTTCTGTAAGCCACTTCTGCCACAAAGGAAAAACCCTTTCCCCGATAGGCAAGCCAACCTCTTCCATTACATCATCAGAAATCCTGTGGAATATGTTGTTTGAAAGGGCATTAAATCTTGCCTCTAGCAGCCCTGGCATTTTTATCCTCTCAGACAGGCTGACAATCTCCTGCTTCATCTTTGCCCTCACCATTATATTGTCATAAACAGCATCCCAGTTTCCCGCCCATCCCTTTACAGAGGCTGCGACTGACTTGATAACCTCGCTGTCGCCGTTTATCAGGTCATCTGTTGCCTCTAATTCATCTGTGTCAACATTGTATTTCAGCAGGTCAACAAAGCCCTTCTCCTCCAGGGGGTCTGTTTTCCAATGCTTTCTCACCTCTGCAAGCTGCACAACCCTTCTCCAGGAGTGCAATCCGTCCGGAGATTTGACAGGATTGCAGACAATTATGCAGTCTGTCGCCTTAAAGCTTGTTGCAGGAACCTGCAGGTCATTCACCACCCTGTCAAAAACACCATAAGGCGAGGCTCCATGAATTGTTCCTGCGACGACATTAGCGAGGGCGCCGACACGCATTGCCTCATACAGGCTCTTTGCCTCAAGGCTCCTTACCTCGCCGACAATCAGGCATGAATCTCCCAGCCTCAGGCTTGTCCTTATCCCCTCATCTGCGCCAATCTCTGTTGATGACGCAAGCAGGGCACTCCTGACCTTCATCCTTTGAATGTCATACCCTATCTTTCTCAGTGCATCAACATTAAGCTCAAGCGTGTCCTCAAGGACTATTATCCTGTATTTTGGCATGATTTCCAGCATCAGGGCATTCAGCATAGATGTCTTTCCGCTGGACCTCGTCCCTGCAACTAAAAGTGTTCTTGAGCCTTCAATAAGAAAGCTAAACAAGCCTGCTGCAAACGGGCTCAGCATCTTGTTCTTGACAAATAATGGCAGTGTCCATGGCTCTTCCCTGTGCCTTCTGAAAGCATATGCTATTCCGTCAGGAGAAAGCGGCTGCTGTATGACAGCTACCCTTGCCCTCGCCTTCTCTATAATCATCTCTGTGTCAAGTATGGGGTGCGCCTCATCCAGAGGCCTGCTGCTTAGCATCCTGAATTTTGCTGCCCAGGAATCAGCATCCTCCTGGCTTGGAATTATGTTTGTGACGCACTCATCATATTCAGAATGCCTTACAAAAATATTATTCAGGGAAACAGGCGCATTTAAAACAATGTCCTGCAGGCTTTTGTCCTGCAGCAGCACCTCTATCAATCCAAAGCCAATTGTATGCCTCACAAGTATTGTCGCCAGCCTGTTTAGCTTCTCATAGCTTATGGCAATGCCCTTGTTTCGTGCCAGCTCCTGCAGCAAATCCCTTGAAACATTGAAAAAAACCTGCCTTGTCCTTTCAGGGTCTGTGAACTCCTCTGCCTTCGGCCTGTGCTCTATCAGCACATTTCTTGCAAGGTTCAGCAGCATATGGTGCTCCTCGCTTAATGTATACTCGGGCGGCATCAGGTGATATATGAACTTTGCCTCATCCTCTCTTTTAAGTATAGTCACTGTGCTCTTGTCATATCCTGCAGTTATCTCATACTGAGAGATTATCTCAGCATCCTCGGGCAGCGCAGCAACCAGCCTTGTAAATGTAAAATTGGGGATAATGTCTGCGCGGAACAGGCGCTCATACACCTGCCTCTCTCCGTGCCTGTATCCTGAAATAATCGGAAGCGCCTCCTGTATCAGCCGAGTATTCTCCAGAAGCGACAGAAACTTTTCCAATACCCTTATAAAATTCATCTCTGCATCCCTGTATTCCAGGGCAATCCTGTCAACTGCGCTTCTTTCCTCTCTTACAATCCTTTTCAGCTCAAAATAGCATGCAACCGGGTCCTGCTTCAGCAAAAGCACAAGATAGTTCATTGCCGCATGCTTCTCTGCAACAAGGGCAGGAACATTTAGCACAAGCCTCTCCGGGGAAAGAACCCTTTCATGCTTAATCAGGTAGTTGTAGAGCTGCGCAATCTCTAAAAGCATGGAAACCTGGGCAAAATCATAGCTGTAATTTCTCTGCTGCACAAACACAATCCTCGCAACATTCGGCGACTCAATCAAGGCGTCTATCACGCTTGACATCACCCTGCCCGACTCTGCAACAGAAGGAACAAAAGGCGCTCCAAGATAATTGAAATACAAAACATTCTGCCCCGCCTCCCTCTCCACCTCATAAGAATACAAAACAGCTTCTGGCTTGAATATCATCCTCTCTTTTTTCACCTTTTGCAATATCCTGAAATAACAGGCATTAAAATAGTTTTCTATGATGCAGGAGATGCTTCAAAAAAGTTAACTACTGGTGGGCTAAAGCCCACAGCGTATAGACGTTAAAAACTGAA
>CAYMCA010000007.1:0-32969 GCA_964388875.1 Candidatus Woesearchaeota archaeon
TAACAAAGAAAAATTATTAAAAAAAAAAAAAACTGGCAAAAAAGCAGGGCATGAAATGCGTTATGGTTACAAACGGCTTCATAAACCCAGAGCCACTAAAAAAGCTTCTGCCTTATATTGATGCATTCAATATTGACTTGAAATCAATAAATGACAAATTCTACAAAGATACCTGCGGGGCAAGGATTCAGCCAATACTTGAGGCAATTAAGATTGTGCATAAATCAGGAAAGCACCTTGAAATTACAAATCTTCTTATTCCTGGCTTGAATGACTCTGACAAAGATATCAAAGAGATTGTTAAATGGATAAAGGAAAACCTTGATGAAAGTGTGCCTTTGCACTTCTCTGCATTTTACCCATGCTACAAACTCAACAACATTTCTCCCACTCCCAAAAAAACAGTCATTCATGCTGCTGAAACAGCAAAAAGCATGGGAATGAAAAATGTCCACACAGGAAACATATAATACAAGCTATAATGCGCACTATGCATGCAATATTTCAGTTGCATTTATCCTGCTTGCAGTTTTCTTAACAGCTTTTGCCCTGCCTCTTGCTTCTGCAATAAGGATAAATGAGATAATGCCTAGAACACCAGAATTTGTTGAGATACACAACCCTGAAAGTGAATTTATCAACTTAAGCACATGGTACATAAAAGACAGCAGTACAAACAATCCCGATGAGATTACCTGCTATAATATTTCAGATTGTTCATTGCTGACTAATTCAAATTATTTTTTAATAATTGGCAGAAGCACAGATATAAGCTCTATAACTGCCTCTGGAATAGCATATTTTTATGTTGATGACAGCTCAATAGGAAATGGGATGAATGATGAAGGTGATAATATAACATTTTATAATTCAAGTTTTTCAACAAATTTTTATTATAATAACTCAGAAATAAACAAGAGCTGGCAGTTCCTAGACTCTTCATGGCAGTCATGCCTTCCTACTCCGGGCTCTGCAAATTCGTGCCAGGGCCAGCAGAATCAGACGCAGAATGAAACAAACCAGGCACAGCAAAATCAAACGCAGAATACAACCGGGCAAAACCAGACATCTCAGGCAAACCAGACTGCAAGCCAAGCTAACCAGAGCAGCCCGGCAATCGTGCTCACATACCCCGAGGAGATTTCAAGGGGCGAAAGTGCAAGCATTGAGATTTATGCATACAACCTTGATGAGGCAACATATGACGCAAAGATTTATATTTTTGACGATGGCGGCGTGATATCTGAAACATACAGCTTTGATGAAGCAAAATTCAAGTCATCTGTATACTATGTCCTCGGCGCTTTTTCGGGGAATTCATCAAGAAAGAATTTTACAATAAGGACAAAAGAGGAATCTGAATTCACAGGAGAGGCAAATATCTCTGCAAAGATCAGAAAATCAGGCACTGACAGCATTTACCTTGAATATTCCGGAAGGATAAAGGTAGTTGAAGCAAAAAGCGGGAGCAGCAACAGCAGTGAAAGCATTGCAAAAAGCGCAGATGCAAATGCAAGTGGAAATGGCAGCGAGGGGATTATAAGGCTAAACACGCTTGCAACTGAGAGCAAAAAGGATTTGGAAGAGGCTGGAAAAGAAAGCGGGATTTTATTCATGTCCAAAAGGGAAATGATAAAGAAATACCTGATATATGCATTCGCTGCATTCCTTGTTGCACTGATTGTAGTATTATTTAAATACCTAAGGATTTAGTTAAATTCATTAAACTTGTCAAACATTAAAAAATGGCAGAGGGGATTCGCGCAATAATCATGCTTGAGATACTCGGCAGGCCTGCTGAATATATAGTTGAGAGCATGGAAAGCATAATAAATAGGATTGGCGGGGAGAAAGGCACAAAGGTAATAATAAAAAAGGTTCATGAGGCAAAAGCTGTCGAGAAAGCGAATAATCTTTTCACAACATTTGCAGAGGTTGAGGTTGAAACAGACAGCATTGATGCATTCTTCAGGATAGTGTTCACATACAACCCGTCACATATTGAGATTGTTTTCCCGGAGCATGTTATTCTGGAGAATTCAAGCCTTAACCTGATTGCCAATGAGATAGTAAGAAAGCTTCACCAGTATGACGAGATAGCAAAGGTTCTTAGCGTGGAGAACAACATTCTGATGAACAAGATAAGGCAGGCAGGAATCTCAATGGTTTCTCCGACTCCTGTGACAGCTGCCCTTGCGGATGCAGTTAGCAAGCCCGCTAAAAAAACCAAAGTCAGGAAGAAAAAAATCAAGCCCGGCAGGGGAAAGAAAGGCGGGAAGAAGAGATAATATTTTATACAATATTTGGAATGGATAGAGCACTTTAACGAAGACGAAAAAACTAAAACTAGGAGTTTTTAAGTCCTAACGGGCAGGTATCAGTCTTGCCAATATCGAAAGATTTATATAGTTTACCGAGTATACTACACATATGACAAAAGAAACTGCAATAAAACTTTCAGAAGATTTTAAGATATGGCTCGATTCAGTGGGAAGAAAAGGAGAAACATATGAAGATGTAATCAAAGCAGTAATATTCAAACTTCCTCCTGAGAAGTTCGAAGAACTATTAAAAAAACATGCATATTCTTATCATAGTTTAGCAAAAAACCTAGGTTTAAAGATAAGAGAAGATTAATAAAAGAATTATTCTATTTATTATAACTCTTATTTACAGGTGCAACACATTTATGTCTGTGGCATTCCTTTTGATTTTGCGAGTGTCTCTTCAATTCTATCAACACATTTAGCCACATCTTTTTTAATATCACTCTCCCAAAGAATGAGATAAGTCCAAGAACGATTATCTACTGTAGTAATGTATGCCTCTTTAGATTTATCTCGCCCTATGCCCTTTATTTGATGTGGATGAAGGGGAATACCAATAGGATATTTTTTAGGATTAACATGCCAGAAATCTCCGTAGGCTTCAACAATAACCTTTTGTTTCGGAAAACAAAAGTCACACATAAACTTATTCATAAATTTGTACTGATGTATAAAGTCCGTTCCTTCTTTGTAGCCTCTTTTTATCAACTCTGCTTTTATTTCTCTTTCTGGCTTTGTGTTCTCTTGTTTTGGAAAAGCCCCTGATTCATATAACCTTAAAAGATTTGCTCTGCTGACCCTCCCTTGTCTTTTCATTTCTTCAGGATTAGATAATCTTTTTTTATGAATTTCGCTTAATTTTCTTAAATATTTAGGATTAGAAATCCTCTCTCCAACTATTTTACTCATTTTTATTTTGTCTTCTTCAGTATGATGTTTTCCCTTTATCCAGACCTTATAAAATAATTTTTTGCCTTTATTCCAAGAAGGTTTTCCTTTCTTTGCTTTACTTATCTTTTCTCTCACTAAGGGATTAGCCATTCCTTGTTTAGTAAGCTCACTTTGTTTCATTCTTAATTCTGGATTAGCCCAAGTTCTTTCACGACCTTTTTGCATTTTCATTTTAGTTTCTATAGAATACATTCCAGTCTTCCCTTTATTCCATGGAGTTTGCCCCTTCTTAAATTTGATTGCTTTTTTATGTAATAACTCCATATTTTTTGGGATTTTTCCTTTCATAGATTCGCTTATTTTTTTCCTTTGTTCTAAAGTCATCTTTGAACTTTCTTTCATAAAGAGATAACACATTTAGGACTTAAAAATACTTCTTTTAGAAAAAAGAAGGCTTAAACTAAACTAAAAGCGCCCAAAACTAATACTATTAACTGGAACTGCTGTTCCCGCCACCGCAACTTCCGTTTTTACTCTTCACTCTCTCTAACCTTACAACCTCGGCTCTTTCTCATATTTTTCCTCGGCTTTCTTGTAAACATCTGTTATCTCTTTTTTTGGCGCTTTCTTGAACTTCACGAAAAGAAATACTGCTACGAGCATAACCAAAAGCAGTATTACTGCCCCGATTATCCTGCCTGATGAGCTCTTTGGCTCTTCTTGCTCTGCTTCTTTGCATGTGCCGCCAAAGCAGCATATTCCGCCTGATGCAAGGTATGACTTGTCTCCGCCATCGCAGTATTCGCCAGACTGGCAGATTGTTTCGCCTTCTTCATTGCATTCTGCTGCAGGGATGTCCTCTGGAATTGAAGAGAAATCCTTGGTTATGTTTACTTCAAGGTAGAATATGGCGGAAAAATCCCCTGAAATTGACTCTGCCTTTATTGTTCCATTGAAAAAGCCTTCATCTGCTTCATTGATTGTTATCTCAATATCCTGGCTTGATGCCGGCTCTATGCTGCCTATGAAGCCCGGAGCAATAGAGATTATGCCTTCCAGCTCACTGCCATAGCTGAAGCTTATGCCTTCAATTGCCCCTGTATGCAGGCTCATGAGTGATATTATAAATTTGAATGGCAGCTGCTCCCTGATTAAGCTTAAATCATTTATGCTGCCAGGATTAAACCTGAGGGATTGCTGCTGCGGAATTTCATAGGCGTTTTCCTCGGCAGAGGCATTAGATGTGTTTGCCACTCCTGAAGATGACTGGTTTGTTGAATTTAGTGATGCATTTGCTTGCACAGTATAGCTGGAAACATTTGAGGCATTGCCCTGCTGCGACTGGCTTGTATAGTTTTGCGAGGGATAAGCTAAAACAGGAAGAGAGTATGATGTTTTTTCTCCCTGCAGTGAAAGCGAGAGCTCTGCAAACTCGTCAATGTTGTTGGCTGTAAATACTGCTGTCCTTGAGTCAAGCGGCGGCAGTATTATTGTTTGCTGAGCGCCCTGAAAGCCTGCTTTTATCTCTGTAAAATTATCTTTTTTGTTTGCGAGCCTTATGCTAAACTCGCTTCCTTCACTTGCAAGGATGAAGCCGGGGTTGACAGAGAATTCTGCCTTTTCTTCAAGGACTGTAAAGTTTTTTGAGACATCTGCCTCTTTTGCCATGCCATTCTCTTTGTATTTTACATTCTTTATTACAAGCGTGTAGTTTCTTGCTGTGTCGGGGACAGCATAAATATAAAATATGTTGCCTGCCAAAACAGCATCATAAACCATGTTTACAAGGACATGCCCGCGATAAAAAAAGACATCCTGCGGCGACAGGGAAGATGAAAAATTTGCCTCAAGCCTTGCCATAAGCGTCTCGCCTGAATTGTATGACTGCCTGCTTAGCTGGATTTCAAGGGCATTAACAGTTATTAAAGAGGAAATAAGAAATATCAGCAGCAGAAAAAACAGGAATTGGCAATTCTTATTGAACTTCTTTGAATCTGGCATTTTAATTATCTGCAAAGTGATTTATATAGGTATATTATTAGTTATATTCTGAAGTATTTATGTTAGTTTACTATCTTTCTATGCAATTCATGCCTGTTCTCTTTGTTGCATATGCCGTTGCTGTGCATAACTGCCAATATTTTCTCTTTTATTTAACATGCATTGTCCCTTTTTCTATTTGCAGAAGTTTTATTTAGGATTATTTAATCACTTGCTCATCTCCCTGAGCTTCTTGAAGGTTTCATCCAATTCCTTGTCTGTCTGCGGGCTTGTCTGCCTTGCAGCTGCCGGAGCCCTGAAAACAGGGGCTGGCTGTGCCTGGGGCTGCCTTGTTATCATTCTCGGCATAGGCCTCGCCGGAGGAAACATTGGAGGAAACGGCGGCCTTGACGCAGGAGGAGCAGGGCCTGTCCTGCCTTTTCCCTTGAATTTGAACAAGAGCATTCTTATCTTGTCTCTGAACAATATGCCCAAAACAACAAGCACTATTAAGGCTGCAATTATGACAACAATCCAGGGGAATTTTCCTGCTTTTGGCTGGCAGCACAGCTTGCTTGTTCCGCATGTTGCAGAATAATCTTCTGCCTCTTCTTCATCTATATCACATCCTGCCCTACACCCAAACCCTTTTTTCTCACACTCATTTCTTGCATCAACGCATGTACCTTCACAGCACTCTTCTCCAGCCCTTATGTCGCTGGCTCCTTCAATCTCATCGCCATCACAAACCTTTGTTCCGGTGCATTTTGCCCCTCCAAGCTGGGAGCATGTCTTGACTGCGCAGTCTCCCTCGCTCTTGCAGCATATGCCATATCCAACATCGCTTGCATTGAGAATCCTGCCTGCCTTGCATGTTTCTTCTTCCTGGCACTCAATGCCTTTCAACTGGGAGCATGTCTGAGGCGGAAGTATGCAGCCATTCTTCTGGCAGCATTTTCCGAATGAAACATCCTTTGAATTAAGTATTTTTTCTGAAGGGCATATCTTGGTTGTAGGGCACACCTCTCCATTCAGCTGGGAGCATGTCTTGTTTGGCACAATAGTCACATTCTGCGTGCAGCACACCCTGCTTGACGAGCAATAGTAATCCAAAACACTTCCGCTTGCATTTGTGCATTGAGTTTGAGTAATGCTAAGGCAGAATGCGCCTACCTCTTCGCAAAATACACTCTGCGTTGTCTGGTTTGTAATAGTTATGGTTGCTGTTGCATTCTTTAATGGATTTGCCTGGCTGACTGCAACAACATGAAAGATTCCTGTAGTGTTAGGCGCTGTGTAAAATCCTGAAGAGGTTATAATTCCCCCATTTGATTCTGAAATATTCCATATAACTGCTGTGTTTGCTGTGCCTGTCACGCTAACTGTAAACTGCTGTGTCTGGTTGCGCAGCAGGGTTATGCTTGACGGGCTTATGCTGACGCTAATCTGCTCCGGAGGCGTTGTTGATATTGTAACAACAGCAGAAGCATTCTTTGACTGGTTGCTCTGCAGCGCAGCTATTATCCTGAAAATGCCTGTAATGTTAGGCGCTGTGTAAAATCCTGATGCATTTATTGTCCCGCCGCTTGTATCATTTATGCTCCATACAACATCTGTCTGCGAGGTTCCTGTAACATTTGCTGAAAAGTTATATGTTGCATTTGGCATTAGTGTTAGGTAAGCAGGAATTATAGAGATTGTGACTGCCGGCGGGGAGATTGGCGCCTTTGGCCATGCAGAATAAAGCACAAATGCAGTATCCCTTACATTTTCATTGTTCCAGCATCCGTCGCTGCCCTGAACACTTGGATTAAGCAGGTAGTTTGATGCGCTAGTTGGTATTGATGGGTATAAGGACAGCAGGGCGAGCGCAGTATCATAGAAAACATTGTAAACATCATAAGGCGAAACAATATCCCAGTATCCGCTTGATGACTGCTTGCTGCTTACTGATGTCCTGTAGCCTGATTTTGCTGTTAAAAGGTACAAAAATGTTTCCGGGAAATACTGCCTGTTTGAATCAGCGAATGCTATGATGTAAGGAATAAACGCGCTCGTGTCTCTTCCTGTTTTCTGCAGCGCATATGCTGCCCATGCGCTTCCCTCATAATTGCATGCGCCTGACTCAGCAAAACATAAGATACTTATCTTTTCTTTTGTTGTTCCGCCATTAGGCGCAGAATGCGTTGTATCAGAGACATAGATTGTTGAGTCTGCCTTGTAAAGAAGTGTAGTCCTGAAGTCATAGCCGCATGATATTGAGAATTCCCTGTCCCGGCATGCAGAAGACACCTGAAGCCAGTAGCCAGCAGGGTCAAGAGGAAGACATGAGCCAGCACCGCCTGAAAGCGTCTTGTCATCCCTTACAGATATTGAGTAAGGAGTTCCATCATAAGTGAGCGTGCAGGTTGTGGCATTGTCCGGGTCAACCTGCAGAAACCATTCCAATCCGCTCGGGGTTGCGTTTGCTGCAGAGAGCCAGTTTGCCGCTGCTGTTGTATCCTCGCCTGCATTGTCGAGGGCAAGAACAGCCAGCGCTGTATTTCTCAGGCTGCAGCTTCCAGAAGGCCAGCACTCATTTGCCTGCCCCCTTGCTAAAAGCTCGTCTCTCACTAAAGCCAGCATTGAAGAATTGTAAGAAAGCGCAAGCAGTGAAAATGAAAGCTCCTCAGGTGTAATTGTGGAAATGCGGGAGTTTACCTCTGTTGTCAGGCAGGCATAGCCCTTGTCGATTGCCGTCTGGTTTTGCGCTGATGCAACAGATATAAATAAAAATGCAAGGATTAGGATAATGCATGCTTGTTTTTCACTCTTTTTGCTTCTCTTTTTATTCATGAAATTTTAAAGAATAATGGCTTTAAAATACTTTCGCTGAATGCAACTCTTGTTTTTATTCCTGTTCAATGGCTGGCTTCAAGGCTTCAATTCTTCCTCGGACTATCGCCGAGTTATCATCATGCAGCCTCTTCCACTCCCTGACAAATCCAACCTCCTCGTCATTTTCATAATTCCACGAGCTGAAAAGGCCATCTTTTTCACCAACATAAACAGTTTCATTTGCCTGGCTGGAAGGAGTCACCTTTGTTGCCACATAATAAAATTTCCAGCCATCGGTATAATATGTATACATCTCAGTGGTTGTATAAGGCTCACCATCAGAATCATATTCTGTAACATCCCTGAACCCTGTATGGCTGAATCTTTTATGCTCTTTGCCATGGCTTGAAACATAAACATAATATTGCTCGTGCAGCTCATTGTAATAATTTTTTAGCCTTTGAAGCTGGCTATCACCATCCTTTATCAACCCAACAGCTTTTCTTTGCTTATTCAGCAGCTCTTTATAGCTGATTACAGGCATTTTTCCGTCATGTTTTTGAGGCCTGTACCATAACAGCTGGTCATTCAATGGCATAACCTGCTTGTAAGAGTTCTCAGCAGCATGATAAATTTTCAGCGCATTGTCATTAACCCTTTCGCTCTTTCCATGATTTAATATGTGCTCAAGAATGGGCTGGTAGGTAATTAAGCTGGTGCCAAGGCTGTTGTGCAGCTCTTTATCAAAATTTTTTAGTTTTTCTTCCAACTCTTCACTCCATGCTGGAATTTGCCTGAACAGCTCATCAGAAAGCAATGAAAGCCTTTCGCTTTTCTCCTTTTCTTCAGGCTTGCAGGGGGATTTTAGCTTGGCAATAAGATAAAGCTCATTTGCCCACACCTCATTCCTCATGCCTCTTTTGCCCTCGCAGAAATCAGCAGCCTCTTTCAGCTCCTGCTCCTCTCTCTTCATAACATCAATTAGCGTATCCCTTCTGCCTTTTTTTAACCCAAACCTTGAATCCAGGTTTATCCTTACATTATCATACTCTTTTCTCTCAAATAATTTATTATTTTCAGCAATCCCCTCATCAATCCCTGCCCTTTTTCCGCCGGAGTCTGAGATTTCAGCATATGGCTTTTCCCTCTCCTCGTCAACCAGCAGGTAGGAATTTACCTCAACAGCCTCTCTTGCCCTGGCAAGGGCTGTATCAAATTTTATAAACTCTGATGCTGCAGCCTTGACGAGATTTCTTGCCTTGCCCCTCTTATATGCTGTTTTTGCATATGGGAAGGAAAGCACACTGCCAAGTGCAAGCGCTGCTGCAAGCCCGAGGGCTAATATCTTTTTTGCCATCTTAATTTTGATGTCAAGAACACTTGACAAAACTCCATCCTTTGGGATGGAGTTGTGTTCTTGAGCATGTCAGGAATATCAATTCCTGAGCACTATCAAAATCTTTCAGATTTTGAAGTCCTAAAAACAAGTGCCCTTGCAAACCACACACTAAAGTGTGTGGTGGCACATTGTTTTTTTGATCAGAACTCTTTTGCTGGTATACCCAGTATTTTCTAGTTTAAAAAACTATCTTCTTTTTGATTCTTGTTTATTGCCTTCTCTGGTTTATCTGCGCCTTGTACTTTTTGATTGTGTAATTAACAGGATTTTTTATCCTAGAACAGAACTCGTCCTTTTCGCAGGCAAAGATGGCATTGTAATAATCCTTGTCGCAGTTTGGGGGCAGCACTCTTTTCTGCCTGAAGTGCCATGAAAGCTGCGAGGAAATATAGTTCTGGGCAAGCGGCTTTGGATTTTTTTTGTTCCAGCTGTCTATCCTTTTCTCAATATCCTTCTGCTCCAGATTCAGGGAGCGGAAAAAGTTAATCAGGATAAACAGGGCTCTTTTCCTTCCGTCTTTCATGCCTTCAAGTATTTTCTTGACGCAGGGAGGAAACATCTCGTCCTTTACATCCCTCAGGATGACTTCGCTGTATTCTCTTTTGTCCCCGGCTTTTTCATCCTGAGGCTTTCTGCCTGCGCTTTCCTTATTCCAGTCAAGCGCCTGGATTAAAAGCTCCCTTGCCTCGCCTTTTTCTGCTTTTGGCATAAAGCTCATCGGCTTTATCTTCAGAGGATTGGCGTCATTCGGGCTGAAATTCAAGAGCTTTTCCTTTGGAACAACAACGCTTGCAAGGCATGTCTTTTCATGGAGTGAGCAGGGCATCCTGAAAAGGTGCCGCGGCGAAACAAGCACAAGGTCTGGCATGACTTTTTTCACAGCATCGCCTGCCTCTTCCTCGCCTTTGATATACTTGCTTGTCTTACCTGTTGTCATCTCGCTAATTCTTTCCACAAGCTGTTTTTTTATAAGCTCATTCAGGTATTTTGTGATAACGCGCGGCCATTCAGGGAACATGCTGCTTGTTTTGACATTATTGATTTCCTCTGGAAATGCCTGCCAAGGAACAATAAGATGGAACCCTTTATTGCCAGAAAATTTCACACTTACATTCTTAACATTGTGAAAGCCAAGCGCCTCAACAATAAGCTGCGCGGCAATCCTGCTGTAGTCAAGGTATTTGCTGTCTATGTCTATAAGCAAGTCCCACCCTTTTCGCAGCTTGTTGAGAGATTCTGCATCCATCTCTGTTGAAAGCTGCAGCGCATCATGCCAGAGCTCCTCTGAGCAGTGAAGAGATGTTGCACCTTTCCTGACCATTTCAAGCATGTCTGACTTATACTGCAAAGAATCCGGGCGCCTGCCAAAGCCCTCAAAATACCTTGGCACAACCTCCCTGTCTTTTGAAAAATCAAAAATAGCATCCTGGACATCCTGCCTTGAATAGTAAGAAAGCGCAATCTGCCTTATTCGCTTTTCTGCCTCAGAGATTTCCTTTGTTTCAGGATTATCCCCGCCTTCTTCAGCCTTTCCTTCAGGTTTTTCTTCAGCAATGCCTGCCATGCCGGCTGAAAGGCTTTGCTGTTTAAATAGTTTTTCTGCATGACAATAGATATTTTTCAGAGGATATTTCACAGAACAACTAATTATATTGTCAAGAACCCTGCGCTAAAGCACAGGACGTGCTCGGGTTCTTGAGCATGTCAAAATTATATGAATTTTGAGCACTATCAGAAACATAAAAGTTTCTGAAGCTGTCAAAAATGCCTTTATTTTCTGTGAGTTAAACGGGGGTACGCAAAGAGCATTTTTGAAGTCTTAATCTATCAATATCATCAATTGATATCCAGGCATTCATCAAGCCATATCCTTTTTTGTTAATTTCAAATGGCTTTATCTTCCGGGCATTGCCCAGGAATATTAAAATACAGAATCTTTTATCCTTTACCTCGCTAATAAAATCCAGATTAATGCCTATAAGGTTTCCATATTCTTTAATTATTTTATAAATAATGCCTGAATTTAAATTTTCATAAGTTAAAATTCTTTCTGCAGTTGCCTTTGCAGAAACAGGCTCCCCGGATTCCTTAAAATAAATTGTGTCTCCTTCAGAAATGCGCCCAAATGGTGGCTTTTTGAATTTATACCACCGGGATTCAATCTTTTTCTCTCCAGAGATAATCTTGCTAAGAAGCTTTCTCTTTTTTGAAAGAATTGCTAAATGCTCCATTTTTACAGGCTCTTTGACAGAATAATCTCTGATTTATTTATAGTATACAAATGAGCTTTGGCTTCAGGAGCATACCCCCGTTTTATTAAAAATTGAATCATTTCAAGGTTATCCTGGTGCGTGTCCACCTGAATTCTCCTGAAGCCGGTTGATTTAGCTAAAGAATAGAGCATTGATTCTAAAGCAGAGCCAACCCCAAGATGCCGGCAGGCTTTGGCAACCCTGAAATTCTTAATTTCAAGGACATTTTGGCTTCCTTTTAAATTCTGAAAAATCAAATCGCCAATAATTTCATTGCCAGGCGCAGTCGCGTAAAATGCTTTTTTCTCTTTCAATTCAAGCTGCCTTCTGCATTTCTCCAGCCAGGCAGAATAATTGGGATAATCAAGGGGAAACTGGCGGATAAACGCATATAATCTTTGAACCTCTTCTGAATTGGTTAGCAATTGGATTTTATGAATCATATACAGAATATTTTTTCCAAGTTTATATATTTTGGCATGGGCTTGAGCGTAAAAGCAGGGGATATTTATTCGCTTGTTTTTATCATTTCACTACAACAAAGCTTAAAAATACGCACTTTCTTGTAGAGGCATGATAATAAAATTGGACGAGACCCGAATTTTTGCAGATGTCATCTCTATAATTTCTGAGCTTGTGACAGAGGTTAAGCTGCAGATTGACTCCAGCGGAATGGGCGTTGTTGCAATAGACCCGGCAAATGTTGCCCTTGTCTCTTTTAAAATCCCTGCAAGCGCATTTTCGCAGTTTATTGTTGAAAAGGAAACAATTGGGCTGAACCTTGACAATCTCAAGGCAGTGCTGAAAAGGTGCTCTCCAGGAAGCTCGCTGATTATGCAGACAGAGGACAACACATTAAGGATAGATGTTCATGACAGGATAAAAAGAAGGTTTGTCCTTGCGCTGATTGACATTGACGCAGAGGAAAAGTCAGTTCCGCCGCTGGACTTTACAGCAGGCATTGACATAAATTCAGGAGACTTGATAGATTCCATAGAGGACTGCGCTATTGTTGCTGACTCGTGCTCTTTCATAACAAAAGATAACAAGTTCATCATTGAGGCAAAGGGCCTAAATTCAGCGAGCTCGGAATTCTCAACAGACGAGGTGGCAATAAAAGGCGAGAGCGCAAAATCAAAATACAGCCTTGAATACCTGCAGAAATTCATAAAGGCTGCAAAGCTCACAGATAAGGCAAAAATACAATTCTCAAACGACTATCCCCTGAAGCTTGAGTTCAGCACTCCAAGGATAAGCCTGTTCTTCATCCTTGCGCCGAGGGTTGAGACGGATAATTAGCGCGAGAGAAAAATTTATTCTGTATTTACGAGCACAATTATGCCATATTTCTACATAATTCTGTATACTTCTATTTATTTCTTTTACTTACTTAGAAATAAAAAGATTTATAAAGATGGTTGAATATGCTTAGTTAATGGCAAAAAAGAAGGTAACCCTGAGCTTAGACTCCAAGACTTACGATGAGTTTAAAGAATACTGCAATAAAAATGCTATTATGCTTTCCAAGAAGATAGAGATTTGGATTAAAGATTTTTTAGATGAGGCAAAAAATGACAAGAATAAAAAATAGTGGAATTTTAAGCAGAAAATCGCGCAGGGCAAACTCGCGCCTTGACTTCCTGGATACAAAGGGAAATATTGCAAAGTCAAGACGCTCGCAGGTAACAATATTTATCATAGTGGCAATCATCATTGTCGCTGCCATTATAGGATTTTTTGTATTTTTCAAGCCGAAAATCCTAACTCCGCCGCAGATAGAAAGCCCTGAGGCATACATAGAAAAGTGCATGGGGGATGCAGCAGAGGATGCTATTGATATTTTAAGCCAGCAGGGCGGGGACATAGAGCCAGCACACTATATTATATATCAAAATGAAAAGGTAAGGTATCTCTGCTATACTGCGCTGTATTACACAAAATGCACAAATCAGGAACCCAGCCTGAAGGCGCATGTTGAAAGCGAGATAACAGGCTATGCCCTGCCTGTATTAAAAAAATGCGTCTCTAGCCTGAAGGCAGATTTTGAAAAGCAGGGCTATGCTGTTCAGGCAGATGTTGAAAGCATTGCGCTGAAAACAGAGATAATGCCAAAGAATGTTTTTATAGGCGCTGAATTTGAATTCAGCGCAACAAAAGGTGAAACAACAGTCAGCAGAAACAGGTTTGAGGTAGTATTAAAAGAGCCGCTGTATGAGCTTTTGGATTTGGCAAGAGAGATTATAAACCAGGAGGCAAAGTTTGGGTATTTTGAGCAGGTGGGTTACATGATTTTATACCCTGATTACAGCCTTGAAAAGGACAACACAGAAGAAACAAAGATTTATACATTGAAACACAGGGATGCAGGAAGAGAGTTTGTTTTTGCCCTGAGGGGCTATGTGCTGCCTGCAGGGCTGTGAGCAATAAGGCTAAAAGAGCATGAAAACAACAAAAAAAGAAGAATGAGAAAAGAAACAGAAAAAAACAGAAAAGCTGCAGAGAAAAAGGCAATATCCTTAGTTGAGATTTCAATAATGATTATCTCAACATTTGCATTTGCATTCATAATAGCAGAGACAAATGGATTTTTTTCAGGGATTGGAATTGCGTCTGCACAAACTGCAACTCCTGTAACATGCTGCGAGAAATCTGTCAATGGAACATGGTGCTATGATGCTGGCTCTGAAAGCGAGTGCGACAGCAATTACCAAGTGAATGAAAATGCGCTTTGCTCTGAGACATCATTCTGCAAGCTTGGATGCTGCTATGACAGCAATGAGGGAACATGCGCAAGAAACAGCCCTGAAACCTCATGCGAGGAGTCAAGCGGGGAATTCACTGCAAACAACGCAGACTGCAACCTGCAGCAGTGCACGCAGGGATGCTGCCTTATAGGCAGCAATGCAAACTATGTTACAGAGCAGCAATGCAAAAGGCTGGCTGAATACAATGGAATTGATTACAGCACCCAGGCTGAATTCACCTCTGCAAACAATGAATTAGAATGCCTTGCAAGGGCTGGAATGCAGGAGCAGGGCGCATGCGTGTTTGAAAATTCTGATGGTGAGAGCACATGCACATTTGGGACAAAGCTGGAATGCACTGGCTCAAGCGGAATAAGGTATGGGTATGAGTTTTACAATGGAATGATGTGCACAGCGCCTTCTCTCAATACCATCTGCCAAAAAACTCAGAACACAATGTGCATTGAAGGAAAGGATGAAACCTATTTTATAGACAGCTGCGGAAATACTGCAAATATATATGATGCCTCAAGGATTGACGATGAGGCATACTGGACATATTATTATTCAAAAGAACAGAGCTGCGGCGCAGCATCTGCAACAGGAAATGCAAACTCTGCCTCGTGCGGAAACTGCGATTATCTTGCAGGAAGCAAATGCAATGGATACAGGGCAGGAAAGGACACAGAGCCAAGCTATGGGAATTATGTGTGCAGGGATTTGAATTGTTATGACGCATCAGATGGAACAGACAGAAGCCATGGAGAGTCATGGTGCGAGTATGACGGAAGCATTGGCAATGGGACAGATGTTGTCGGCTCAAGGCACTGGCGGCATTATTGCATTGAAGGCGAGGAAAAGGTAGAGCCGTGCGATGATTTCAGGCAGTCCATATGCGCAGAGCAGCAAACGCAGGCTGCAGACGGAAGCATGTTCAGCAGTGCAGCGTGCGTTGCAAATGAATGGAGAGAATGCTTGGCATATAATGAAAACTCTGAAACAGTAGAGGATAACTGCAAAGCCAATCAGCATTGCTATTGGCAGGCAGTCTGGGACACAGGAGAGGGAGATGAGATGCCGACAGTTTACACCTGCCTGCCGCAATACCCTCCAGGATATAATATTCTTTCGGGCGCGACAGCAGCAGAGTCAAGCTCATCAGAGATGATGTGCGGCATGGCGAGCCAGAGTGCAACATGGACAGAGGTGAAGGATTGTAATTTCTTTGGAGTCTTTGGCAGTGACTGGGAGTGTGTAGCAAACTGTGTTGTAAGAGAGGAAGGATGGACGCAGGCAATGAACAAATGGTGCACAAGCCTTGGAGACTGCGGGGCATATGTAAATATCGCAGGAGAGGTTACAGATGACGGCTATGAGGTTTCAGGAGATGAATCAGTTAAGCTATCAGACAGCTATCTTGCTTCATTGGCGCAAAACATAATTCCAAACCCTGAAGTTACAGGCAGGCTTTCAGGCGGGAGCGGAGGCGCCGAAGACGACAGCGGATGGACAGGCGCGATTGGGGCTACTGGTATTATTGCATTAGCTTATTTTAAGAAAGGTATGATACTCAGACAATTGCCTCAAACTTGGGAAAACTTTCTGACTACCAGCGGCGGCACAACATGGGGGGCTTTTGCCAAAGCAGGTGCTGCAGCAGCCGCTGCCTATTTTGCAGGGCAGCTGATAGGAAAATTATTTGGGCTAAGCAGCGAGGACACTGAGACACTGTCATTAGTAGGGGTAGTAAGCGCGATTGGCTCAAATGCAATAGCCATGTCAGTCGGCACGAGTGCTGCTGCAGGCACTGCAATAGCTGCTGGTGCAACACTAACTGCGGGTGCTGGAGGGATGGCGTTGAGTGTTTCTTCAACTGTTGTTAGTTTACCCTCAACAGTTTCTATTGGATCTGGGACATATATACCAGCAGGAGCTCTTCTACCAGAAGGAAGTGTTGTAACAACTACTAGTGCTGGAACAGTAACAACCGGCGGCGGAACAATAACAGGCTCATCTGCCAGCCTGTCTTTCGGCGCCATGCTGTTCTGGGCAGTTGTCGTCATGATTGTTTTGGCTATCATCTCAAAGCTTATGGGGTGCGGGGACACAAAAGACCATACAGTTTCCTTTACATGCAGCCCATGGCAGCCGCCGACAGGCGGAGAGGATTGCAGCAAGTGCAATGACGAGCTTGCTGCAGATGGACTGCATGCATGCTCTGAATACAGGTGTGAAAGCTTGGGGGCGGCATGCAGGCTTAAGGATAGTGCCGGGAGCAATGTATGCTGGTGGGAAAACCAGAATGATGTTGCCTCTCCTGTAATAACGCCGTGGGAGGATGTATTAAGCTATGGCTATGAATATTCAAGCACAGCATCATGCCCTGCAGCATGCGCAAATGAAATCAAGAATACGCTGGCAGATGATGAGTGCGTTCCGCCTTTCACTCCTTTCAGTTTGGGAGTAACAACAGACGAGCCTGCAAACTGCAGGCTCGATTCTGAAGCAACAGACAGCTTTGATGACATGCAATCATCATTTTCAGGAGGAGCTTACCTGCAGCAGCATGCCACAACACTATCCATGCCTGGCTGGCAGAATATTCTGGATGAGGCAAACATAACAGAGCTGCCAATAGAGACAGGGCAGGAAAACAGGGTTTACATAAGATGCCAGGACTTTAACGGGAATACAAATGTCCAGGAGCTTGTGTTTGAATTCTGCGTTTCTCCAGAGCCAGACAGGACGCCACCTTCAATAAGAAGCGTGGAGCCGCCAAGCGGCTCGGGCGTTGCCTTTGAAACAAGCGAGAAGAATATTGATGTTTTTGTAAATGAGCCGTCAGAATGCAGGTGGAGCAGGAATGACATGGATTACAGCTCAATGGAAAACAGCATGAATTGCGACACATCTGTAGCTGCTATGCAGCCGGACGGAAGCTATAAGTGCATAACAGCGCTGAGTGGCATTGATGCAGGGCAGGACAACCAGTTTTATTTCAGGTGCAAGGACAGGCCTTTCGCATCAAATGACAGCGAGAGGAATGCAATGTCAACCAGCTACTCGTATATATTAAAGGGCACATCTTCACTGAATATAACATCAACCTCACCGCAGGGAACAATCACAACAGGAACAGAGCCGATGAGCATTGAGCTTAATGTAAGGACAGCAGGCGGAATGGACAATGGAAATGCAGAATGCTCTTATTCAAGGGGGATATATCTTCCTGTCGGGTTTTTTGAGACAGGCGGGACAGTGCACCAGCAGCAGCTTTCCCTTATGGGAGGAAACTACAGCTATAATGTTTCATGCGCTGATGCAGCCGGGAATATAGCAAGCAGCAAAATAGAGTTTAACATATCTGTTGATAATACTGCGCCGAGCGTTGTAAGGGTATATTATGACAGCGGAGTGCTAAAGGTAATAACAAATGAGGATGCATTATGCAGGTATTCAACAAATGCAACAATTAAATGCGCCTTCAGCTTTGATGATGCAGTGAATTCAACAGCCATGTCTGTAATAAACACGAAGACGCATACAGCAAGCTGGGCAGCAGACAGGGAGTATTATATAAAATGCAAGGATACCTTTGGAAACAACCCTGGGAACAATGTGTGCAATATTGAGGCAAGGGCTGTGGATTTAACGCCGTAAAAAGATTTTTAATTCATTATGGGCACAAATAGAAAGATTTATAAATATGTGCCCATAATAACAACCATGGTTTATCATGAGATTAGAAAGCTGAAAGGGAAATTATACAATTACTTAGTTTATAATATTCGGGAAGGCAAAAAGTGGAAGAAAGCCAGCAGGTATATCGGAGAGGGCGCTTTGCCAGAAGCAACAATAAAAAAGGAGGTTGAGAAATTCAAGATTGAGCTGAAAAAGGCAGAATACCTTTCTAAAGAGCAGGTTTTAGAGACTGAAAATATCAGGAAAAAATTTGATAATTATCTTAGAAAGTCCGGAAAGATTGGAATAGAAAAATTTGATGAGTGGTTTTTTACAGAGCTGACTTACAACAGCAATGCCATAGAAGGAAACACGCTCTCTTTAGAAGATACCTCTCTTATTATCAATGAGAATATTGCCCCAAAAGGGGCAAGCTTAAGGGAGATTCATGAGGCAAAAAACCACAAAGAAGCAATTGAATTTTTAAAAGGATATAAAGGCGAGCTAAACGAAAGGCTGATATTAAAAATTCATTCCTTCATCCTGAAAAACATTGCTGACAGCTTTGCCGGAAAATACAGGAGGACAGAGGTAAGAATAAGGGGAACTGAATTTAAGCCGCCTTATGCTGATGCAGTGCCCTTGCTGGTTACAGGGCTTGTAAAGTGGTACAAAGAAAACAAAAAAGAGCTTCATCCTCTTGAGCTGGCAGCTGTGGTTTCTGCCAAGCTGGTTACAATCCACCCATTTATTGATGGAAATGGCAGGGTTTCCCGCTTAGTTATGAATTTCCTGCTAAAGAAGGCAAAATACCCTGAACTAAACATTTATGTAAAGGAGCGGGACAGGTATTTAAACTGCATAAAAGAGGCAAACCGCGAGAATTACAAGCTGCTGGCGCTCTTTTTATTTGATACCCTTAAAAAGAATTATTCATTTTTGGATAAAAGAGAAACACAACAAAATTTATAAACAACTTAATACTATGAAACATATGCAGATAAAAGAGAAAAAGAGCGGAAAACTGAATAAGAAATCGCAAGTTACAATCTTTATAATCATCTCAATTGTTATTATTGCTGTTCTTGCAATCCTGCTTTATCCGAGGCTGAAGATTATAGGCGTGTCGCCTGAAACAACTGAAAAGTATATTGAGGCATGCGCTGAAAAGGCGATTGGCGAGGCAAAGGAAAGAATAAGCATGCAGGGCGGAAGCTTAGAGCCAGAGAGCTATGTGATGTTCGGCGGAAACAAGGTGGAGTATCTTTGCTATACAAATGAATACTACCAGAAATGCGTGATGCAAAGGCCAAGGCTAAAGAGGCATTTTGAGCAGGAGATTGAGCAGTATACAAAAGAAAAAATAGATGGGTGCATCAGCAAGTTTAAGAGTGAGATTGAAAAGAAGGGCTATAGCGCTGACATTGCCCCTGTTTCTGTAAATGCTGAGATTGTTCCGGAAAGCATTAATGTTGGCATTGACACGAGCATAACCCTGACAAAAGGCAGCTCGCAGACATATTCTGATTTTTCTGCCTCTTCCAAATCAGAGATGTATAACCTGCTGATGATTTCCTCAAGCATACTGAACTGGGAGGCGCGTTACGGAGACAGCGACCCTGTGGCATACATGGCTTATTATCCTGACTTAAAGGTTGAAAAGGCGAAAAATTCTGATGGAACAACAATATATACGCTAACGCACAGAGAGACAAAAGAGAAGTTTATGTTTGCATCAAGAAGCATTCCATGGCCTGCTGGCTATGGCGTGAAGGAGGTTTTATTATGAAAATAACAAGGAGAACAATTATAACAGATTTTAAGGACATCCCAAGAATTGCAAAAGAGATGGGAAAGATAAAAGGCGTTAAGGCAGTTTATCTTTTTGGAAGCTATGCAAGAGGCAGGTTTGGGCCTTTGTCAGATATTGATTTGTGTGTAATAGGAGAATTAAGTGAGAAGGAAAAACTCAATATTTATGGTTTTGCAAGTGACAATCTAGACATTTCTGTTTTTGATGACCTGCCAATATACATAAAATTCCGTGTGTTAAAAGAGGGAAAGCCTTTGCTTGTCAAAGACATAGAGTTTTTGAATTTTGCAAAGGTAAAAACCTTGCAGGAATATTTAGATTTTAAGCCTATTTTAAATAAATATGTAAGAGAGGTGTTGGGTGTAGAAAATGTATAATCTTGAAAGAATAGCAAGTGCAATAAAAGATATAGAGAGTTCTTTCAAAAAGCTGGAATCTTTTAAGAAAGGAAGAAATATCATAATAGAGGATGAAGACCCTTTATCTTTTCACGCATCAACTGCGATGTGCTTGGCTATAATAAACAGGGCAATTGATTTAGGAAGCGATATCCTTGTTAAAGAATCTGTGCCTATACCAACAAGGCATAAAGAGATATTCAGCTCATTATCAAAAGAAGGGATTATAAGCAAAGAATTAGGGGCAGAGCTGGAAGAGTTAGCAGAGCATAGAAATTACCTTGCCCATGAATATTTTGGATTAGACGACAAAAGAATGTCAAGGATTTTAAGAAAGGTTAATTTTATCAAGGATTTTATTGAAAGAATAAAACAAGTTGTGAAGAAGAATGAAAAAGCATAACAAAAATATTAGCAGAAAATCAAAGGGCATGAAAGGGCTGAAAGAAAAAAGAGCCATATCATTATTTGAGATTTCAATAATGATTACATCAACATTTGCATTTGCGTTCTTGGTTGCATTGGCAACTCCTAGTGAAAGCGGCTTTGGAATTGCTGAAACTGCATCAGCGCAGGATGTTTCATTCTGCTGCGAGAAGACATTAAGTGGGGCATGGTGCCAGAATGCGCCTGAATCAGAGTGCGACACAAGCAATGATTTCAGGGCAACGCCTTCATCATGCGAGGCAACATCATTCTGCAAAAAAGGGTGCTGTTATGACAGCAAGGAAGGCATTTGTTCTGAAAACACTCCAGAAAGGGTTTGTACTGATGCAGAGGGCACATGGAGCGATGATGCAGAGTGCAATATTCCGCAATGCGCATCAGGATGCTGTGTTATCGGAACACAGGCAGCATTTGTTTCTTCTGTAAGGTGCAAAAGCCTATCTTCATTTTATGGCGTTGAGACAGATTTCCGCCCAGACATCCAATCAGAGGATGCGTGCATAGCAATTGCGCAGTCGCAGGACCAGGGAGCCTGTGTATATGAGAAGGATTTTGTAAATACATGCATATTCAAAACAAGAGGCAATTGCAAGGAGAAGAATGCAACATTCTACAAAGACAAGCTATGCAGTGCAGAGGAATTGAATACAGACTGCGGGCCTACAGCAGAGACAACATGCATTGAAGGCGGGGATGAGGTGTATTTTGTTGACACATGCGGAAACAGGGCAAACATATATGATGCCTCAAAAATCAATGACAATGATTACTGGACAAATTTAAAAACCAAGGCAGAAAGCTGCGGGGCAGGAAGCGCGAATGCAAACTCTGCCTCGTGTGGAAACTGCGATTATCTTGCAGGAAGCATATGTGGAAAATCTGAATTTGGAGACGCGAGGGCAAGCTATGGGGAAAACATATGCAAGGACTTAAACTGTGAGACAACAAGCCTTGGAGAAAGCAAAAAGCACGGGGAGACTTGGTGCTTTTATGATTCTGAAACAGGCGATGGAACAGATGCTGTCGGCTCTCGCCATTACAGGCATGCATGCATCTCAGGCGAGGAGACAACAGAGGCATGCGATGATTTCAGGCAGCAGTCATGCGTTCAGGGCGCAATAGAAACATCAACAGGCGATTTATTTTCACAGGCAGGATGCAGGGTGAATAGGTGGCAGGACTGCATTAGCCAGATAGAAAAAGAGGACTGCGAGAATACAGACAAAAGAGACTGCAGATGGACAGCAGCAGGGGAGAGTGTTAATAACGGAACTATTGGATGCTCTCCAAATGTTCCTCCGGGGCTGGATTTCTGGAATGCAGACAGCGATGGAAAAGGCATATGCGCTGCTGCGACAAAAACATGCACTGCAAAATTTGAAAAGGGGCTGCTTGACAGCGACTGGAAATGCAAGGAAAACTGCGAATGCCTTGAAGAGGGCTGGGCGCAAAAGCAAAACAGCCTTTGCACAGGATTAGGAGACTGCGGGGGATATGTGAATTATGTCGGCGCATACACAGACGATGGCTATGAGTACACAGTAGATGGAGAAAAAAGAACACTTCCTGAAACAGGAGCTGATGTTGTGACATGGACTGGAAGGGTGATAACTGGAAAAGCTGTGGCGAGTGGGAGGGCGATAACGGGGTTTGCTGCAAAGGGTGAGACGGCAGCAGTAGCAGCAGCTGTCATTGGGATAGTAGGTATTAGTGTAATATCAGGACTATCATCTACTTCAGTTCCAACAAGTATTTCTCCTACAGGCGAGTGTGTTAATAATTTTGGAGAGACTCCTCAACAAGTAAGACAAAAAACTATAATAACAGGATTCAATGTACTTGATGATTTAGCGAATTTACCAGAAGATGAGTTACAAAATGTGTTAACTTGTCCATTAGCAGGAGGAACATCAGAGGCACCAATAGTAGGTGCAGCAACTCCTTCACTTGTGACTGGAGCAGTGAACCCTCCTGTAGTACCACCAGCAGCATTACCCACTGGTGCATTATGGAATGGGAAAGATGGATATTATTTAATTGAAAATAATGCTTTGAAAACATATGATGCAACAACAGGTGTATTAAAAACTACAACAACATTAACAGCATCAGGAAGCAATTTTTATGCTGTAGACCAGACTGGTGGTAAGCTTAATTGGTATGACTCTGCTGGAAAATCATTAGGTGAAACACAGCTTAATACTGGAGAGACATTTGCAGATGCTGCAGCAAGAGGACCTCCACAACTTGCTCCTCCAACAACCGGAACAGAAAAATTCCTAATGTGGGACCTTCCTTACACAGCAGGGCATATTCTTAATGGGGCGCTTTATGCTGGGATGATATACAGTGCAATAACAATGCTCGGGCAGCTGATTGCTCCTGATGATGAAGAAACTGTTAATGCAATTGCAGAGTCTGCTGCACTTGGATTTTTTACCCAAAGCGTGGTTTCTGGATTGTTTGGCAAGGGTGGAATTTGGCAGGGTTTTATTGATGCTAAGAATTTAGGAATGGCATCATGGGGCATCGGCGCCGCTGTCGCCATTGTTTATTTTGTCATGAATTACAAGAAGGAGAAGACGCAGACAATCAGCTTTTCGTGTTTGCCATGGCAGCCGCCTGTTGGAGGAGATGACTGCGAGAAGTGCAACAAGGATGAGCTAAATGCATGCTCTGAATATAAATGCAGAAGCCTGGGGCAGGCATGCCAGTTGCTGAATGTGGGAACAGATGAGGAAAAATGCGCATGGGTTAATCCTTTGGATGTAACCTCTCCTGTGATAAGCCAGTGGGATGAAGTGCTAACAGCAGGATATGCATATGAGGATGTGCAGATAAGGCCGCCGGGACTGGGCATGAGGATAGAGAACACAGAGGCAGCAGATGGGTGCATAAAGGCATTCACGCCTTTGGAGTTTGGAGTTTCAACAAACGAGCCAACCCAGTGCAGGATTGATTATGCACACAAAACAGGAGATTCAAAAACAAATGCATTTGACAGCATGACATTCTACATGGGAGACAGCAACCTGTTTGATTACAACCATAGCCAGACAATAAGCCTGCCAGGGGTGAATGCATCGCAGGAGAATACAATAAACCTTTACATAAGGTGCCAGGATGCAAACGGCAATTTCAATGAGGATGAGTTTGCAACAAGGTTCTGCGTTGAGAAAGGCCCTGACACAACCCCTCCAAAGATAGTAGCAACGAGCATTGCATCAGGCATGCCTGTTGCATACAATACAGAGAACCTGAGCATTCAGGTGTATGTGAATGAGCCGTCAGAATGCAGGTGGAGCAGGAATGACATGGATTACAGCTCAATGGAAAACAGCATGTCATGCGCAACAAATATAGGCGATGTGAATGCTGACCTGAATTATGTTTGCGAGGGCAGCTTAACAGGCATACAAAACCTGCAGGACAACCCATTCTATTTCAGGTGCAAGGACCAGCCAACTGCTGATGAAAGCGACAGGAATGCCAATACAGAGAGCTACAGCCTGATAATAAAAGGCACAGAGCCTCTTTTCATAACACATGCATCGCCTAATAACACAGTGATATACAGCTCAACGAGCGTTGTAAATGCCTCTCTCGAGGCGACAACAGAGTTCGGCTATAAGGACGGAGAGGCATTCTGCTATTACAGCAGGACTGGGAATTTAAATGACTATGTGCTGTTCTTTAATACAGGCGGATACCAGCATAAGCAATCGCAGGACTTGCTGTCTGGAAACTATAGCTATAATATCAAGTGCATTGACTTGGGCGGCAACACAGACAATGTCACAATCAAGTTCAATGTTTCTGTTGACACAACAGCGCCGGTGATTACAAGGGCATACAAGGACGGCAGCCAGCTTATTGTCATGACAGATGAGGATGCCAGCTGCGCTTATGGAACTCAAACCTGCAGCTACACATTTACAGACGGAATTGCCATTGACTCAAAAGAGCAGAAAAAGCATTCAATAGAGTGGAAGGCAGACACAACATATTATATAAAGTGCAAGGATAGGTTTGGCAGCCAGCCGCTTCCTGACAGCTGCAGCATTGTTGTGAGAAGCTATGAGCTGCAGTAAAGAAAGTGAATAACTGAATTCTGAAGTTTCAATAATTTTATAAATAGGGGTTTGGTTATTTAGAGATGGGTTTAAAAAGAGGGATTAGTGATAAAAACTGCAACTCGCGTTTGGATTTCCTTGATATGAAAAAAGATATTGTGAAATCCAAACGCTCTACTCGCGCTTGCACTCGGAAGAGCATATTAAATTTACATTCGTGCAAACGCTCTACTCCCGTTTTGATGTTAAATACAACCAATAATTTAGCAACATCGAAACGCTCGAACTCGCGTCTTGACTTCCTTAATACAAAAGGAAATATTGCAAAGTCAAGACGCTCACAAGTCATGCAGCTGCCGTTTGGCATGATGTTCTCAATACTTTTAATAGCTGTTTTTGTATTTGTGGCATTTTATGCAGTAGGGGCTTTTTTAAGCTACAGGGACTGCAGCCAGATAGGGATATTTATAGACGGCCTTAAAAATGATGTTGCAAATGCATGGACATCAAGCGAGAGCTCAAGCAGCAAGTTTTCAGGAGCATTGCCTTCAGGAATAGAATATGTGTGCTTTGCTGACATTGCAGCAGGAAGGAATGAAGACGGCATGCTGGATGGGTGGTGGGGGGCTTATGCGCCGCCATCTATTGATGGCGAAGAGATTGTTGACGAGATTGAGAACTATCCTCTTGAAAGAAACATGTTTTTCTATCCTGCAGAAAAGGCGTGCAGCATGGCTGCAGAGATAATTGAGCATATAAACATAACAGAGACAATAAATTACGGCAGGGGAGATTATGAGAATCCTTACTGCATTGAAAACACCAAAGGAAAGGTGAGCATGATGCTGGAAAAAGGATTTAATGAGGCTCTTGTGAGCATAGGAAGGGAATAGAAAGATTTATAAAATAGTGGTAATTTAAACTACCATATGGTAAGAAATATTAATGATATTAAGCTAGATATTATTGGGCTGTACAGGGATAGCTATCTTAATCAGTTTCATACACGGGAGATGGGCAAACTAATTGGAAAGAGCCATGTCAGCTTATTGCCTCATCTCAAAAAGTTTGAAAAAGACAAAATTTTGGCGGCTAAAAACATTGGCAGAAGCAGGGTTTATTCCTTAAATATGGAAAACAATCAGGTAAGGGAATTTCTGTCTTTAAGCGAAAAGAAAAGAACAATAGAATTCCTAGACAAAGAGTTTTTAATAAAAAAACTCTACAACGAATTTATAAATTTTCAGGGATGCTTGATTTTATTCGGCAGCTATGCTTCAGAAACCCATACAAAGGAAAGTGATATTGACTTATTCTATATAGGAAACATTAAAAAAAATGAGAAGAGCAGCATAAAAGAGTTTGGAGCAAGGTATAACAGGAAGGTTCACCTGACAAACATGACTCTCAAGCAGTTTAAAGAGCAGTTATTCAAGCAAAACCCTTTAATTAAAGAAATTGTTAAAAGCCATATAATTTTATATAACCATGATATTTTTATAAATGGGGTGTGGAAATATTACCATGGCAAAAGAGAGTGGTGATTTTAGGCATTGTTTCAGAAAATCAAGGGGATTAAGGCTTAATAACCCTAATGAAAATCTTGCGAGAGTATATGCCAGAAAATCAAAATCTGCTCTTAATATGCTCAATTCTGCAGTAGAGAAACAGGAATATGAATGGATTCTTGACACATCCTATTATGCGAAATATTTTATTGTTTATTCTCTTTTTATGAAAGCTGGAATAAAATCAGAAATCCATGACTGCACAATTTTTACGCTAAAGTCTTTGTTTGTTGAACAAGGAATAGTTGATGAAGAAATTTATGAGGAGATTAAAAAATCAAAGGAGCTTAGAGTTGATGCATTATACTATGACAAGGATTTTGGCAAAGAACAAATAATGGAGAGAGCAAGGGCTGCTCCTGAATTCTGCCTGAAAGTAGAGCGAATTATAGAAAAGATTTCAGCAGAGGAAATAAAGAAAGTTAGAGAAAAATTTGAGATTATGAAAAGGGGTTTTAATCAAACATGAACGAAGGAATTTTTCATGACAAAAATGCATTTGAGATGTCTTTTGCATTCATGTTTTCAATCATTGTCGGGGCTATAATCCTGTTCAGCGCCCTGTACATAACAACAAAGTTTATAGCCCCGCAGAGGCATATCTCCCAGTCAGAAGCTGCAAGGAGCCTTTCTGCGCTTATTGACCCTCTTGAGACAGGGAGCGGAATCTCATCAGAGGCAACAATCATAAAGGTTACAGCAGAGACGCGGATTTACAACAGGTGCTATATGCCTGGCGAGGATATATTCGGCAAGCAGGGAATCAGCCTTGCAATGCAGAGCGGGATAGGCGAAGAATGGCAGGAGCCTGGCGAGGAAGCAGCAATGAACAACAAATATGTCTTCTCAAATTCAACACTGCAGGGCAAGAATTTTTACATTCTTGTGAAGCAGTTTAACATGCCATTTAAGGTTGCTGATTTAATATTCTTATATGATGAAAAATACTGCTTTGTCAATGCCCCAAGATGGGTTAAGGAGGATATTGAAAATTCCGGAAACATAAACACAAGCAGCAGCATCGGGGGGTGCGAGACAGGAAGCATCAGCGTGTGCTTTAACAGCTATGCCTGCGACATAAATGTGTTTGATGCAAGCAATGACAATTCTTTCATCTCGGGGCGCGTCATGAAAGATGGCATTTATACAGGCTATTCAGGCAATCTTTTATATGCCGCAATATTCTCTGGCAGCGAGATTTATGAGTGCAATCTTGCAAGGCTTATGGCAAGGCTGGAAAAGCTTTCTTATCTTTATCTGGAGAAGTCAAGGATTATAGGGCCAAAATGCAGCTCTGGGCTGAATGAAGAGCTTGCTGAAATGGCAAATAATGCAATGGCCCTGAAACAGGAGAGTATGCCCTCATCAAGCAGCACTTTTGGCAGCATCATAAGCCTTGCAGAAGAGATAGATGAAAAAGACAGCATATGCAGGATATTTTAAGATGAAAAAGAAAAACAACATAATAATTGAGAAGAAAGTCAATTCGCGCCTTGACTTCATTAATACAAAAAGAAATATTGCAAAGTCAAAACGCTCACAGCTAAAAATACAGCAGACAGCATTTATGCTAATGGCTATTTTTATCTTTTTTGTGCTGGCAGGCATATTCTTTATTTCAGTAAGCATGCAAGGCACTAGGCAGGAGGTTACAAGGCTGGAGAGAGAAAAGGCAATTGCAACAGCTGCCAGCATTGTTAACAGCGCAGAATTCACATGCGGAACAGGCAGCTTGTGCCTTGATGCAGACAAGCTGCTTCTGCTCTCTGCTGATGCAGGCATGCAGGATTTTGGCGAATTATGGCATGTTGCAGCCATCAAAGTCAGAAAGGTAAGCCCTTTAAGCGAGCAGGAGAGCGCAGAGGATATAGAATGCACAAAGATGAACTATCCTGACTGCAATATCTTCAGCGTTTACAGCAATGGGGATGTTAGCAAGGCGGGCGCTGTCTCGTCATTTGCAGCGCTATGCAGAAAGGAAAACAACGGCAACTATGCCTATGATAAATGCGGGATTGGACAGATAAATATTGCCTACAGGCTGGCTGAATAAAATGGTAAAAACAGGAAAAAGAGAGATTATCAAGTTCAAACATTCGCAGGAAGAGATGGTGGGATTTGTCCTTATAATCGTGCTTGTGAGCATTGTTGCGCTTGTGTTCTTTGCAGTAAGCATAGCAAGGCAGCCAAGGCAGGAATACAGGAGCAGTGAGATAAGCAATTTTCTCGGCTCATTCCTGCAGTATACAACAGGCTGCGAAATCAGGTATCTGCCTGCAAGCATGAAGGATATTATAAAAGAGTGCGCCAATAACAAGATGTGCGATGATGGGGAATCAGCATGCGATGCAATGGCTTATGCAGCTGAAAATGCGCTAAATGACAGCTGGCATTATAGCAATGAAAGCTACCTGAGGGGATATGAGTTTAACATCACACTAACCATGAATGTCACAGGCGCGTCAGGAGAGGCAAGAAGAGAAACCATCCAGCAGCTCTCGGAGCTAAACAGGGGAAACTGCAATGTTGCTGTAAAAAGGGCAGCTGATGCCATGCTTCCCATGGAAGACAAGGATATAGTAATAAGCTTAAAGGCGTGCTATGCAGGATGATTTTACTCCAGATATTCTTTGCCTTAGATGCTTAAAACAATGTTTATTGTGTCTGCAGCCAGTGCAGGCTTAAGCCTGTTTCTTTTTCCGCTTTTTTCCTGCAACAGCCGAATCAGACCAAAGCGCTCTAAAAGCCTTGCATCATGCTGAACTGACTTGAAATCCCTTCCAAGAATTCTGGCAAGGGCATAGAGGGATGAGGGCTTCTTCTGCTTTACAGCATCCAAAATCCTTAGCTTTTCCTTGTTTAGAAGCTGCCTTAGGGCAGAGATATCTGAGAAGTCATAATCCTCATCCTCGCCTTTAAGATGCCTAAAGATAGAGGTAAACGCGCCCTTTGCAGGCTTTACTGCTATATTTATTGTTTTTGTTTCCTTTGCCATGATTTATTTTGTTATTTTTTATTTGTGCTGCCAAAATGGCAATTTTTCCGTCGGGGATTTTATAGATATATCCTGTATAATATCTTTTGTGAATGATATGTTTAATTTATATGTTTGTATTAAACATATATGGTACATAATAAACCCTATCTATTTAAATCTTTCGCTTTATGCTCTCTTAAAATTTTGTAACTCTGTTCTACAAAATAGTAACAACGAAAGGTTTATAAAGGATTGGTAAACTGCCGAGTTAATGCCCGGTATTATATGAACTTTATAGGGGAAAGCTTTTTAAAGCATCAAAACCTATGTCTTTTATACTTATTGCTTTCGGCAATAAGAGACTGGCCAGTAAAAGATAGGTTCTTAATAGGGACCTTCAATATCAGTCTATGTCATCAAGCAGGTGGCAATTCCCTATTTCGCTGCTATGTGAGACGACAACGCCGAAAACAATAAAAAATAACTGAAAGGAGGTTAAAAATGAGATTTAACTTTAGAAAAATTAGTTCAGTGTTGGCAAGCGCAGTAATGATTGGAAGTACTATCGGAATCGCAGCTGCAGCAAGCGCCTATCCTGCACCATTCATTGCTGGAGGAAAGGCAGACGTTGCAGTAGTTGTCGGTACAAGCGCAGCATCATCTGACTATCTTGCTACTATTGATGTAGGACAGAACTTGCAGGCAGAGCTCGCAAAGCAAACTGCTACAAGCACTACAACTACAGCAAGTGCAAGTGGAGGAGACAGTGTTAATTTAGCTACATCAAGCCAGAAGCTGTTCATGAACAGCACGCTTAATGCTGCTAGAACTGTCTTGACAAAGGATAACATGCCAAATGTATTGGCAGATGGCTCTGCTTACGACAGCAGCGGAACTGAATACAAGTACACGCAAAAGGTAACTCTACCAACAAATACTGGAAGGCAAATCACTTTCTCAAAGAGCGGTGAAAGCATAGACCCTGAGATGATAATAGATACTGGATTCTTATCCACAGCTATTACAACTCTTTACAACTATACATTGACCTTTTCAAAGGTAATCAATGTAAGCAACTCAAATGTTATCGGAACAGCAACAGTAAAGATGCAGGGGGTAAGCTATACAATCGGGGCTAACTCCGATTCTAACACCTTGTATTTGTATGGAAGTGGTGAGGCTACAACAGTAAATGGCGGAGAGACAAAAACCGTTACAGTAGATGCCAAAGAACATACTGTGGCTCTTATCGGAACATCAAGCACTACAACTGCTTCACTTGAAGTAGATGGCAGCAGAAAGTCTGTCACAAAGGGAAGCAGCTACAAATATGGAACAGGCAGCGACCAGATTGAGGTATATATCAAGGATATATTCCATGCAGTCAGGGAAGCTGACACACCATCCATAGATGTGCTCGTTGGGGCTAGAACACTGCACTTTGAAGACGGACAGGCTGTCAGGTATGGTGCTGATGATACAACTATCTTAAACACTATAGCTGAAGTGGCTGGTTCCGGTGGAACCCAGCTTTCTGGAGTATCCATAGTACAGGGTGCAGATTCAGCAACAGGCGACTATATCAAGGTCGGAAAAGGCTTTGTAGATAGAGTGCTTGGAGGAGTTGAAGTGCAGTTCGCAGGAGTAGACTCTCCTTTGGACAGCACTACAAGAGACTCAGTAGTAGTAGACACAGACAATTCGTTGTCCGCAAGTGTTAAGTTCACAAGTTATTTAGCAGGAACAGCTGGAGAAAAGACAATAACATTCGCAAAGGACTCTGATTTAGTTTCAGACAGCACGCTAAACTTTGTAAATCTTGTTAACGCAAATAACAAGACAATACATGTTTTAGAGGGTGCAAATGCAACAATTGGAGAGTGGGTTGTTGTCAATGACAATGACGAGGGAAGAATCCTTGAAGTTGTATCATTACCAGCAGGAACAAGCTCAAATGACTATATTGGTGTGAAGGATATCATAACCAATGAAGACTATAAAATGTCAACTGGATTTAACAACTACACATCAAGCGCATCAACAATTGGTGCTGGAGAGTACTATGCCAATGTAACAAATGGCAATTCAGACTCATCAGCATGGAGTGTCAGGTTCAAGTGGGGGCCAGGAGCAAGCTACAATACAGTTGGTACACAAACAACATTGTACCCAAGGATTAAGTTAAAAGGAGGTTCATGGATGTCGTTCTTAACAAACCAGTCCTTGAACATCAGCTTAACTTATTCATTGCCTGGAATCTACTTATGGACAACATACAGAGATGGAGCTGTTCTAGCACCTACCATTTTACCTGGTACAGGAAGCGGAATAGCATACGGCTCTGTTACCTACAATGTAACAAACGGGTCCGGAACTGCAGCTTACATCGACAGGTTGGCTATACCAAACTCTTGTGTATTCAACAAGACAATGGGCCCAGCTATCTTGATACAGGAAGAAAAAACCTTAAGAGATACAAACGGGCAGACAATCTGTATCCCATTGACAAGGGTTGGAACAACAACAATAATGCCAGGAATAGGCACACCTTCATTCTCTGAAGTGGGCTCTAATTCCAGCGGTTCTGCACCAAGTCCTTGGAGTATGGTCACAAAGACAAGTGACACATACACAAGCCAAGCAATAGACTTGTTCGGAACACTTGTTGAAAGAAATGTTGCAACAGGAACAAACTACAAGGTAACTGTCAAGATACCAGATGACCAGATGATTGCTGATGTGCTGTTCACCGCAAAGGGTGCAACTGTCACAGCAGGAACAACATCAGGAACAGGAGTAACAGAACTTGGCTCAGTAACTGTCAAAGACAGTGAAGTGGCTCAGGTTCAGACAAAGAACTTGTTAGTTTTAGGTGGAAGCTGTATCAATACTGTAGCTGCAAAGATTCTTGGAAGTGACAATGCAATATGTGGTGCTGACTTTACTGCCAAAACAGGCGTAGGGGCAGATCAGGCCTTATTAAAGGTCGTGAAAAATCCATATCTTACAAACGACACAACCAAGGTAGCAATGCTAGTTGCAGGATACGAAGCTGCTGATACAACAAAAGCTGCAAAATACTTGACAACAACCAAGCCTTCAACAGAAGTTGGAGAAACTAAGTTGTCAACAAGCGGCACTGTTGCTACTGTAGCAACCGCGTCAACAACTGCTTAGTTACACTGACAAAAAAATTTAGTTTTGTTTTTTTATTTCTTTTTCTTTTTTTTTAATGCTTAGCGGAGCGTGCGGTGAAGTATAGAAAAGCTTAAATACTTTTAGGTATCTAAATATCTATGAAATTAATTAGTTATAAAAGTCTTGATTATTAGTGCAGGGGTTATAAGAAGTTTTGGGTAATTATAGCTAACAAGTTTATTGAGAAACTTAATTGGAAAAAAGGAGATAGCTTAAAAGCAGAAGTTAAGAACAATAAGCTGATTATTGAAAAAGAAAAATGAAAATATCACATAGAATAATTTTAGGAGATGCTTTAAAGGTATTGAAAACGATCCCAGATAATTCTGTGGATTTAGTATTTGCAGATCCACCATACAATATGTCTAAAAAAAATGGGCTTAAATGGGCTTATAGCAAACATG
>CAYMCA010000008.1:0-619 GCA_964388875.1 Candidatus Woesearchaeota archaeon
CACGCCCAGGCTGAGCGTCACCTGCTCCTGCTCGAAGAGCTGGTGCAGGCTGGCTGGAATTTATTGACAGAGAGCAAGGCAAATGCTGTATTCTGCAATAATCCTGCAACTGCAAAAGAAAGGAAAATCTGCCTGCTGCCGGATGGCTCTGTTATAGAGATGACTTTTGACCAGCATGTTGAATTCATAAACAGAATGCTTGACTTATGCTGGTATAAAACAAAAATAATCAAAGCAAAAAAGCCAGTTTTTAAAAATTCAGGCGATTTTATTTCTCTATTAAAAAAAACTGCAAAAATCTGCTTTCCATACAGGTTTGGGTGCGTTGCCTGGAAAGTTGGCAGGGGGTTTTACACAACAATTCGCGGCAAAAAAGAAATTACCAAGGAATTTGCTTATATTTACAAGGTAGACCACAAAAATAAGGTTGTTTTTGCTGACAGGAAGGCTTCATTGAATGCTCCTTTATTAGACATGATTTTCAAGATAACCAGCGCAAATATCATAGTGCATTCCCACAAGAAAATGGATGCTCCTGCAACAGATTATGTATTTTCTGGAACAAATGAAGAGGACAATCTCAAGCGATTTATTATTGAATTAAATAGAAAGAAGATTA
>CAYMCA010000008.1:629-29411 GCA_964388875.1 Candidatus Woesearchaeota archaeon
TGGGCATTATGGGTGGTTTAACAATTTAAAAGATGCGAAAAAATTTTACAAAGCGTAATTCTAAATCTGCAAAAAAGATTGATTGGGAGAAATATTCAGAGGTTTTTCCTGAAAGGTACTTAGCACCTTCAAAATTTGATAATATTGCCAGACAAAAAATATACAGATTGTTCAAAAAATCTGGCAGAAAAATAAATATCCTTGAGATTGGCTCCAATAAAAACATAAGATATTGCAATAAAAAGTTAATTAAGAATTATTATGTATTTGACAGGTATTTAAAAATTAAGAACAAAAAAGTTATAACGCTAAATGAAAAAGAGATTGGCAAAAAGAAATTAGACCTTATCGTGCTTAGGAATTCATTTAATTACCTGAACAGGAAAGAAATTAAGGCACTCTGTAGTTTGGTGCGCGAGAATAAATGCGTGTTGATTTTTAACACATTTAAGTTTCCAACAATCATGAAAAGGCCATACAAAAGCAGGGTTTCAGAAGGAATTGAAAGCTCACATTATAATGCTAAGACGAAAAAAATTATGCATACGCTTATGCCTGAAGGAGGAGAGTATTTTATTAAACACTCTTTTTTTTATTATCCCTTAAGCGAGCTGAAAAAGTTATTTAATGGCTTGAAGATAACTGCAAGTGGAAGGGAAAACTCATTGTACATTGAGGCATGTCAAGAACCCTGTTAGATTTGGCTCTAAATCTATCAATCTTCTATTCTAATATTTCCTTCCTGCCAAGCTTTTAAGATAAAACGGGCTGTTCTGTCCGTGTCCACCTGGTTTCCTTTTAAGAGAAATTTTTTTGCCCTGCCAAGCTGCTCGAGAAGCATCTCGGGGTCTCCTTTTACGGGAATATTATAAAATTTCTCGAAAAGAAGAGGATTTTTTTGCATTAAAGAGGCTACAACAAATTCAGGGTCTTTTAGTTTGCTAAAGCTTCTGACTCCAATTTCTGCGTGTTTTTTTAAATCCTCCTGGCTTGTTGCAGAATTCTCGCTTGAGGGGATAACTCCTGGGGTGTCAATAAGAAGAATATTTTTGGTAAGCCGGATATTCTGAATCCCCTTAGTATAGCCGGGCTCTGCAGAGGTTCTTGTTTGATGGCTGCCTGCCAAAAGATTGGTTATAGAGCTTTTTCCAGTATTAGGGTATCCTATTATGCCCACCTTTGCTTGGCGTTCCCCCAGTTTAAGCCTTGAAACCTCAATATTTATCTTTTTTCTTAAATCCTTTATGCCTTTTTTCTCTTTGCATGAAAGAAAAACAAAAGGATAGACTGAAGAAAGAATCTCTTTGCCTATCCTAGTTTTATCAATCGTATCTATCTTATTTAAAACATAAATAAGCTTCTTCCCTTTCCTTTTTATGCTTTCTTCAACCTCTGGATTTCTTGTTTCTTCTATAAAACGGGCATCCAAAACTTCGAGCAAAATATCTGCATTTTCAATAACCTTCTCTGCAAGCTTTGGAAAGGGCGTCCTATGCTGATTGAAAGGGTCTATGGTTCTTGTTCTTCTGCTTGAAAAGGAGTATCTTACCCGCATGATAAAATAAGAAATTGAGAGTATAATAGCTTTTAGTTTGAGTGCCTTGCGTGCGTTCTGGCTTCCAAATAAAATTTGATTGCTAAAGCCAAATCTCGCAACCTCACTCATTGATATTATTACAGCCAGTCTCGTGAAGTTGCTCGACGCCCGCGCCAGGAATCGAACCTAGATATCCTTGCGGAAAGCAGTTTTCGAGACTGCCGCAATTCCATTATGCGACGCGGGCTGATAAAATAATAGAAAGAATAATTAATAAAGTTTTGCGCTTACCTTGCATAATCTGCGCCTGGGCTTTGTTCCTGTGGCGGCATTATCTTTGGCATGGGAACATGCAAAGGCAGGTTGAACTCCTCTTCAAAGACCATTGCTTTTATATTGCATTTTGTGAGTATAAAATTGAATAATGGAAGCCTTATATAATCTGGAATCCTTTTCTTTTTCCAGTGCTTGAACAGGTCTTTTACTGCATCCTGCGATAATATGACTACAACATAGCCGTCTAGCTTAAGCTCAGCAAAACCGGGCTCATACAAAACACTAAAGCTAAATTTAAACTTAAGAACATCCTCTTTTACAAGGTCGACTGTCTCTTTAGAGATTTCAGTTATGTTTATGTTTGTCTTTACCTCAAGCTTGCCTTTTATTTCCTTTTTTCTCTCTATGTGTATTTTGTCAAAGCCGAACCCAATAGTCCTCATTTTATTATTTGCGTAATTTATTTAAGTTAGTCAGGATTAGGATTAGTTTAGGGTTTTTAAAGATTATTGTGCTTTGCACAGCAAGGTTTTGTGGCTGGAAAGTATAGAATCAAGCTTGTCAAGAACCACTTGTCAAAGACAGGTGGCATGATAATGCCCCACTTCGTGTGGTTCTTGAGCATGCTCAGAACTTCAAAATTCAGAGAAATTTTGACAGCTATCAGAAATCATATATTTCTGAAGTTCCATGAGCAATTCAAACTACAAATCAAAGACTTGCGGAATTCTAACATTTTAACTTTCATACAAGATCTTCCTCAGAAACAACAACAAAATCGCCTACTGCAATAATAGCATTATATGGAACCAGCATGTCCTTTTCTGCAGTTCTTTCAAGATTAAAGTTTTTCGCGTAAGGTGTTGTGTCTTTTATCACAAGATGTATAAGCTCACCGGTTTTTGTTTCAAAGGTAATGTCCTTAACCAGCCCAATTCTCTTGCCCTCTTTTGTAACGACGAGTTTCCCTACAAAATCCTTAACAGGACGCTTTTCTATCACCATGTAAAATGCAAAGATAATCTGTTTATAAACTTTTCTGTTTGTGAATTAAATATGCTTGAATTGGGTGTGTTAGAGGATTATATTGCTAAAAAGAGGTTTTTGTTATTAATTCTCAGGATTGTATAAGTTTTTGGTGGTTTTTTAGAGTTATATAACAAATATGGCTCTGGGATATCTGCTGACCCACCCCTTTATTTCATATGGAGTATTTTAAGAAAAATTTATAAACAAAATGTTTTGTTTGTTTTTAGATTTGATTTATAAATTTTTATATATTATATTATATATATTATAATATATGATATTATAATAGGTTATTTCTTGACGCGGATTTTTTTAGCATCTACTTAATGTAAAATATAGTTTTTAAAATATATTTTGTATTATATATTTTGCAACATACTTAATTGGATAACAACTTAAAACTCTTTGCTCGCGCATTTTCACATTTAACTGGCTAAAAGTTACATTCTTACTCCATGCTACAAGCAAGGCAAAAAGAGTTCCATCGGAAATAGGGGTGTCTCTCTTTTTTCGTAATTACATAACCGCTATGTATTTTTTGCAGAATTTTAAAAAATATCGTCGGTAAATCACATAGCTTAAGCAAAAACCAGCAGCAGTTATGTATATATTTTAACACACGAAGATTTATATAACTCCTTAATCAAGAAGGCATATTCAAAAACCTATTCAAAACAAATCTTCAGGATAGATTTTGGGCAAAGGAGGAAAATGGCGACAAAACTTGACAAAATATTCAATTCTATAGACAGTGACAGGGTGTTTAAGGATAAGGGCATCCTGCAGACCAATTATACGCCGAGCACAATTCCACACAGGGACAGTGAAATTGAGCAGGTTGCCTCAATTCTTGCTCCTGCATTGCGCAAGGAGAGGCCAAGCAACCTGTTTATTTATGGAAAAACTGGAAGCGGAAAAACCCTTTCAATACACTATGTTAAGGAAGAGATGCTTAAAAGAATAAAAGAGAGAAATTTTTCAGAGGAGGAATTTTCACTTGTTATAGAGTATCTTAACTGCAAGCTGAAAAAGGTTTCTGATACAGAATATAGGATACTTGCAGAGCTTATAAAGAAGCTCGGCGGGGAGGTGCCGGCAACAGGGCTGCCGACAGATTATGTATACCAAAAATTCATAGAAATAATAGAAAAAAGGAAGCAGCTGGTTATACTCATCCTTGACGAGGTTGACCAGGCAATCAAAAAGATTTCAGACAACTTTCTTTATAACTTTACAAGGCTGAACTCGGAGCTTTCAAAGGCGCAGATATGTGTTGTTGGCATAAGCAATGACCTGACTTTTCTTGACAGCCTTGACCCGAGGGTAAGAAGCTCGCTAAGCGAGGAAGAGGTTGTGTTTCCACCGTACAATGCCATTCAACTGCAGGATATCTTAAAAGAAAGGGCGAAAAAGGCGTTTAAAGAGGGGGTTGTAGAAGAGGGTGTGATAGCAAAATGCGCTGCCTTGGCGGCGCGTGAGCATGGAGATGCAAGGCGGTGCCTTGATTTAATGAGGGTAGCCGGCGAGATTGCTGAGAGGGAGTGCAGCAAAAAGATATCTATAAAGCATATAGACCGGGCAAATGAGAAGATAGAAAGAGACAAGATAATTGACAGCGTTCAGACAGGGCCCAAGCAGTTTCAGCTTATCCTGCTTGCTATAATCGGGCTTTCTGAAGCCAAGCACGAGAGGATTTTTACAGGAGAGGTTTATGATGCTTACCAGAACCTTTGCAGAAAAGTAAAGACAGAGATACTGACGCAGAGAAGGATGGGGGATATATTGAATGAGCTTGAAATGTCCGGGATGATAAGGACAAATGTTATTTCTAAGGGAAGGTGGGGAAGAATGAGGGAGATTAAGATAGCTGTGCTGCCAAATATACTTTTAAGGGCAAAGACCATCTTGACAGAGTCTCTAGGCTTGTAGGGGCTGTAATTGTGCAAAGAAACCTGGAAGCAGAAGGAGCACATAAACTAAATAGGCTAAACAGGCAAAAAAGCAAAAATGTCGGGGCAGGAGATATTAAAATTTTGTTTAGAGAATGGGTTCATTATAGACAAGGAGCTGTTTGAAAGCCTTAGCCCGATAGATTTTGATGTTGCAAGGAGGATTATAGAAAAGATAAAAGAGGCGTCAAATACAAGGCTGATAACAAAGACAATCCTGTTCAGCAAGAGCCAGGAGCTTAGCAGGATTGCCACAGCATTTGACAGCGAGAATAAAAAAAGGGTTGAGAAAATATTCATAAATCTTGGGATGAATATTGAGATTACAAAAGAAAGCGAAGAGACAGAGAGAGAAGGGGGAAAAGATGCCGGAAGGGTTAAAACAGAGATGCCATTAAAGGAAGTCCGGATTATTTCATCGTATGACATCCCGACAAAGAAGTTTAAGGTGGCAGATTTTGCAAGGCATTTCAGAAACAGGTTTGTTGAAATAAAAAAACTGATGCAGGACAGGCCAGAGCTGCAAAATCTTGTTTCAATAAACAAGATTGGCGGAAACAGGCAAAATTTTTCAATTATAGGTGCGGTGCTGAAAAAAAGGGCAACCAAAAACAAAAATATTCTTCTGGAGATGGAAGACCTGACAGGAAGGATTCTTGTGCTGGCAAACCACGACAGAAAAGAAATATATGAAAAGGCAAAGGAAGCCATGCTTGATGATATTATTGCTGTAAAGGGCAGCTCGGGAAGCAGCGAGATTATTTACGCAAATGACATCATATATCCCGACATTTTTTTAGCTGAGAAAAAAATGTCAAGAAAAGAAGAATATGCTCTTTTTACAAGTGATTTGCATGTTGGAAGCAACCGGTTTCTTGAAAAAAACTTTTTGAAGTTTATAGAATGGATAAACGGGGGAATGAACAATGCAGAAACATCAGAAAAAGTGAAGTACTTGTTCATTACAGGAGACAGTGTTGATGGGGTTGGCGTTTATCCGGGGCAGGAGGACTTGCTGCTGATAAAGGATATAAAGAAGCAGTATGAAAAACTTGCAGAGATGCTTAAAATGATAAGAAAGGATGTTAATATCATCCTGTGCCCAGGGCAGCACGATGCAGTAAGGGTTGCAGAGCCTCAGCCGATACTTGACAGGAAATATGCTGCGCCAATGCACGAGATTCAGAACCTAAATCTTGTCAGCAACCCCGCGATTGTTGAAATCAGCGATGGGATAAATGTCCTGATGTACCACGGGGCAAGCATTCATAGTTTTGTGAGCGATATTGAGGAGCTAAGGGTGAGCAGGGCGCATGAAACCCCTACAAGAATTATAAAGCATATGCTGAAAAGGAGGCATCTTGCCCCGACACATTCTTCTGTTGTTTATGTTCCAAACGAGGCAGAAGACCCGCTTTTCATAAAAAAGGCTCCAGACATAATAACAACTGGAGAGGTGCACAGGGCAGACATTGACAGCTATAACAACATATTGATGATAAGCTCGTCATGCTGGCAGTCAACAACCCCTTTTGAGGAAAAAATAGGAAATAACCCGATTCCCTGCAAGGTGCCTATGCTGAATTTGAAAACAAGGGAAATCAAGATACTGGATTTTTCAGATGAGGGGAAAAATGAAAAGGAGCAATAAAATGACAAGGGTGCAAAAAATAAAGCTTGTAAGCATTGATGGCGATGGGTGCCTGTTCGCATACAAAAATGTTGGAAGTAAGTTTGAATCGAGCTGGGATGCATTGGGATATGCATACGGCTTGAAGGATTTATGGGATGAAAGAATAAATATATATTACAAGAAAGGGGCAGACGACATCAAATGGGCAAGAACAGACATTGCTGACCTGAAAGGCAGAAGCATGGGGAAAGCTGGAAGTGTTTTGTATCCTGTGCCATACTGCAGGGGTGCGAGGGAGTTTGCCCAGGAGAGCAAGGGCAGGCTTTTTAGGGGACTGCTGACAACTGCAATTGACCTGGTTGCAGAAAAGGCTGCCCGCGAGCTTGCGCTGGACTTTTCTTTTCACAACAAACTGCACAGGGATAATGGGCTTTTTACAGGAACCCTTGATTATGATGTGCCGACATGGAAAAAGCATGAGAAGATTGACAATATCTGCAAGAGGTTTGGCGTGGCAGAAAGCGAGATATGCCATATAGGCGACAATGAGAATGATTTGAGTGTTGCAGAAAGGGTTGGAATGTTTATTGCCTTAAAGCCGAAAAAGGAAAGCGTGAAAAACAGGGCAGATTATGTTGCTGATGACTTTTTTGATGTTATCAGAATACTTAAGATAAATGGCATAAAATAAATTCAGGAGAAGAAAAATTGAGCATCAATGAACATTTCAAGGAGATTGAAAATAAGGTTAAGGTGGCATATGTTATTGCAGAGGAAGCAAGAAAAAAAGGGCTTGACCCCAAGAGCAAGGTAGAAATTCCTCTCGCGACAAGCCTTGCAGGAAGGGCTATCGGGCTCGTAAGCATATTATACCCCCAGCTGAATAATGATAAGACGATTAACAGGATTCTTGAGCTTGAAAAGGAGCATGGAGCGCTAGACCCTGCAATCTGCCTGAAGATAGCAGAGGAGATTGCAAAGGAGAAATTTTGCAAATTTCAGAGCCTTCAGGAGGGAATAGATGCGGGCATAAGGGCGGCGATTGCATATACCACCTTGGGTGTTGTTTCCTCGCCTATAGAAGGATTCACAAATTTCAAATTAAACAAGACAAGAGGCAATGGGGATTATATTGCAGCATATTTTTCAGGGCCTATCAGAAGCGCGGGCGGGACTGCTGCTGCATTTTCGCTTGTGATTGTTGATTATTTAAGAGAGACATTTGGTTATGCAAAATACGACCCCACAGAACAAGAGGTAAAGAGATTTGTCAGCGAGATATATGACTATCATGAGCGAATTACAAACCTTCAATATCTTCCATCAGAGCAGGAGGTTGAGTTTTTGGCAACGAACCTGCCTATACAAGTGACAGGAGAGGCGAGCGAGGAAAAGGAGGTAAGCAACTACAAGGACTTGGAAAGGATAGAGACAAATATGATAAGGAGCGGGCCGTGCCTTGTTCTGGCAGAGGGGCTGGCGCAGAAAGCTCCAAAGATATTAAAGATGGTTAATAAATTAAAGGCAAAGGGCTTTGCGCTGAGCGACTGGGGTTTTCTAAAGGGTTTTGTTGAACTGCAGCAGAACATCAAAAAAAACAAGAAAAAGGCAGAGAGCGCAACATATATCCAGGATTTAGTTGCAGGCAGGCCTGTTTTTGCCCATCCATCAAAATCAGGAGCATTTAGGCTGAGATATGGCAGGACAAGGTGCTCTGGTTATTCTGCCCTGTCAATACACCCGGCAACAATGTACGCATTAAAGGGGTTTGTTGCAGTCGGCACGCAGCTGAAGATAGAGCTGCCGACAAAAGGCGCGGCAATTACAGCATGCGACAGCATTGAGGGGCCGATAGTAAGGATGAATAATGATTCTGTTAGAAAGCTGAAAGATATCAGGCAGGCAAAAGAAATGTCAAAGGATATTTGTGAGATTATCTATCTTGGTGACCTGCTTGTTCCTTATGGTGATTTTCTGAACAGAAACCACATACTGATGCCATGCGGCTACACCCAAGAGCAGTGGCTTCTTGAGCTGAGAAAAAACAGATTTGGTGATTCCTTGAAAGGCGAGGAAAACAAAAAAAACGAGGCGGAGAAAATTGATGCATTTAATATTTGTTTTGAGAAGGCGGCAGAATTAAGCGAGAGGTATAAAACAGCCATCCACCCCGATTTCACATACTACTGGAGCCAGATTGCATATGAGGATTTTATGGCCCTGCTTGACTGGCTTGCCTTCTCAAGGATAAATGAAAGGCTGATTTTTCCGTATAACAAGACAGAGCAGGACACCTTCAAGAGGGCTAAAAGGGCGCTTGAACTGATTGGATGCTGCCATGATGTTACAACCGAGAATGTTGTGCTTTCTGAAGAGGATAGCAGGGCATTGCTTTGCAACCTCGGATTGGGGCACTTAATCAAGAAGATTGGAAATCGGGGAGAGGACAGCATTAAGAGTGGAGACAAGGCACCAGATTATTTTTTGAAAGAAGATGCAGCAGATGTGAGAAAAAAGGCAAGGCATAGCGAGGACATGATTCGGGCGGTAAATACAATCTCTAATTACGCCATAAAGGACAAGGCAGGAACTTTTATAGGTGCAAGAATGGGAAGGCCTGAAAAGGCAAAACTGAGAAAGCTCACAGGAAACCCCAATGTGCTGTTTCCTGTCGGGGAGGAGGGTGGGAGAATGAGAAGTGTGCAGGCGGCCTGCAAGTCTGGAAGCGTGAAGGCAGATTTCCCAATTTATTTCTGCGAAAACTGCAATAAAGAAACAATATATTTTGTATGCGAAAACTGCAATAAAGAAACAAAGAAAAAATATTATTGCAAGGAATGCGGGCAGACATTTGATTCTGAAAAGTGCCCGCAGCATGCTTTAGGACAGCCATTTGCCAGCAAGAGGATAGAGGTTTCATACTATCTGGATGAGGCAGCAAAGAAGATGAACCTTCAGAGGGAAGAGGTTCCACAGCTGATAAAGGGAGTGAAAGGGACAAGCTCTTCTAATCATGCATTTGAGCATCTTTGCAAAGGGATACTAAGGGCAATTTACAACCTGACTGTGAACAAGGACGGAACTATAAGGTATGACGCAACAGAATTGCCAATAACTCATTTCAAGCCAAAGGAGATTTCAACAGGTGTTGAAATGCTGAAAAAATTAGGATATGGGAAAGACATAAATGGAATGCCCCTGGAAAATGATGAGCAGATTTTAGAGATAAAGCCGCATGACATTATCCTGCCGGCATGCCCAGAAACCAAGGACGAGAAGGCAGATGATGTATTTATTAGGATTTCAAAATTTATTGATTCAATGCTAGTGAGGTTTTACAACCAAAAGCCTTTTTATAATATCGGCAGCAGGGAGGAACTTGCAGGGCACCTTGTAACCTGCATTGCCCCGCATAATGCTGCGTGTGTAGTCGCAAGAATTATTGGCTTCAGCAAGATGCAGGCAATTCTTGCTTCGCCTTACATACATGCTGCATGCAGAAGAGATTGCTTAGATTATAACAGCTATGTGCCGATTAAAAAAGATGGAAATTGGCAGATAGTAAAGATTGGGGAATTTATCAATGAGCTTAATCCAGCTGAAAAAGCAGACAATTTCGGGGCATTAAAAAAGAGCATTTCAGGGGTTTATACATTTGGGAACCCTGGAAAAGAAAAAATAATGGAGGTAACAAAGCACCAGCCAGGAAAGATGCTGCGCTTGCATTTGGAAGACGGGAGAAAGATTGAATTGACAGACAATCATAAAGTTTATACTAAGGGTAAAAAAATGAAAAGGGCGTCTGAGCTGCGGCTAGCAGATAAATTAATGGTAAGCTATAAAAAAGATATAGAAGAAAAGGATATTAAAGAGATATTTTTGCCCGAAATTTTTCAGGATAGGGAAGATGTTATGATAAGAAATGCCCGGGAATATATGGATAAATTTGAAAATTTAAAGAAATATAAGAATTTTTATCAAAGAGACAGCTTTCCAATAAAACTTGTCAAGAAATTTTTAGATAAGCATGGCAAAAGCATGCAGGATTTGCCTTCAGAAACTAAAATCTCCATCAAGAGAGACAGTGTTTTAATTCCTATTAGAATTCCAATGGATAAGGAGATGATGGAAGTTATTGGGCTGTATATTGCAGAGGGATTTTGCAGGAAGAATGATTCAAAAAAAGGCTTTTATCAGGTTTCTATAGCTGGAAACGAAGAAATTAAAAGCCTTGTTAAGAATGTCTTTATTTCACATTTTAACTTAAAGCCAAGCGAGGACCATTTTGGCCATGTTACTTTCTCCTCAAGAATTCTTTATGAATTATTTAAAAACTACCTGAATGCTGGCAGCAGGGCGGGCAGCAAAAGAATTCCGAGCATGTTTTTAAACCTTAAAAAAGAAAAGATAGCAGCCTTGCTTAGAGGATATTTTGAGGGAGATGGAAGCGTTAGCATAAAAGACATAAGAGTTTCATGCGACAGCATAAGCGAGGGATTAAGGCATGATTTGAGCTTTGTCCTGTCAAGATTTGGCATTTTCACTAAATTTTATGAGTATGAAAAAGAGCCCGGGCCGCAGGTTAGAAAATTTTATTTAAAGAAAAACCGGGCAATTCCCAAATTCAAAATCACTAAAATCATAATTCCTTCAAACTTTGTTAAAAAATTCAGGCAGATAGGGTTTATTTCAGGAAGAAAAAATAAGATTTTAGGGGAACTTTGCAGAAAAAGCCCAAGAGGAATGAAAATTGATTTTGATGAGGATTATGCTTATCCTCGCATCACAAAAATAGAGGAAATCGGCGAAAAAGAGAGCTATTGCTTTAATGTTTCGCCTGAACATAACTTTTTTGCAAATGATATTTTAGTTAAAAATTGCGATGGTGATGAAATTGCAGTCATGCTTCTGCTGGATACTTTGATTAATTTTTCACGCGAGTTTTTGCCAGCGCATCGCGGAGGAACGCAGGATGCGCCACTTGTTTTAAATGCAAGGATAAGGGCAGGAGAGGTTGATGACATGATATTTGACATTGATGTTGCCAGAGAGCTGCCTCTTGAGCTTTATGAGGCAGCATGGCAGTTCAAGCACCCCTTAGAGGTTAAGGTTGAGCAGATTAGGGACAGGCTTGGCGGAGCAGAGGAGTTTACAAACCTGAAGTATACGCATGAGACGGGCGACATAAACAATGCTGTCATGTGCTCTTCATATAAGACGCTTCTCACAATGCAGGAGAAGGTAAAAAAACAGATGGAGGTTGTTGACTTGATAAGGGCTGCAAACGCGAATGATGTTGCAAGGCTTGTAATTGAGAGGCATTTGATAAGAGATATCAGGGGTAACCTGAGAAAGTTCAGCATGCAGGAGTTCAGGTGCAGCACCTGCAATGAAAAATACAGGCGGCCGCCCCTGCAGGGAAACTGCATAAAATGCCATGGGAATATAATATTCACAATATCTGAAGGAAGCATTGTCAAATATCTTGAGCCGGCTCTCGCCCTTGCGCAGAAATACAGTGTTTCTGAGTATGTGCGGCAAACCCTTGAGCTTACGAAAAGCTACATAGAGAGCATTTTCGGCAGGGAAAAGGAAAAGCAGGAAGCGCTGAAGAAATGGTTTTGAAGGGAAGATTAGTGTTAAAGACAAATATTTATAAATCAGAGATGCATTATTAATTAATACAATCTCGTTATAGAATAGGAGGGAATTATGAGTTTATATGTTGCAGGAAGTTCTGAAAGGGTGCGGGTTGACTGGATTCAAGAGATTATTCTAACAGAGCCTGGCAGAGGCAAATATGGCGAGATGGAGAAGATAATAAACGGGGGCGTCAGCTGTGAAGATGATTGCGGAGAGGTTTATCTTTTGCATAGGGGCTTTGTTTGGAATACTAAAGACTTAACAGAAGACTGGAAAAAGAAAGACGATTGGGTAGGCGGATTGGTTGGGAAGATAAATAAAGATGCCTGCAGGCAAATTAGGCTGGAAAAAGATTTCATTGAAAAAGCAGATGTGAAGCAATCAACAGAAGGCGACTTATATACCTGGCCGCAGTTTCAAAAAGCTGTAAAAATAAGAGAGCATTACAATAAAACGGGCATACCATTCACTAAATTCATCCTGAAAAATTTTAAGAAAGGCAATTCTATTTTTCGCATGTCATTCAGGACAGAGTTTGGGGTAGAGGCAGCACCATATGATGAAAGGTCTTTTAAAATCATTGGAGCGAAGGCGTCAGAAAGGGGGCTTAAAAATGATATTAGCCATGTAAGCAACAAAGAAATTCGGAGAGAGCTATGGAAAAATTTTTATGAAGTGCAAAAAAATGATACAAACTCAAAATACCAAATAGTAATCATAGGGCATCCTAACTATCAGCATAATCTTGTCTCAGGGGAAAAAGATATGATTTCTGCTGAAGAATTAGAATGGCCGAGATATTCTTTTGGCAGCAAGAAAAGCATAGCTTTTGTTTTTTCACCTAAAGACAGAAATTTTGTGTATCGGTGCAATGCACACATGACTGAAAATGGATTGAAGGAAGATAAGACTGCACAAATATTCGCGGCAATGGGATTGTTATGCCCTGGCGGAAAAACTAATCCTATGATTAAAGACTTAAAGAAATATTAAAGAAATCTGAAAGTTAAAAAAGCAGATAAACAAAATAAAAATCTTTTTCAGTTTAATTAATCCCATTCTATAGAAACAAGCAGTTCACCTATCTCCTGCTGAAAAGAATCATAATTTTTCGCATTAAATGCTTCTCTTATTCTGTCAACATGCCCCCGATAGTACCCTTCATTGCCATGCCGCTTTTCAAATTTTTGAACAGCATCCATAACCTGATTCATATTATCTGGCCTTACATTCTGCTTCCATGATGGAATTTCTGTTGAACCAAATCTAAATTCACATTTTTGGCCAGTAATTAATTCATAGAATTCTGTTCTATGCAAACTTTCTAATTTTCCTATTCCCTCTAAACTGATTTGAGCCATATGAAATACAAGCTGCTCAAACTTTTAAAGATTATTGTGGTTGAATGCCATTTAATTCTTATTCTTCAAACTTCAGAATTCCCCAAGTCTTTGACTTGTGGATCTTGACATAAACAGGAGAGAAATTCTTAATATATATTTCTTATCGCAGTAGAGTTTAAAAGCTGCCCGGCTTTTAATTTTTATGGAAAAAGAGGCTTCTGAAAAGTGCGGGGTTTTTGGAGTTTATGGAAGCGAGGATGCGGCAAAATTGGCGTGGTTTGGGCTGCATGCAATGCAGCATAGGGGGCAGGAAAGCGCGGGCATTGTTACATATGACGGAAAAAAGCTGTACCAAGACAAGGGCACTGGTACAACAGCGCTTGCGATTAATGCAAGCAATTTAGGAAGATTAAAAGGATATTTGGCATTGGGGCATGTAAGGTATTCTACAAGCGGTGAAAGCTCCTTGCAGAAGATGGAAAATTGCCAGCCCCTGGTAAAATTGTACCAGAAAAATCCGCTCGCAATCGCTCATAATGGAAATATAGAGGACACCTCTATCTTGGATAAAAAATTAGAGGACCGGCTTTTCAGGACAACAGTTGATACAGAATTAATAATGCATTTGATAGGCAATTCAGAGGAAATAGATTTTAGGGACAAGGTGGTTGATGCATTAAGGCAGGTTCCGCCTTCTTATGCCCTGGCAATTCTTTATGATGACATGCTGATTGCTGCCAGAGATCCTTATGGATACAAGCCCCTGTCTCTGGGAAACCTGCACGGAGCGCATTTAATTGCCTCGGAGAGTGTTGCGTTTGACATAAATGATGCTGATTTTATAAGGGATATTGAGCCCGGAGAGGTGCTGTTTATTGACAAGAAAGGGCTGGAGAAAAGAATAATAGAAAAGAAAGATGAACTCAGGCAGTGCATATTTGAGCTGGACTATTTTGCAAGGCCTGACAGCAGGGTATTTGGGTATAGCGTAAGCGAGGTTAAGATGGAACTGGGAAGGCAGCTGGCAAGAGAGTGCCCGACAGACGCCGATGTTGTTGTCCCTGTTCCTGATGCTGCAAATGCCGCTGCCTTGGGATATTCTGAACAGTCAGAGATACCTCTTCGTTTTGGAATAGTAAGAAACCATTATATTGGCAGGACATTTATACAGCCGGAGAGCGACTTAAGGCATTTTGGGGCAAAGATGAAGTTTAATGCTGACAGGGCAATTGTAAACAGGAAAAGGGTTATAGTTATAGACGACTCCATTGTCCGGGGGACAAATGCAATGAAGATAGCCCATATGATAAAAAAGGCAGGCGCTAAAGAGGTGCATCTAAGGATAACATTTCCGCCTTGGAAAAGGCATTGCAAATGGGGCATTGATACAAAGTCAGACAAGGAGCTGCTTGCTGCTATGTATAACACCGAAGAGATGAGAAAAAGGATTGATGCAGACAGCCTGCATTATCTAAGCTTGGAGGGCCTGCTTAAATCCATTCCAAATTCAGAGAAAAAGTTCTGCACTTATTGCACGGGAGCATGACATACATGCTGCAGCAATTAAATCAGGCTTAAGACTATTGAGCTGACAAGAAGGCACCCCATCAAATGAGTTCTGCGGACGCCTGCAAGAATTGCTGTCAAGCCGGTTGCAGTTGAAACGACAAGCAGGATAAGCCCGAGCCAGCCGGAGAAGAATATCACAACTGCTGTTATAAACAAAAGGACTGCAATGCTCAGCCGGCTGTAGTCAATCTTCGTGATTATTGGCGAGAATTTCTTTGCAATAAATACTGTCAGAAAGAACGCGAGAGCGCCGGTTATTGCAGCTGCAAGAATAATCACTGCCAGAGATGAAAGGGAGAAATTTTCAAGCAATTTGGATACGGCAACAGCGCTTCCTGTCCTTGATTTTTGTATTGTGTAAAGCGTGACAAAGCTCATTCCCATTACAATTGTATTGACAGAGCCAAGCAGCATGAGGAAACTTTTTTCTTCCATTCTTTTTCTGGATATTTCCGAGCCAATCAGCGCTGCCTGGGATGAGCCCAGCCCCGGAAGAAAACTGCATAATGGAGAGGCAGCAATGGATGAAAAAAATACCTTTAAGATTTTTTGGGGCATTATTTTTATTTTTTTCAGCGGGCAGACTTTTTGTTCAGGCAGCCTTTGCCTTTTTATGATGCTTGTAATCAGAGAGGATGTGCCGAACAGGCCGCTAAGCAGAGGCAGGAGCGGCTCTTTTATCTGCAAGTTTAGCGTTACAAGGCCAAGAAAGCCGGACAGGAGGAATATAACCAATGCAAGAAGCCTGTTTTTCTTCTCGCTAAGCACAAGAAAAAGCGAAGTAACAATTAGTACAAACGGAATTGCTGCTTTTATGTAATTGTATACACTAGGGAGAAAGAGAACAAACAGGGGAGACAGCATGATTATTGCAAGAATGCCGAGGGCGCTGCCGTAAGCAGTAAGGATTACTGCTTCATAACCCCTGCCTTTCAGGAGAAGCCTGTGCCCGGGCAGGACAGATAGGGCTGTATCCTCATCAGGAGCGCCCAAGAATACAGACGGAATAAAATCTGTAAATGTATGGGTTATGGACATCGCGGCAATAAAGACAGCAAGAACCAGCGGGCTGAAAAAATTAAGCAGGAATGGAGAAACAGCAACCAGTCCGAGCGATACAAGGTTAATGTGTATTGCCGGAGCCAGCCCGGTGAATGTGCCGGCAAGAATGCCTGCAAGGAGCGCAAGAAGCAAAGAAAAAATAAGTTCAATTAGCATTTTGTTTGCCAGCTTCAATTATTTTATCTGCCTCTATCTGCAGCTCATTTTTGTATTCTGCAAGCTTTCCAACAACAACCATATTCCTGCCCGTGAAGTTATTTTTATCCTTTGAATTAAGGATTACAGAGATGCACGCAGAGCTGTTGCCGCACAATTCAAGCACCCTAAAATCACCAATATTTTTTTCAGAGGCAACACTTCCAATCAGGCTTAAAGATTTGCCAAGAATTTTTTTGTTTATAGATGAGATTTCTGTTATAGGCGGCTGCATAACCTCTGACAAAAACAGCAGCAGGAGAATTCCAAATAGTGAGACAAGGAAACAGGCTTTGAGCATTTTGTCTTGCATCTTCCATTAGAAAGATTTAATAATTAAACTTTTCTTTTTTAAGCATGGATATTGAAAAGAGGATTGAGCTGATAAAAAGCGTCGCAGAAGGCGGAGAGATAATTACAGAGGAAGAGCTAAGGAAACTGCTTGAAACAAATGACAATCCTGTTGCATATGATGGGTTTGAGCCAAGCGGAATAGCGCATATTCCTTTCGGGCTGTTGAGAGCAGAAAATTTAAAGAGCATGCTCAAGGCGGGCGTTAAATTTAAGCTGTATCTTGCAGATTATTTTGCTTTTATTAATAATAAGTTGGGAGGTAATCTGGAAAGAATCCAGAGAGCTGGAAAATATTTTATTGAGGTTTGGAAGGCGTGCGGAATAGACACAAATAAAGTAGAGGTTATCTGGGCGTCTGAGATTATGAACAAATTAAAGTATTGGGACAGAGTGCTGAAGATTGCGAAAGAAACAACAATAAACAGGAGCATAAGGGCAACTACGATTATGGGGAGGAAAGAGGGAGAATTGCAGTCAACTGCCCAGCTTTTTTATCCGAGCATGCAGACAGCAGATATTTTTGATTTGGATGTAGACATATGCCAGCTGGGATTAGACCAGAGAAGGGCAAATATTCTTGGAAGAGAGGTTGCGGAAAAGCTGAAGTGGAAGAAACCTATTGCAGTCCACCACCATATGATTATTGGGCTGCACGGAATGCAGAAAGGAGGAAATGAAGATGAGACACTTATGGCAAGCAAGATGAGCAAGAGCAAGCCAGAGACATGCATTTACATGCATGACAGCGAGGAAGACATAAAAAGAAAAATAAACAAGGCATTCTGCCCCGAAAAGATAATTGAGGGAAACCCTATCTTTGATTATTTAAAATTTTTAATTTTCAAAAGATACAATGAGGTTAAAATAGAGAGGGATAAAAAATTCGGGGGAGATTTAAATGCAGATTATAGAGAGCTTGAAAAAATATATTCTGAAGGCAGGCTTCACCCGGCTGATTTGAAAAATGCAACTGCCTTTTACCTTAATGAGATGATTTCTCCGGCAAGAAAGCATTTTGAAACAAACAAGAAGGCGAAGGAGCTTTATGAGGAGATAAAGGGATACGCGATAACGAGATAAATGCCAGATAAGAAATGGGTGGAAGCAGATTAAAAATTTTTTTTATTTTTGATGTATTCCCCCAATAAATGATGAAATAATTTGTATTTTCCCCTGTCTGCCCTAATTATTGCACCCTCCTGCACTAATTTTCCGAGATGGGGGGATAATTCATTACTTTTTTTATTTAATTCACCAGTTAATTCTGATAAGGATATTTCTCCCCCCTTTTGACTAGCCATTTTTAATAAAATTTTCCTATTTATTTCTGATTGGTGGTCATAAAATCTAGAGAAAAATGGGGCAAGTATCCTATTTGTGAATTCAACGTCTGTTGCTTTAAAATGTTCTAATTTTAATTCTGATTCATTTTCTTTTAGTTTAGAATATGCTGCTGCTAAATATGCTGTAAGCACAAATGGATGCCCTTCTGTAACTTCATATATATTTTTTAGGCTTTCTTCCCTTATAGAAATATTTGCTTGTTTAAGTTTTTTTTCAATGAAAGTTTTACTTTCCTGAAAACTAAAATTTTCTAACATTACTGGGGGAAATGTTCTGACGAGCGGGGAAAAACCCGTTCCAGAAGGGCCAGTAATTGATAATTTCCCTGCCGGAATAATCATAACCGGCACTTTATTAACCTGAAGTTGTTCCAATACTGCCCTTAAATAGAGTATTAATTCAGCCCTATTTTTTTCTAAGATTCTTGCCTCGTCTATTAAAAATACGATTGCGGTTTTTATGTCTTTTAAGTTGCTCCAAACTGCTGTAAGAGCTGAATGAAGATTTGGAAAACTATTGCCTATTTCATTTGAAAAACTTATTTCTATCCCACTTTCAGTTTTTATCTTTACTCTCTTTAGAGCGTTAAGTATCTTTTCTGAAATTCTTTGAAGAATAACCTCTTCTCTAACTTTTGCTCCTGCTCTTTCAATAAGCATTTTTGCTAATGTTTCTTTGTCTAAATCCCCCATTTCGTTTAAGGAGAAATAGATTACTAAGGCATTCTGTTCCTCTGCAATTGATTTACATTTATGAAGAAATGATGTCTTTCCAATACCATACCCTCCTGCCACAGATATATTTGCTAAGGAACCTGTAGAAGTCTGTCTAAGTTTCTGTCTAAAATTTTCTAAATCTTGAACTCTTCCAACAAAATCATTCGGGTCTATGGGCGAACCTGGATTAAATGGGTTTGGGGGCAACATCTTACTTTTATATACTATTTATATATTTATATACTATTTAAATCTTTCTATACTATTCTTTTTTATTATTTTGGTGTTTTAGATTATATCCTTTCAGACTTATCTATAATCATTCAGTCCTGAACTCCACAATATCCTTGTCTTTTACAGCATGCTCGAGGCCGACTTTTTGGTTTGGAAATTTGCTTGAAGGGCCAGTGATTCTTACTTCCTTTATTTTGCTTGAAAATCCATGCAGGATTTTTTCTGCGACATCCTTAACATCTGAGTTTGGCTTCATTAAAACCGGGTCTTTGTCTGCGGGCCGGCCTGGCTGTTTTGTATAAACCCTGATGACTCCTGAATTTTTCAGGAGCTTTTGCTTCAGCTCTTCTATTCCTTCAGATGTTTTTGCAGAGATAATGCAGAAATTGTATTTTTTGCTTTTTAGGGTGGATTCTATCTTTCTTTTTTCGCTGTCTGAGAGCAGGTCAGACTTGCTAAATGCAATTATTTTTTTCCCGGGCGCTTTTTCCAGGAAAGGCAGTATTTCATTTATCTGCTGCATGCTCTCTATAATTATCAGAAGGATGTCTGCGCTGTTTGCTATGCCCTGGTCAAATGCATCATAGTTTATTGCAGGCATATCTATCATTTGGAAACTTATGCCCTCATAGCCAAGCATTCCTATTATTGGCTCCTTGGTTGTGAATTCATAGGAAGCAATTTTTGGCATTGTGTTTGTCAGAATTGAAATCAAAGACGATTTGCCCGAGTTTGTAAAGCCAATAAGAGCAACCTGTATGCCTTCCTTTCTAATGCCCTCTTTTCTTCTTGCCTGCTTTCTCTGCTGCTTTTTCTTTGTTATTTCTTCCTTTAGCTTCTTGTACCTCGTCCTTATATTCGCCCTGAGCCCCTCTCCTGACTTGTGCTTTGGCATGAATTTTATCATCTCTTCCATGCCAAGAAGCTTTTCCTCGTCTGTCTGCGCCATCAGGAATTTCTTCTGCGCAGACAGGAACTCGGGAGATTGGTTGGTTGACATTTTAAATAAATTTGTTTATCACCTTTATATAATTTTTATTTAATCCTCCCAATCTAAAAATTATGGCTTTATTAAACCCTATTTTCCTTATAAAATTCAAATCTTTTTCCAGATTTTCTGGGCTTAAGATTGGCTCGTTTCCAAATATGCCTTTTGCTATAGTTCCTAAGCTGACAGAATAATTTTGCTTATCTTTGATTTTAGGCAATAATCCCTTAATGAACTTATTTATTTTTGCAGATAATATGCTTGAATAATACATCAGGCTTTTTTCTATATTTACATCATAATCTAAACCGATAAATTTTGCTGGTTTTAACAATGAAAATGGAAATTGGGCAGTTGTTATTTTTTCCCCATTTTCTTCCAGATATTGTTTTATTATCTTTTTATTTTTACTAAAAGAGAACAGGTTTTTGATAATCATTCTTTTATTCAATGGCAGCTCTAAGTCTACCAGCAGATGTGTTTTAGTTTTATTAAGCTCTGAGAATAATTTCACTAAATCTTTTGTGCTTGAAAAAGGAGAAATCCCGTAAGAATTCTTAATAATTGGCCAGTAAGCATAATTCAGATTTTTGTTTGTTCTCTTTGCTTGCCTGGCTGTTTTGTTGAACTCATTTAAAGATTTGGCTGCTATAAACACTCTTGATTCAAACTTAATTAGCTTTAATTTTTTCAGATTGCTTTTTGTTGGAAACTCTTCGTAAAAATCTATTTGCATAACTCTTTTAAACAATACAGATTTAATAATCTTATGAAAACCGCAGTTTTATTCTCCGGAGGAAAGGACAGCAGCCTTGCCCTGCATTATGCCCTGAAATACAGCGATGCCAGATGCCTTATAGGCATTGTTTCAAAAAATGCTGAAAGCTATATGTTTCATACGCCAAACATTGGGCTTGTTGAGAGGCAGGCAGAGGCAATCGGACTGCCAATTATTATTGAAAGGACAAAAGGAGAGAAGGAGATTGAGCTGAAGGATTTGGAAAGGGCAATAAAAAAAGCCATTAAGATTTACAGGATTGAAGGCATTGTTACAGGAGCCATAGAGAGCGTTTACCAAACATCAAGGATACAGCGAATATGCAGCAAGCTTGGCATTGAATGCTTTAATCCGCTGTGGCAGAAAAACCAGCTTGAACTTCTTGGCGAGATTATAAAATTGAAGCTTGATGTTATAATCACCGGCGTTTTTGCCGAGGGCATTGAAAATCTTGCTGGAAAGAGAATTGACAGGGAATTTCTCGAGGAGATAAGAAAAGCGCATGAAAAATACAAGATAAATCCTGCAGGAGAGGGCGGGGAATTTGAGAGCCTTGTTTTGGATGCGCCATTTTTCAGGAAGAGGCTGGAAATTTTGCGAAGCCATGCAAAAGAAGACCCGCAAGGCGGAAAGGTTCTTGAGGTAGATGAGGTAAAATTGGCAAAAAAAGAGAAAAATGAAAAATAACCTGCTGATAATTAATGTTTGCAGGGAGAAGCTGCATTATTTTGAGTTTGTGAAGCCGATAGAGGACATAGCCAGAGGAATGGCAGATGAGGCTGTTTATTTTGAAACAAGAAGCTACAAAAATCTAAAGCAGGCAGATGTTAAGAAATTTGAAAAGATAATAATATGCGGCACTTCACTGAAGGATTGCGAGTATCTTAATAATCTAAAAAAATTCTCATGGATTAAAAGACATAGGGGAAAGATTTTAGGAATATGCGCAGGCATGCAGGTTATCTGCCTGCTTTATGGGTGCAAAATGGAGCAGAAGACAGATATTGGGCAGAGGCTCATTTCTGTAAGCAAGAGATTTTTAGGGATGGAGGGGTGGAAAGAGGTTTATGAGCTGCACAATTATTCCATAAAGGATATGACATCCTTGAGAAAGGCGTTTGAGGTTTTTTCTCAGGGAAGCATTGATGCTGTCAAGCATAAGAAAAAAGAAATCTATGCTGTTTTGTTCCACCCGGAAGTAAGGCAAAAAGATTTAATAAGAAGCTTTATTAGGATGTAGCGCGGGGAAAAAAATAAATAAAATGCAAACAGAATTTTTCCGAAAGAAGCTTAAAAACGGGCTGACAATCCTTTTTGAAAAGAGGAACCTGCCTGTTGTGGCTGTATCTGCAAGCGTCAGGCTGGGCGGCGCTTATGAAACTGAAAAGAATAAGGGGGTTTCACATTTTATTGAACATCTGCTCTTCAAGGGCACAAAGAAGAGAAACCAGGAAGAGATTGCGGCAGAGATAGAGAAGAAAGGCGGCATTTTGAATGGATTTACAAGCGAGGATGTTACAAGCTATTGGTGCAAGCTTCCAAGCAAGCATTTTGAAACAGCAATGGACATTCCATCTGACTTGATATTAAATCCCCGGTTTGATGTTGCAGAGTTTGAAAAGGAAAAGAAGGTTATCATAGAGGAGATAAAGATGTATCACGATGATGCCCGCAGATACAGCACTGAGAAGATTAAAGAATTGCTCTATGAAAAGCCGTTTGGCATGAGCATTGCAGGGGATGAGAATATAATCGGGGCATTAAAAAGGGAGAATATTCTGGGCATATTCAATTCTTTGTACACGCCGGACAGCATGATTCTAACTGTTGTGGGAGATGCAGAGTTTGAAGAGATTTGCAGGATTGCAGAGAAATTATACCCTGCTACAAAAAGAAGCGCTGTTGATTACGCCTCAATTAAAAGGAATAATGAGGCAAGCGAGAAAAGAAAGGGCATTGACCAGGCGCATTTTGTTTTTGGGCTTCATGCGCCGACAATAAAGCAGCAGGAAAGGTATGCCTACGAGATTGCAGGAGAGTATCTTTTTGGCGGCATGTCATCAAGGTTATTTCAGGAGATAAGGGAGAAGAGGGGGCTGGCATATGCTGTTAAGGGAGAGTATGACTGCGGAAGGAATTATGGATATATGATGATTTACGCAGGTACAACAGAGGATAAGATAAAAACAATCAGGGAGATAATCCTGAAGGAGATAAAGCGCTTAAAGGATACTGAGCAGAGAGACATTGATGAAATCAAGGAGCAGCTTATAGGGCAGAGGGACATTTCAAGGGAGAATTCTGTTGATGTTCTTAATTCGCTGATGTTTGAGGAGGCAGCAGGAAGCGCAGAGGAATATTACAAATATTCTGAGAGAATAAGCAGTGTTAAGCCGGGCGATGTAAAAAGGGTTTCTGAGATAAAGGGCTTTTCCAGCTTTTCCCTGATTCCTGAAGCTAAATCAAATAAAAATATTAAAAAATAAAAATTAAAAAAAAGAGTTTTACTTTCTCTTCTTTCCGCTATAGTTTCTTGCAAGCTTGCCTACACCAATTGCCAAAACGAGGATTGCAAGTACCCATTGCACCCATGCGTCTTCAAGTGCAAAAAGGCCTGCAGCCCACAGCACCAACAAGATGCCGATAATGGTGACAAGCCACGCTGTTAGCTTTGCCATATTAACCTCCTTTTTAATTTATACCTAAAAGCTTAAGGAAAAAGTTATTTAAATACCTTGTGGTTTAGGAATTTATGAATGTTATAAAAGTGCCCGGCATAAACGGGCTTGGCAAGACAGAAGGATGCAGGAATGCAGGCAATGCTATAATAAAAAAGCTTGATGAGGCTTACACAAGCGAGAGGGGCAAGCCCATAAGCAGAAAGCTGCTTGATTTGGAAGAGATACATGTTGATAATGAAAATGTTGAGGAGCAGGACAGCCTGATTTATGAGAATGCGCTGGAAGAATTAGAAAAGCAGGACAAGATAATATTTCTTGGAGGCGACCACTCTGTTTCATATCCCCTTGCAAGGGCATTTCTTGAGCATTGCAATAAGAACGAAAAGGGAAAAGAGCCGTGCATTATTGTTTTTGATGCACATCCTGACTGCATGCCTCCAATGAAAGAGCCTACACATGAGGAATGGCTTCGCGCACTGGTTGAGCATGGGTTTCCTGCAAGAAATATCCTGCTTGTTGGCGCAAGAAATTCATGGCAGGATGAGCTTGTTTTTTTAAGCAAGAATAAAATAAAGCAGGTATCAATAAATCAGATGAATGAAAACCTTCAGGATACAACAGATTTTATCATGGAGTTTGCATCCGGCAAATGCCTGTATGTTTCATTGGATATAGATGTTATTGACCCAGCATTTGCTCCTGCGACAAACCACCCAGAGCCAGGAGGGCTGACAGGCAGGCAGCTTATTTACATCATGCAGAGGATAGCAATGATGAAAAACCTGAAGGCAGCCGATATTGTTGAGATAGACAGCGAGAAGGACAAGAAGCATGATGGCATAACGACAAAGCTTGGCGCAAGGATTTTGGCTGAGATGATGTAGGCAATTTCAATAGGCTGGCTTATTATTTTTTCTGATTGCTCCAAATTTTTTTGATATACTTGATTTCTTTAGAAATATCAATCCCTTCTTTTTTGGCTTTATCTATTGCTTTTTGAAGGCAGCGGTTTAAATACTCTTTAGGCCATTCATATGGCCCATCTTTTGCATAATCTTCTGCCAATTCTAATTCTTTCTTCCAGCTTAATTCTTTTTTCATAAAATATAAATTACATTAAAATTAATAAAAGTTTTGGTTTCTTGCTAACCTTATTTTTTGATGCTTTAACCATTTAGGGGGGAATAATGCTGGCTAATGGCCCAAGAATACAAATTGTAAGATTTAAATAATCCTTTTCTTTTGAGATTGTTAAAATGAACAAGGTGATTTGGCTGCTTATAATCTCAGACATACTGATACTCTCAGCATTTGGGCTGATTGCGCCGATATTTGCTATTTTTTTGAACGAGGGAATAACCGGCGGGAGCATTGTAGCTGCAGGAACAGCATCAGCTATATTTTTTATTATAAAATCCATTGTGCAGCTGCCCCTGTCTCTGTATTTAGACAAGAAAAGGGACAAGCTCGGATTTTTGCTTGCTGGGACATTTATAATTGTAATTATTCCTTTGTTTTATGCATTTTCGCAGAATATCAAGTTTATTTTCATAGCGCAGGCAGCATATGCACTGGGTGCCGCGATGGCTTATCCCTCGTGGATTTCCCTTTTTTCAATGCACCTTGACAGAAAGCACAGGGGGTTTGAATGGAGCCTGTGGAGCACAAGCGTTGGCATAGGGACTGCTATAACAGCTTATATCGGCGCGGTGGTTGCGCAGAATATTGGCTTTAGAAATTTATTCTTTATTGTTTCAGGAATTTCTTTTGCTGGCTTGGTTGTTTTGTTTTTCATAAGCAGGAAATACCTAAAGGATGTTGAAAGGATTGAGGGCTTTGTAATTCCCTGGTATCACAACCATAAAAAATGAGGGCGTTTATTGCTTTGGAGCTTTCTGAAGAGGCAAAGGCAGAGATAGAAAGGATTCAAAAGGAGCTGAAAAAGCAGAATCTGTTTGAAGGCAAGCTTACAGAGAAAGAGAATCTTCACCTGACTTTAAAATTTCTCGGAGAGATTGATGAGGCAAAGATAGAAGAGGTTAAAAAAAAGCTGAGAGTGATAAAATTCCCCGCGTTTAAGGCAGAGCTTGGAGAGGCAGGTGTTTTTTCAGAGGACTTTGTAAGAATTGTATGGATTAAGCTGGATGGCAATGTGATGGGATTGCAGAAAGAAGTGGACAGCGCCTTGAAAGGGCTGTTTAAGCCAGAGTTCAGGTTTATGTCGCATTTGACAATCGCAAGAGTGAAGAATGTCAATGATAAAAAAAGACTTCTAGATTATTTAAGCTCTGCAAAAATTAAGAGAATAGAATTTTCTGTTTTGGGTTTTGCCCTGAAAAGTTCTGTACTGACAGAAAAAGGGCCGATTTACAGTGATATTGACAAATACAAAACAGAATGAATGATTCTCTTGCAGAGATTTTAAAACTTCACAAATTCAGAATACTTTGGGTTAAGAAAGACTGCTGTTTTCAGCTCGTGGTATGCATCCTCTCTTAATCCGAGCTTGTCATATGTCAGCGCAAGGTTAAAATGGAAGTCTGCGTTGTCCGGCGACAGGGCAATTGCTTTCTTGAAATAATCAATTGCCTTCTGGAATTCGCCGAGCTGCCCGTAAACAATGCCAAGATGGTCGTATGTCATCGGATGCTCCTGCAATGCCTCTGCCTTGTGCAAAGAGAACATTGCCTCCTGGAAATTGCCTTTTTTAACCATAATAATCCCTTTCTCAAGCCATGCCAGGGCAAAGATGGGATTTTTTGAGATAGAGATTTCAAGGTGCCTGAGAGCCTCATCAATCTCATTAATGCCATGAAGCTGCGCAGCAATCTGGTATTCCTGGAAGAAATCCTTTTTAGGGTTTTTCTTCTCCATCTCAATGTAGAACCTGGTTTTTTCAGGCTTTGCGCCCAGGCTGCCAAAGTGATGCACAGGAATGCTTGTTTCTACAATTTTTCCCAGCTTAAGGATTGAGCTTTCAACGCTTTCATGGATTGCATTTTCAAACCTTATTCTTTTGTCATTCTTAAAAAGGCGGACCATCCTTCTCGGGACATAGCCGTGGGCAACCTTGCTTTCTGCATACTTATCATTCTTGCATGAGACAAAGCCAAATCTCCCTATGCTCTTGGTGTAGTTTCTCTGAATCATGGAAAATCCCAAAACCTGGCTTTTTCCGCCCCCGTTCATCTCTCCAGCCTCTATCAGCATCTCTTTTATTCTCGGAATATTTTTCTTAGAGATTGTTTCATCTGTATCAAGATAAAAAATCCATTCTTTGGTTGCGTGGCTTAATGCAAAGTTTCTTGCATCGCTGAAGTTGTTGTTCCATTTAAAGTGAAGAATATTGCCTGTGAATTTCTTTGCTATGCTGATTGTCTTGTCTGTTGAGCCGGTATCAACAAAGATGATTTCATCTGCAAGTTTCCTGATGCTTTCAAGGCATTGCCGCAGGGTTTTTTCATTGTTTTTTGCTATTATGCAGGCGCTTATGCTCATTTTTTGCAATTCCAGTATATTCCAGCAGAAATTTATAAACCTATGGATAACTGCGTGATTTACAACCCATGCAACCGCAGTTTTACAGATAGATAACTGCGAAATAAATATGGAATCAGTTATGCAGTTCTCTATGTCCGAAATTAAAACCACATTCTTTAAAATGGGGTCGTAGCTTACTGCTTTTAATTTCGGAGCATCCTAAAAACAAGTGCCCTTGCAAACCACACCTCTCAAAAATCATATGATTTTTGATGACTATCAGAAATCCATAAGAGATTTCTGAAGTTTTAAGGTGTGGTGGCATATTGTTTTTTTGATATTGTGCATTTCATTATATATTTTATTGCACAATCTTGCTTTTAAAGCCAGAAGCTATGATTTTATTTTAATGGAAAAAACAGATTTGGGCGGAAAATACATCAGTAACCTGCTTGTTTCTGTGCTGTCTCATATTTCTGATAAAGGCTTTATGGCTATAAAATATTGCGAGGCGCTTTCAAAAGAATGCCCTGCAGGACTTTTGGAGGAATTGAAAAGGGAAGGGCTGAATAATTATGAAGCAGAAAGGTTTGTTTCGTCTATTGCCCAGCATATTATCCCATCAATCAAAGAGGCGTGCAAGGAGAACAGGATTGGGGGCTTAAGGCCATTTGTAGAGGCATTATACTACCACAAAGAGGATATTGCGGGAAGAATCAACAAAAGAATAGGCGCGAGGCACAGGAATCATCTTGAAAAAATTGCAAGCGATGCATGCTACTTTAAGCATATTTTTCAGTTATAATCCTAAAAACATCTGCCTTTTTGCCAATCTCTTTTTTTAGCTCATTCTCTGAAGCATTTATAATGCCCCTGATTGTCTTGAATTTTTTCAGCAGTTTTTTTGCTGTAGCAGGGCCTATGCCCGGAAAGCCCTCAAGGATATACTGCAGCTGCTCTTTTTTATTCAGGGCTTTTTTAACAGCGCGGATTGACATATGCTCTTTTTTTTCTTTTTTTGCAAGCACAGAGATGAATTTTGCCGTGTCTGCATAATCCTTTGTGAAAATAATTGGAACTTGAAATCCAAGGACTATAGAAAGAAGAAATCCGCGGATGGCATTTGCATTTATTCCTTCATGATTGCAGTCATTGTAAAGCTCCTGCTCATCTATGCCCTCTATAATCAAGAGCGATTTTGGGTATTGTTTTATCTCTTCAAGCTGCCTTGCAAGCCTCTTGTTTATCATGCTTGACAAAAAGTCAGAGACGGTTTTTCTTTCAATTGCCACGCCATTTACCAAGAAATCTGCAACAGGCAGATGCTGCATTTCAGCATCAATGCCCAGTTCTGAAAGCTCTGATATAACAAGGGAGTTTTTCTCATGATGGTCTGCTATGATTACCACTCTTGGCTTTTGCTCCCGCCCTGCAGAGCTCTTAGAGAATATGTTTTCAAACATTTTTTGCTCTTTTATATTATTTAATCATGAAATCATAATTAGCACACTTTAAATATTTGCAGAAGAATTCATGATGAATTGTATTATACATTTCTCTGTGAATGTGGCATGGCTCATCTGCAATCTTCTTCCCAAAAGGAAATTTATGCGGCAGGTAATGCGGGGGGCAAAACCTTTCTGTGCTTACAACCTCTTTGTCTTTTATGTTTGCAAACCACCTCTCATGATTTACCATATTACAGCAATGTTTTCTGCGCCTCCTTTTCCCCTTGGTCTTTCTCAATTATTTTTTTGCCGTTATTATACTCATTACTACTTGACCCCTTCATCTCTTCCTTTAAGCCCTTTATTGCAGAGTACATTCTTTTTTCCTTGTGGAATGCTGCCCAGTAGTATGCCTCATCAAGGGTTTTTTTTGTCAGCAGGATTATTAGCTTTCCCTTGATTAGGCGGGCTGTTCTGCCTGCCCTCTGGATTTTTCTTATTGCAGAGGGGATTGGCTCATAGA
>CAYMCA010000009.1:0-27474 GCA_964388875.1 Candidatus Woesearchaeota archaeon
TTTAAAAATACAAAAAACACAAAAAGAACATGAAACGCTCAAGCCGCAGATGGAAGAAGAAAGGGCAGATGCGCTGGAAGTGGCAGCGAAAGCGCCTTAAGAAGGAAAAGAGGCAGAGAAGAATGAAAAGGGCGAGGGCGAAGTAAAAATGGCCAATGAAAATGCTCCAAATAATAAGATAGAAGAAATTAATGGTGTTTTAAATGAAATTCATGGTGATATAGCTTATGTGACTTTGTTTGATATGGAAGGAAATAGCGAAGATGTTTGTTTAGACAGTGATATATTTATTAGTCATAATGCGTGGTTGCCAAAAACAAAATTTCAATTTGAATATTATGAAACGAAATCTCAACAGGGAATATCCTTAAGGCAGGAATTTCGTATCTTAGAACATGGCAAGGAATCTTATACTCCATCGCTGCCTATCCAGTCGCTAAGAGAAAGTCTTGATAAAATAGAAGAGTATATGAAGAATAATGCTTATTGATTCCTATATTTTTAAAGCACTAACCTATATTCTTTAAGATAGGAATATTTAAAAAAAAGAATAACAGAGAATAAGCATGGCAAACAGCGAGATATGGACGGAAAAATACCGCCCGGAAAAATTTGAAGAGGTGGTTGGGCAGGATGAGATTGTAAAAAGGGTGAGGTCGCTTGCGCAGGGGCTGAATATACCCCATCTGCTTCTTGCAGGGCCGGCAGGAACAGGCAAGTCAACGCTTGCGCTTATTGTTGTAAAAGACCTTTTTGGAAATTCATGGAGAGATAACTATCTTGAGCTGAATGCCTCTGATGAGAGGGGCATAGATGTTGTAAGGCAGAAGGTTAAGGATTTTGCCCGCACTAAGGCTATAGCAAATGTTCCATTCAAAGTTATATTTCTTGATGAGGCAGATGCGCTGACAAGAGAGGCTCAGCAGGCATTGAGAAGGACAATGGAGAATTTCACAACAACATGCCGTTTCATACTTTCATGCAATTACAGCAGCAAGATTATAGACCCCATACAAAGCAGGTGCGCTGTTTTCAGGTTCAGGCCATTGACAAATGAGAATATAGGCAAGATAATAAAAAAGATAACAGCTGCTGAAAAGCTTGAGATAGACGAAAGCGCAGTCAAGCTTCTGTATGAGGCGAGCGAGGGCGACTGCAGGCGCGTTATAAACCTGCTGCAGGCAACAGCATCTATAAGCACAAGGATAACAGCAGATATTGTAAAGACAATAGTGTCAAATGCAAAGCCGACAGACATCCGCGTTGTTCTGGACTATGCATTAACAGGAGACTTCCTGAAGGCAAGGGACAAGCTTTTAGAGATAATGCTTCATGAGGGGCTGTCAGGGCAGGACATAATAAAGGCGATACAAAAAGAGATATGGAACATGCAGATTGAGCCTGAAAAAAAGATAAGGCTGACAGAAAAAACAGGCGAAGTTGAATTCCGCCTTGTTGAAGGCAGCGATGAATTCATACAGCTTGAGGCGCTGCTCGCGAGCTTTGTGCAGGCAGGGATGTAAGCATAATTTCTGCATTATTGGCAGAGGAATCAGTTAAAAAATGAAGATTGTAATCTGCGGAAGCATGGCTTTTGCAAAAGAGATGCTTGAAATGAAAGATAAACTTGAGGTAAGCGGGCATGAAATATAACCAAAACTTCTGCGAGAAATACAGGGCAAAATGTTTTGCAGATGTGAAAGGGCAGGATATTACAATCAGCAGGATAAATGCCTTTATAAAAAAATTTCCGCTGAGAAAGGCAATGATACTTCATGGCGCCACCGGAACAGGCAAGACAAGCCTTGCATATGCGCTTGCGAGCGAGATGAAAGCGGAGATACTTGAGCTGAATGCCTCTGACTTAAGGAACAGGGCAATGCTGGAAGCTGTCCTGAAGCCGGCAATTGAGCAGCAAAGCCTTTTCTCAAAAAATAAAATCATACTGGTTGATGAGGTTGACGGAATAAATGCAGACAGGGGAGGGCTGCCCGAGCTTATAGCACTGATAGAAAAAACAAATTTTCCGATAATAATAACGGCGAATAACATATGGGGGCAGAAGTTCAACCTCTTGAGGCAGAAATGCGAGCTTGTTGAGCTTAAAGAGATTCATTATGAGATAATTCTTGAGATTTTAAGGGGCATAGCAGAAAAAGAGGCAATAGAAACCGAGGCTGATTTGCTGAGGAGCATAGCAATCAAGTGCAAGGGTGACATAAGGGCTGCAATAAATGACCTGCAGACGCTTGCCTTTAAAGCAAAGGCAGAGCAGGGTGACATCGGCGAAAGAAACAAGGAAGAAAGCATATTTGACATGATGAGGGCGGTTTTCAAAAGCAAGGCAACGCCAGAGCTTCTTTCTGTTTATGAGAACACAGACATGCCCATAGATGACATCTTCCTGTGGATGGAAGAAAACATCCCCCGTGAATATGAGGGGAAAAGCAATGGAAAAGAGCTTGCAAAAGCATTTAATGCATTGAGCCTTGCAGATGTTTTTCGCGGAAGAATACACCGCCAGCAGCACTGGCGCTTTCTTGTATACCAGAATGCATTTTTGTCAGCAGGCATAGCAGCTGCGAAGAAAAGCGCGAGAAATGACTTCACAAAATACAGCAAGCCGACAAGAATACTGAAAATATGGCTTTCCAACCAGAAAAATGCAAAAAGAAAAGAGATTCTGGCAAGATATGCCCACGCAACGCACTGCTCAAAAAAGCGGGCAAGAAGGGAATTTTCAGTGCTAAAGCTGTTTATAACCAAGAGCGAGGGAATAAAAAAAGAGCTGAAGCTCAGCGACGACGAAGTAATGTTTCTTGAGAGAAAGTGGTGAAGATGAATGAAGCAAAAAAGGCTTGTAAGAATTATTTTAGCTAAATGAACTAGAAAGACTTATTGTATAGCAATCTTCTCGAATGTTTTATATCTAATCAAATTAGACAAAAATAATCTTGCAGGGAGATCAAGATTGCCTGTTTCTTGATTAACGCTATCAGAAATTATTAACATGTCACAATCACAGTTTAACCCCGCAATATAAGCCACAATTTTTTTGACAGGGCTTGTTAAATCTGGTTCAACTCTAAAACCTTCACCCTTATAATTATCATCAGCAAAAACTGGTGCAGAGCCTCCATTTTGTAATGTAAGTTCTGCAACTTCTGATGCCATTATTGATTCAACTTTTTGTTTTCTTCCTTTATATTCAAATCTTATCGTATCATAATATCTATCTGGAGATAAATTTACTATTGGAAGGACTGAACTTAAATCTCTGCCCATATTCTGAATACATCTTCCGGAATATTGAGGGTTCATCATTAAAGAAATTAAAACATCTTTATAAGATTTTATATTCTATAGTATAATTCAGCAAATTGCCCACAAAAACTCATATTTAATCCAGAAATTTTATCCACAGCTTCCTGCATTGCCGCCAGAATGAGAGCCTGCCCCTACATAGCCAAAACCAGGCGCAGGGTCTTCGCTTGAAACCTGTTCACTGCATTCTTCAGGCTCATTGCTGAATGCAGAGCATATTGCTGACAAAAGGGCAGATGAGCTTCTTCCGCTTGATGCCTCCTGCCCGTTTATTATAAGTGTTGGAGAACCCTGCACCCCATAGCTGTTGCTTAATGCAGAGTCAGATGCATAATAGCCTTTTGCCTTGCTCTCGGTGCATGAGTTTAATTTTGTTTTGTCTATCCCTGCCTCTGCCAAGCATCTGGCAGAATTCCCATCCTCTAAAAAGCATTCCAGATAGCTTAGATATTTGCCTGACTGCTCCTCCCTGATACAAAGCTGGGTGTATGTTTCCTGCTCTTCCTTGTCGCCATGCATGAAATAATGCACAAACCTTATCTTTGCATCAATCTTGTCGCCTAAAAGATTAAGCGCAGGGATAAGCCCTTTTTCTGCCTGTGTTCCATAAGGGCAGTATGTCATAACAAACAGCTCAACCTTTGGCTTGGCTGACTTAATTGCTTGTGAAGAGGATGCCTGGCTTGTTGCATCGCCAGTTGCTGTAATAGGCATAAGCTCGTTTCCAGGATAGATAAACTTCCCGTCTTTTGTGAAATATACTGGCACAGATTTTCCATTAACAGCTATCAAAACCTCATAAACGCCGCTAACTTCTTTGACAGAGCCCAAAGTTCCAGGGGTTTTTGAAAGCTGGGTGTTGAAAAAGCCAAGGGCTTTTTCCCCTATCTCATCCTCGCTTACAGCATTTCCTGTAACACCGCTCCTAAATATAAAAACAGCCAATATGAGGGAGATTATAGCTAAAACCAGAGTTGACAGCTTCCAGGGATTTTCAGATAAACTGAACTTAATTTTAGTGTTGTTATTTTCAGCGTTCTCTGCCATATAACTTCATATCCTCAAATGTTTATAAATATTACTGAATGGGATTGCCAGTATACAAACAGGAAAAGGTTTATATTTACTGTTTGTTAGATAATTACATGCCGTATGATATAATTGTGGGGAGGGATGAGGCAGACAAAAAGAGGTTTGGAAGCAAAGGGCTTGTTTATCTTGGCAAGGGCTATGTAACAATGGGCAGTTATACATCTCTTTCTAATTTTATCTACATGGATGTCGCAAGAAGCCATGTCGTGCTTGTGGCTGGAAAGAGAGGAAGCGGAAAATGCCTTCATGAAGATACTTTAATAACTCTTGCCAATGGCTCCCAAATTCCAATAAAAGAATTAGAAAATAACAAAGAAAAAGTTTTATCTTTAAACAATAAGCTTAAAATTGAAGAAGCAGAGAAAACAGAATTTTTCTCAAGAGAGGTTGAAAAACTTTTGAAGATAAGATTAAGGAGTGGAAAAGAAATTAAGCTAACTCCAGAACACCCCCTGTTTACGATAAAGGGGTGGGTTCCTGCACAAGAGCTTAAAATAGGAGGCAGAGTTGCAACACCAAGAAAATATTGTTTTGGTGAAGGTGAAATGAAAGAGCATGAAGTAAAACTATTAGCTTATTTGATTGCAGAAGGGCACACAAAAAAGATAGTTTTATTCTCAAATTCTGATGAAAAGATAATTCAAGAATTTAAAGATTCTCTAAAAAAGTTTGATTCTTCATTAGCATTAATCAAAGAAAAAGAAAATCATTACAGAATATCATCACCAAATTGGAAGGGTCATATTATAAATAAAGATAATATAAAAAGAGATAATAAGGGGCAATTTATTAAAACCTCTAAAGTAATTCATGAAACCAGAAGCATAAGAAAATTTATAGAAGAGATTAAAATTTTCGGACTTTTGTCTAAACAAAAGTTTATTCAAGAAAGAATCATAAAATTAAAAAAAGAATATCTTTCTTTGTTTTTAAATAGGTTATTCAGTTGTGATGGAAGTATATACTGCAAAAAAACTCAAACAGGAAAAACATGGCAAATTTCATATGCTTCTTCTTCTGAAAAACTAATAAGGCAAGTTCAAAGTTTGTTACTAAAATTTGGGATTTTGTCAAAATTGAGGTATAAAAAAGTCAGATGTAATAACAAAATCTTTAATACATTTGAACTTATTCTAAACGCGGAAAATGTTGTCAAATTTATAGAAGAAATTGGATTTTTTGGGGAAAAAAGTGAAAGAGAATTTGAAGCTAAACAGCATATTTTATCTGTAAAAAGGGACACAAATATAGATACTATACCAAAAGAGATTTGGGAAAATTTTAAACCAAAAAACTGGGTTGAAATCGGAAGAGCGTTTCATTATAAATACGCTAAAGCGATGAGAGAGAGTGTTGATTATTGCCCATCAAGGCAGAAATTACTAAAAATAGCAGAGATAGAACAATATAACCCATTTTATTTGTTAGCTACATCAGATATATTTTGGGACGAAATAATTTCAATGGAGATTCTTGAAGGAAACTTTAAAGTTTATGATATTTGTGTTCCAGAGTCGCATAATTTTATTGCTAATGATATAATCGTTCATAATAGTTACACCATCGGCGCAATTGCAGAAGAGCTTTCCGGCCTGCCCAAAGAAGAAAGCAAGAATATTGCATCCCTGATTTTTGACACAATGGGAATATTCTGGACAATGAAATACAAGAATGAAAAGGAAAAAGAGCTTCTTGATGAATGGAACCTCAAGCCAAAAACTCTGCCAATTAAGATTTTTGTTCCGTTTGGGTTCTTTGATGCGTATGCTGACAGGGAGCTGCCTGTTGACGAGAGATTTGCCTTGAAAGTGAACGAGCTCAGTGCAGAGGACTGGATTGTCTTGTTTAACCTAAACATAATAAATCCTGCGGCAATAATCATAGAAAGGGCAATAGCAAGGCTGAAAAGCGTAGGGGATGAGTTTGACCTTACAAGCATAATCAATGAAATAAGGATGCAGGAAGCTGACGAAAAAAATAAAAATGCAGCTGCTGCGCTTTTTGAGGCAGCTGAAACATGGGGAGTTTTCGCAAATAGGGGGGAAGAAGGAACCCAAATAAGCGAACTGATTAAAGCGGGTAGAACAAGCATCCTGGACTTAAGCATGTACAGCTCTGTCGGCACATTCAATGTAAGAGCGCTTGTCATAGGATTGATAACAAAAAAACTTTTCAATGAGAGGATGATAGCAAGAAAGAGCGAGGAGATACAGGCGGTTCAGCATGGGAGCGACTACCTTGCGTTCAGCCAGGAAAGAGAAATGCCTCTTGTATGGCTGTTCATAGATGAGGCGCATGAGTTTCTGACAAAAGAAGGCAAAACGCCTGCAACAGATGCCCTGATACAGGTGTTAAGAGAGGGGAGGCAGCCGGGCATCTCACTGGTGCTGGCAACCCAGCAGCCAGGGCAGATACATAATGATGTCATGACGCAGTCTGATATTGTCATTTCCCACAGGGTAACATCAAAGCAGGACATCTCTGCGCTAAATGAGATAATGCAAACCTATGTCCTTGAAAGCATAAAAAAGAACCTTGATGACCTTCCATCCCTGAAAGGAAGCGCCATACTTCTTGATGATAATTCTGAAAGAATATACCCTATGCGCGTCCGCCCGCGCTTCACATGGCACGGCGGCGAGGCGCCGACTGCTGTGAAGGTTGAGAAGAGAGTGTAAATGCAAAATATGCTATCTAAACTATATTTCTATTTATCAAAAAGAATAAAAATGAGTTTCAGCGCTGTTCTTAATGAAAAATGCAGAAAGAAAGAATAAAACCCTTGGCGATTATATCTCATGTGGAAGACATGAATTTGTCGCATTTGTAAAGAATAGGAATTCTCCGCAATCCTCAAATCATGGAACTATTGGGAATGAACTTGGAGATATTATGATGGGGGTGTTGGTATGTGACAGGCAAAGCCCTGATACTAAAGCCAAGTTTTTCTATAAACCAAAACGCATATTTAATGGATATTCAGATATTCTATGTGGAGAATTAGATTATGATGCTGAAGTTGTAAGTGAAGTCCCATTATCACTTTTAACATCTTTTTATAGCGACAATTGGCTAAAGGCTTTTAGCAGGGAATTTCGTGAAGCTAAACAACTTCTGAAAAAGTATGGCATTTATTAGCTTTATCTTAACATTTTAAATTATTATTATATTAATATTATCATGGCAATCATAACATATGAATCAGGGCAGGAAGCGAAAGAAGCTGCAAGGCAGGAATTTAATTCGTGCACTGAATCAATAAGGCAGGGAAGAATATCCTACATAAAGGCAAAAAGAATAATTAAATTTGAGAGCGTAGCCAGGGAGCATATCAGAGAATATGGGTTTCCTTCACAGCAGCTTGAAGATGCCTTAAAAGAGGGCTATGAAAAATTATGGCAGAAATGCATCAGAAAGCTGGAATGCAGGGCATTTCTTGAGAAGGCAGTTATGTATATTGTAGATGGAGATCAGCTTGTTCCTATTGATAAAATCAGCACTGCTACAAATCTGGAAACAAAAGCAGATGACACATCCAAAAATAAAAAGCCTTTTTCAGATTTTTCCCCCGCGCATTTCCAAAAAACAAAAACTGAAAAAATGCGCCAGAACATACTTCCGAGGAAGATTATATAGGCGAAGCAGCAAAGCAAGCAAACATAGCAAGCTAAAATAGCATGTTTTAGAAGCTGGCTCTTTGGATGCTGTTGAGGTTATCATGAAGCTGGAAGAAAAGTATGGCATAGAAATTCCAGATGACGCACAGAAGCTGACAACTGCAGGGCAGATTATAAAATATGTCTCAGGCAAGGTAAAAGGAAAATATTAGAACTGTCAAAACTTGGATAAAGGGAAAATATTATAAATCTATAATTTCTTAATTATTTATGAAAAAAAGAAAATTGAGCATTTATCATATAATCTTTATTGTTTTTATTTTTTCCTACTTAATAAATCTTTTTTGGGAAGTCATCCATAGCCTGCTTTACAACTGGAGCCAATTTCCATTAAGTAACGATGTTTATTTTTACATCCCAAAAATCTTAAAAGCTACATTAGGCGATGCATTCATTATATCCATTATATTTTTAATAAACTCTTTTTTCAGAAAGAAAATCGAATGGGCATTTTCAATTAGAAAAAATGATTATCTTGTCTTTATCTTGCTTGGGTTAATATTTGCTATTGCTATAGAGATTCGCGCATTAATGCTAAATTTATGGTCATACAATGAGTATATGCCCACTATATTAGGAATAGGATTGACCCCATTAATCCAGTTATCCATTACAGGCGTAATCGTTCTATTCTCTGTCAAAAAATTAATTCTTGATTGCAGAGAGTTCTAATAATTGACATAATGCATGCCGAGAACCGAATGTTCTTGAGCATTTTTGAAGTCTAAATCACCTTCATCTCAACGCAATACCTGTATTTGTAAGGCGCGATGTCGCCTGCTTTTCTTATATTTGAGATTTTTATCTTTTTCCTGGATTTTCTTGCTTCCTTCTTTATCTTTTCCAGCATGCCTGAAACATTATCCTCTTTGCAGAAATCATAATAAAATATTATTGCGCCTTTCTTTGAAACAGACAATGCCTCTTTCAGGAATGTTTCTTTCAGCTGCGGGCGGGGCATGACAATAATGCCAAACATCTGCTTCTTTCTTTTCAACTTTGGAATAATCTTCTTGGCATCTCCCTGCATTATTTCTGTATTCTTCAGCTTATTCAACTTTACATTTATATTTGCATACCTGCAGCATTCCCTGCCTAATTCAATAGCAACAATCTTCTTTGGCTTTGCAATCTTCGCTATAACAATAGGAAAAGGCCCAACACCTGCAAACATAATCAAAACATCTTTTTTCCTTATGTCTTTTATCTTTCTGATTTTCTCTGCAACCCTTGCCCTCTCGCTGCTTAAGCGCGGGGAAAAATAGCATGTGTCTATGTTCAGCCTGAAAATGCAGTTATTTTCCTTATGCAACGCCTCTTTTGTCTTCTCGCCTGAAAGATATCTTGTCTTCAGGGTGCGCAGCCTGCCCTTAACCCTCTCAGTTTTTTCAACAACTGTCCGAATATTCTTGTTCTGCTTCAGAATCCTCTCTGCCCTTTTCCTGTTTCCCTTTTCCTGCTTCAGGACTGCTATATTTCCTATGACGTCAAAACTGCGCATTTTATTTTTTTCAAGATAGTAATTATCTATAGATATCAATAATTTTTGCATTAACCTTGTATTTTTTAATTAAGCCCAGAATTTCCTGCCTATGCTCAATTGGCACCATTATGCTACTTTTTCCAAGCCTCATTCCTTTAAAATTCTCGATAAGCCCTTTATAAATCTTGTCTCTTACCCTAAAACCATAAATCTTATTCAAAAATGCGCCTCTGTTTTTCTCTATCTTATTCCAAAATATGACAACATATTTTTTTCCGTTATTCTCTGTCGAAATATATTTTCCATAAAGCAATATCCCTTCGCTTTCTATACTTTTTTTAATATTTTTCCATTCATCAAGTTTGCCTATTATAAGATTAATCTTGTTGTCTATGCCTTTAGCTTTGAAAAGCAAAGCCTCTCTGCTTTTATAAAAATCTTCTAAGATCTTTTCAATTGATATATGCAGTTTTTTATTATCTTTTTTTAAGTCTATGAATATGTCTATATCACTGTCTTTTGAAGCTTCTTCTTTTGCCGCAGAGCCAAAAAGAATAGCTTTATCCATAATTGAAGCATCTTTAATGTTCATTAATAAATAAGATACAAAATAGCTGGCATATGCTTTAAACATTTTCAACCTTCCTTTTTAATTCAAGAAATAAATTTATCTTTTCTTTAAGTATGCTTTCAGAAGCCTGCTTTCCATACGCTAACTCATTTCTTTCTTTTTCTATCTCATAAATAATTTCTAAGAATTCGTCAATATAATTTACATTTGTAATAGGGCAGGTTATCTGATTAGAAATTAATTTCTTAGCGTTCTCTTTTTTCTTTTTTAACCATAAATGATTTATTTTGGCCCCGCTTTTAAGGATATTAAGCTTGTTTAAGTAATTTTCTATCAAGCTTATAGCCCCCAAAGACAAAACAAAAGCAAGTCTTCTTTGATGGACTACAATTCCTCTTGGGTCTTTTAAAGCAGTTTCTATCTCATCTAAAACTTCATTGATAACACCCTTATTTTTGCTTTCCATCTTAAGACATTTGACTTTATTATATTAAGACATTTGACTTTATAAATATTTCTATTTTTCTTTAAGACATTTATCTTAATTATGTTAAGACATCTGACTTAAATTAATAGGAATTTTGGTTATTTTTAAAACAGCTTCTTCTGCTTTGCCTGCTCCTTGATATCCCTTAATTTAGCCAGCTGGTTCTCAATCCTGTCTTCTGAAAAATCATGCCTTAGCAGGATATCCTTGACTTTAGTTTCATTTATTTTTGGAAATTCAACCTTAGCATTGGCGTCAACATCCGGCTTTTTGAACAGCTGAAAAACCTCCTGCCAATCAAAGCCCCTTCCTTCCTGCTCCTGCGCTTGTATCCTTTCCCTGACAGATTCAAAGATTGCTGCAGGGTATTTATACTGCATTACAAGCTGCAGGGCTTTTTTTGGGCCGATGCCTTTTATTCCTCTAGGATTATAATCTGTTCCTGATAAAATTCCAAGGCTTATAAGCTGCTCGTGATTTATCTGCAGGCTATTCAGCACCTTTTCAAGCTCAACAAGCTCTGGCGAGATAAAAACATAGCTGCCTGACGCAAGCTTTCTTCTCCGGGACATTGTCAGGTTCTGAATCAGTCTTGGAGCGCCAAATGATAATGAATCATAATCCTGTGAGCCAACAGCATAAATGCCCCTGTCTGTTTTAGCCATATAAGCTGCCTGCGCCTCTGCCTCGCCAGGCGCCTGAACAACAGCAATGCCCATTGCCTCAAGCAGCTCCTTGCTCTCGCCAACAATCTCTTTTGTCACATGCACAACCTGCCTTGCATATTTGCCCATTTCCTCAACATCCTCTTTCTTAACTGCCTCTTTGTATCTCTCCCTTGCCTCATCCTTCACCTCTGAGCGGGCAAGGTTTGTCCTATACTTGAGCGCGGGCGGCTTGCCGTCAAAAACATAGATAAGTCGGATGCCCTCAAGCAGGAGATTTGTATTCCTGTAAAACAAGCCAGAAAGGTGCGAGGTAATATTGCCTTTCTTGTCCATTAATGGAGTTCCATCTGGCTGCCTGATTGTTGAAAGAAACTGGTATATTGTATTATAAGCATCTACAGCAATGGTTTTGCCTTTTAGCTTAGAAAACTCTATCGCCTCTCTCGGCACAATATCACCTATCTGCAAGCCCATGAATAAAGAAAGGAAAAAGCAATATTTAAAGTTTTATTCTCTATAAAATCCACCCATCGACTCTCTGCCATACCTTAAACTGAGAATTCTTAGTGCCTTGAGCGGCAAATCAGACAAAACCATTGATGTTTTCTCCTGTGCGCCATACAAAGCATCTCCAGATAAGCCTTTTTCTTCTGCTATGCATTTTTCAGCAGTTTTAATAGGTTTTTTTAATTTTATATATTTTTTAGCAGAATCTATAATATGGAGATATTGGGCAGCAAGCTTTTCTGGCTCCGGTGCAAGCTTGGTATTCGGGCAGCATTTTGTTAAAATAGCCCTTTTCCCTTTATCCCCGTGTTGCCTAAAATCATAAGCATTAATGCCGCACTTGTAATGCTCCTTTAAAATTTCTTCATAATACTCTGGCGGAAGAGGACTTTTATGATTTTTAGGAATTCCATATCCTTTCAAAGCTTTTTTTTCTAAATTCTCCTTGCTCATTTTCTTTTTTCAGTAATTTAAAGCCTGCTTCTCCTTGACAGTATAGCCGCTCTTTTTGGAGATGCCATTAAGATTGGCTACATACTCTGTTTTTATTCTAAGAGGCACAGCTATTTTCCTGCCGTTTATATTAGCATAAACCGGCATTAGCTCAGCAGTCTCGCTGACAGTGTCTATAACCTTTCCATTAACCTCGTCGCCCATCAGTATTGAATGATTTGGATTATAGTTCTTCAATGCCTGTTCATAAGCAGCCTTTTTAATTGCATTTTCTCTTTTAGCGCAACTGCCTACGCCTAAAGCAATTCCAGTTAGTGCGGAGATTATTAACAGCCCCCCTACAGCAACCTTCCAATCCAAGCTTTTTTTTACCATTTTTCTTTTTGTTAGTCTTATAGTTTTGTTGAAAATATGAGGTTTTAGGGCTTTATAAATCTTTCTATTTGTAACCACTAATAAGTAACATAGGAATAGAAAAATTTATAAACTGCAAATTTTAAGATAAATATGAAAAATAGAGTATTATTTACATAATCAGATAGCTAAATATAACAAAAACTGAAAATGCCTTACAAAACAAAACTTTCGGAACAACAAAAAGAATATGTTTGTATTTTAGGCAGATTTGTTGGCCCGCATCAATTAGCAAAGGAGTTTGATGTGAGTATATCCACAATTTTAAACCTAAAGAGAAAAACAGGTGTAAAGTATATTGACAATTATAAAAAATGCATTATTAATGCCAATAAAATATACCAAACAAGTTCTGATCCTTATATAAAAGATAAGATAACTGAATTAGTGTTTTCGCCAATTGCCAGAAAAGTAGTTAGGATTGTTGGCAAAGAAATTACATTAAGGCCTAATGAGGGTTATATAAAGTTATACCGGGCAATATTTGGTGGGAAAACAGAAACAAAAAAGGAATTCAAAGAAGAATATATTGCGGGCAGGATAATAGGTGAATTACCAAATTATATTTTAACTAATCAATTTGTTAGCGAATATAGATTATTTTTAGACTTAAAAAATAATTTAACGGAGAAATTAGCCTCGGAGATATATAAACCAATTCCTTCAGACTTAAAGAAAAGATTTGATAATGTGTTGTCCACATTAAATGAAAAGGAAGCAAAAGTTTTAAGGTTTAGATTTGGTCTTGATGATAGTTATTCCCATACCTTAAGGGAAACTGGTAATATATTTAATTTAACCGGACAAGGTATAAAACATATAGAAGCAAAGGCTTTAAGAAAACTTAGGCATCCTACACGAAGTAAAAAAATAAAAGAGTTAGAAGCTACCTATCTGAGATATCTTGATTATTTAAAAGCGCCAGAAGAAGAACATCAAAAGAAAAAAAGCCTTGAAAACGAATTAGAGCTAGGGGAATCACAAATTGATAGTTGTGTAAGCCCAATTAATTTAAAAGAAAGATTGAAAGGATTATTTGTTACTCACAGACACCAATTAGAAAATTATTATCTTCCTAGCTTTGTAGAAAAATCTTTGGGCTACAGCCTGCTAATAGGATTGTTTGAGTATGTGAATTCGTTAGAAACCAAAATAGATGCTCTTAGTAAAGGCGAGGTTGCAAGATTAGAAATGGAAGAAGAAAGGCCAGAATTTGTAGAACTAAAAAAGAAGTTAGAAATGCCTATAAATGATTTTGAACTTTCTGTTAGGTCTCATAATTGTCTAAGAGAAGCTCGTGTTAAAACTGTTAGGGATTTAGTGCAAAAAACTGAAGGAGAGATGTTAAAATATAGAAATTTTGGCAAGAAATCTTTAGCTGAAATAAACGAAGTTTTAGCTAAAATGGGGCTTAGTCTTGGCATGAAACTTCCATCTTAGCACAACAAGTTTTAAATAACTTGCCGGCTTCTTTTGTTTATGGAAATCACCTTCATCCCTCTTGATTACGGCAGCTTTGACTGGCAGGGAAGGAACTATGTAAAAATAATCGGCAGGGATGACAAAGGCAAAAGTGTTTGTGTTATAGACAGCTTTAAGCCTTATTTGTGGGCTATTCTAAAAGAGGGCACGGGCGAGAAAAAGGCAGAAGATTTAAGAAAAAAGATTGAAAAGATTAAGATTGAGGGCAATCTGCGGGCAACAAAGGTTGAAAAGACAGAGCTTTGCGAAAAGAATTTTCTTGGCAAGCCAGTCAAGGCAGTAAAAATCTTTATAACAAACTACAAGGATGCGCATCCTGTCGCAGATAATCTTGATTTTCCAGAGATAGAGGCAAGAAGGGAGTATGATTTAAATATTATAACAAAATACATAATAGAGAAGAATGTAAAACCCCTGCAGTGGCATAAGGTTTCTGGCGAGCTTTTAAACAACTCAAGCGAGTTTGGCGGGATAGACTCTGCAATGGATGTTGATTTATGCATAAAGGCAGAGAGCATAAAAAAAATAGATGAAGCTGAAAGCGCAAAAAACAAAAATATAAGATTTGAGCCAAAAATCCTTGCCTTTGACATAGAGGCAGATGAGCTTGAGATAGGGCAGGGCGAGATTTTAATGATTTCTCTTGTTGGAAAGAATATTAAAAAAGTTCTGACATGGAAGAAATGCCCTCACAAGCTTGGCTATGTAGAATGCTTTAATGATGAGGCAGACATGCTTGAGGCATTTGTAAAGTATGTCAAGGCAGAAAATCCAGATATTCTTACAGGCTATTTTTCAGACGGCTTTGACCTTCCGTATTTGAAAGCAAGGGCAGAAAAAAACAAGGTTAAGCTTGCGCTGGGAACAGACAGCTCGCAGCCATCATTTGCAAGGGGAAGGATTCCGTCTGCCAGCATATCTGGAATTATTCATGTTGATTTATTTCGCTTTATAGGGACAGCCTACTCGCAATATCTCCAGTCTGAAACATTGGGGCTGAATGAGGTTGCATCTGAGCTGCTTGGGGAGGGCAAAAAGGAGTTTGAGCATAAAAATTCAAAGCAAATGAAGCAGGATGAATGGCAGGCATATTTTGAGTATAATCTTCAGGATTCTGTGCTGACATACAGGCTTGCAGAAAAAATCTGGCCGGATATAGCAGAGTTCAGCAGGATAATACAAGAGCCATTGTTTGAGATAGCAAGGGACAGCATGTCGCAGATGGTTGAGAACTATATCCTGCACAACCTGAATAAGTTTAATGAGATAGCGGAGAAAAGGCCCCTGCATAATGAGATAGAGGAAAGAAGAAACAGGGAGAAGTATGAGGGTGCATTTGTCTTCCAGCCGCAGGCAGCCCTGTATGAAAACCTTGCTGTGTTTGACTTTACAAGCATGTATGCTTCTGTTATTGTAACTCATAATCTTTCAAAATCAACATTTCTGGAAAGGAAAGAAAAAGATGCATTTGAGGTTGAGTTGGACAAAGAGAAGGTTTATTTCAGCAATAAGCAGGGATTTTTTCCATTGATGTTATCTGAGATAATTGAAAAGAGGAAGAAATACAAGCAGGAGTACAAGAAAAATGAAAATGCGCTGACAAAGGTAAGAAGCAATGCCTACAAGCTGCTAGCAAATGCCTCTTATGGCTATCTTGGATTTTTCGGAGCAAGATACTATTGTGTTGAGGCAGCTGCATCAACTGCTGCGTTGGCAAGAAAATTCATCAAAGAAACAATAGAAAAGATAAACGAAGAAGATTACAAAGTAATTTACGCAGACACAGATGGTGTTAGTTTTCTATTGCAAAATAAAGGCAAGCAGGAAACCTTAAAGTTTCTTGAGAAATTAAACTCTAAACTACCGGGCATAATGGAGCTTGAGCTTGAGGATTTTTACAAGAGAGGGCTGTGGGTGGCAAAGAGAACAGGCGAGTTTGGCGCGAAAAAGAAGTATGCCCTGATTAATCATGAAGGCAAGGTAAAAATCAGGGGATTTGAGACAGTAAGAAGGGACTGGTGCACACTTGCCCGCGAGCTGCAGAACAAAATCCTGCAGAAGATTTTGCAGGATGGAAATGAAAGCTCTGCGCTTGAGATTGTTAAAAATGCAATAAAGGAGATTAAGGAGAGAAAAATAGACAAGAGCAGCATAATGATAAGAACGCAGCTGAAAAAGCCGCTTTCAGAGTACAAGTCAATAACGCCCCATGTAATTGCAGCCCAAAAAATGAAAGAAAAAGGGCTGCCTGTTGACATAGGCATGCTTGTTGAGTATTTTATTGCAGAAACCCGCGAGAAAAAATCACTGGTGAGAGATAAAGTCAAGCTGCCGGATGAAAAAGGAGAGTATAACATAAAATACTATCTTGAACACCAGATTCTGCCTGCTGTTGAGAATATACTTGAGGTTTTTAACATAAACATAAAAGAGATTGCCGACGGCAAAAGGCAGAAAAAGCTCGGAGAGTTTTAATATTCTTTGTTTTGCCTCTAAGCATAAATGTTTCGGGCATACCGAAACATTTAAATAGTGTATATTATACAATAAGTAAAGGAAAGCACTAAACAAAATATAAATACTAGCAGATTAAAGAAAGAAAATGAACGAGCAAAAGCTGATAAAGAAAATAAACAGGCTGAAAAAGAAAAAGAATGCTGTCCTGCTTGTTCATAACTACCAGCGCCCGGAAATCTACAAGGTTGCAGATTTTGTGGGGGATTCACTTGAATTGAGCAGGAAAGCGGCTGAAACAAAAGCAAGGATTATTGTTTTCTGCGGAGTTGACTTCATGGCAGAGTCAGCAAAGATACTCAATCCCAAGAAAAAAGTGCTGCTGCCGACATTTGAGGCAAACTGCCCCATGGCAGCAATGGTAACTGCAGAGGCATTGGTGAAGGAAAAAAGCAGGCTTCAAAAAAGATATGGAAAGAATAATGTAGCTGCTGTTTGCTATATTAACACGACAGCAGAGGTAAAGGCAGTTTGTGATATATGCTGCACATCATCAAATGCTGTCAGGGTTGTAAACTCGCTGAAGCAGAAAAATATATTATTTGCGCCTGACAAAAACCTTGCAGGCTATGTTTCAAGGTTCACAGACAAGAAAATAATTCCATGGAAGGGGTTTTGCTATGTCCATGCAAGATTTCTTGCAGAGCAGGCTAAAAAGGCAAAAAAACTCCATCCTCATGCAATTGTTATGGCCCATCCAGAATGCCCAAGAGAGGTTATAGATGAATCACATATCATATGCTCTACATCGCAGATGATAGAGTTTGCCAAAAAGTCACACTTAAAGGAGTTTGTAGTCCTGACAGAAACAGGGATGGCAGAAAGGCTAAAGATTGAGGTGCCAAACAAGAAATTTTACACGCCAGGGCTTGTGTGCATACAGCAAAAGAAAAACAACCTGCAGAATATCTATGAATGCCTGAAAAACGAAACAAACGAGATAAAGGTAGCAAAAAAAGTCAGGATTAAAGCCAAGCGGGCGCTTGACAGAATGCTGAAGATTAAATAAAGCAAAAACAAATCTAGGTTAAAATGAAAATTCATGAGATAATAAAACAGGTCCTGAAAGAGGATATTGGCAAGGGAGATATAACAACCAATTCAATAATTCCTAAATCTGCTGTTATTATGGCTGAGATTGTTGCAAAACAAGATGGCATAATTGCCGGGCTTGGCATTGCAGAACAGGTGTTCAGAGAGCTTGACAGAAATATCTTATTTATTAGAAAAGCAAAGGACGGGAAAAAGGTTAAAGAATTTCAGGTTATTGCAGAGCTAAAAGGAAATGCCCGGGCAATTTTGGCTGGCGAAAGGGTTGCCCTGAATTTTCTGCAGAGGCTGAGCGGAATAGCCACGCTTACAGCAAGATTTGTTAAGCTGGCAGGAGCTGGAAAAGCAAAAGGCATGAAAATACTTGACACAAGAAAGACAACGCCCTTGTTAAGGGAGCTGGAAAAATATGCTGTTAAGATTGGAGGTGGAAAAAACCACCGCTTTGGATTGTATGATGCTGTCTTGATTAAGGACAACCATATAGAGGCAGCCGGAAGCATAACAGAGGCAGTTAAAAAAGCAAGGCATTCTGGAAAGAGCATAGAGGTAGAGGTTAAAAACCCCGAGGAAGTTAGGGAAGCTTTAAATGCCGGCGTTGACAGGTTGCTATTGGATAATATGGGCATAAAAAATATAAAAGAAAGCGTTAGGCTTGCTAAGGGAAAGGTTAAGCTTGAGGTTTCCGGAGGAGTAAGCCTCAATAGCATAAAATCTATTGCAAAAACCAATGTTGATTTTGTCTCAATCGGCGCTTTAACACATTCTGCAAAAGCGCTTGACATAAGCCTTGAGGTTGTAAACATCAAAAAAATAACATGACAAAATGAAAATACAGACATTTAGCATATTAGCAGGAACAGGCGCTTGCAATGCCAGCTGCCCTTATTGCATATCAAAGATGACTGGCAAGAAAAGAATCGGCTTTAAAGAGCAGAAAATAAACTGGAGAAATTTTCATAAGGCTTGCAGGCTTTCACAGGTAAATAATGTGTCCACTGTGCTAATCACTGGAAAAGGAGAAACCACGCTCTACCCCCATCAGATTACAGAATACCTATCACATATAAGAAAATTTGATTTTCCTTTAATTGAGCTGCAGACAAATGCACTGTCTTTTGAAAAAAAGGGATTTGAAAAATATCTTAAGAAATGGTATGCTCTTGGCTTGAACACAATAGCTATTTCAATAGCCCACTATAAAAGGGAAAAAAATGGGGAGATTTTTACGCCTAACAAAGAATATATTGATTTGGAAGAAATAATAAAAAATCTTCATGACTTAAATTTTTCTGTGAGATTAAGCTGCGTCTTGGTGAAAGGATTTATTGACTCTCCAAAAGAGATAAAGAAACTTGCAGAATTTGCAAAGAACAACTCTGTTGAGCAGCTTACAATAAGAAAACTTGGATTGGTTGAGCACTCGGAAAATAAGGATATTGAAGAGTGGTGCAGGCAGCATGCCCTTATAAATTCAGAAATAAAAGTTATCAAAGATTACATGGACAAAAATGCAAGAAAATTAATGACTCTTTCTCATGGAGCAGTAATCTACGAGCTTGATGGGCAAAATATCTGCCTTACAGATTGTGAAATGGTCCAGCCAAAATCAGATGAGATAAGAACCTTGATTTTCTTTCCAGATGGGCGCCTAAGATGGAATTGGGAGTATGGGGGGGCAATATTGCTGTAGCTTAACATGACAAAAATAATCAAAACAAACTGCGCAGTAATAGGCGGCGGATTTGCAGGCTGCACAACAGCGCTGGAGCTGGCAGATGCAGGCAAAAAGGTTATGCTGTTTGTCAAGGGCAGGTTTGAGGACTGCAACAGCTACCTGACTGCAGGGGGACTGACAGCAGTTGCAACAGTTAATGGAAAGCCTGCTTTAGGGGATTCTTTTGATTCGCATATAAAAGACACATTAAATGCAGGAAAAAATCTTAACAACAAGGATATTGTGAGATTCTGCTCAGAGCATTTTTTTCCAGATGTGATAAAATGGCTTGAGAAAAAAGGCGTAAAATTTGACAAAAACAAAAGCGGGGATTATGACCTGCACAGGGAAGGCGGGCATTCTGCAAACCGGATATTTCATGTAAAAGACACAACAGGAAATGCAATTATGAACATTCTGACAGGGCTTGTAAAAAAACACCGCAACATAATTGTTTGCGAGGAGCATATTGCCATTGACATTATAACACTCAACAAGCTCTTAAAGAATAAATCTGAAAAAGATTCATGCATTGGGCTTTATGTGCATGATATAGAAGATAATTCAATTAAAACAATAGAGTGCAGCGGGATATTTATAGCAACAGGCGGCTTGGGAAAAGTCTTTATGTACACATCAAACCAGGATGTTGCAACAGGGGATGGATTTGCAATGTGTTACAGGGCAGGCTTGCCTCTGGCAAATATGGAGTTTGTGCAGTTCCATCCGACTGTGTTCTATGACCCATCTGCTGTTAATGAAACTGAAAGAAGATTTTTGCTTACAGAGGCATTAAGGGGCGCGGGCGCAATATTAAAATTGCATAAAGATTCCAAAGAGGATTTTGTCTTAAAGTATGATGCCCTGGGCTCAAAGGCAACAAGGGATGTTGTGACAAAGGCAGAGGACATTGAGATGAGAAAGAATGGGCTGCAGAATGTGTGGCTTGACTGCACAGCAATAGACAAGGAAAGGCTAAAAAATGACTTTAAGAATTCTTATGAATTCTGCCTGAGCAAGGGCGTAGATATAACAAAAGAGCCTGTTCCTGTTGTATATGCAGAGCATTATTCAAACGGAGGGGTTTTGGTGGGAAAAGACAGCGAGACTGCCATCAAAGGGCTTTATGCAATAGGCGAGGTGTCATATACGGGGTTGCATGGAGCAACACGGCTTGCAAGCAATTCAGCTCCAGAGTGCATCTTATTCGGAAGGCTTGCTGCCAGGCATTTTTTAGCACAGAAAAATAAAAAAAATCCAGATGCCCCTGGCTGGAATGTCGGGAAAGCAAGAGAGATTAAGGACAAGGCAACAATACAATATTACTGGGAGATTATAAGAAGAACCATGACATCCCTGTGTGGAATATCAAGAAACAGGGAAAGGCTGGTTGCTGCAAGAGAGGTATTGCTGGCAGTTAAAAAAGACATAAATGATTTTTAGTGGACTTACAAAGTCAACAAGGATCTTTTGGAAGTCAAGAATATAGAAGATGCTGCGCTTATAATCCTGGAAAGCGCGCTTGCAAGAAAAGAAAGCAGGGCATGCCATTTCAGGGAGGATTTCCCGCAAATGGACAACAAGAATTATCTTGGCTTGACAATAATAAGCAGGGACAGAAAGCCTTATGTTTCTGGAATATAGGAATGTAAACTTCTCCAAAAGCTATAAAATCACATATTTTCCAGCAAACAGCGCATAATTTTTTCTTTGTTAGTGTGCCAAAAATCTTCATTAATCTTCGGATATCCTTCTGCTTAGTGTATCAGATACTATATGTGTCTTTCACCGCCATAATGCTTAAATAGTGTAATAAATACTATATCTTATTGTAAATAATACAATAATATGGGGGCGATATTACTTTCACTTAATCAAATAAAAAATAAAAATTTAAACCGCAGCACAGACAACCAAAAACACAGAACAAAGACAACACAACAACCAACATAACACAAAGCAACACCATTTGATTTCACAAAACACCAAGGGACATCAAGAAACAAAAAACATAAAGGAAACAAAGCGGGTAATAGCTTATAAAAAGGATTTTTGAGAAAGCCTTAAGGAGAAAAAGGCACTAAAAGAGTATGAACTAAGCGCATATAATTAAAAGATATAGAGAGTCTTCTAAAAAATAACTATAGCAAATGACATTAGTTTTTCAACAATTTTTATGTCATTTCCTATATATCAAAGGCACTTTTTTGGTGAATTATGAGTGTCCTTTGCTATAATCAGCATAATTACACAAAATTATGCTATGCATATTATTTTTCTTGCGTGGAAAACCCTGGAAAACCCAAAAAAGAAAGGAGAAATGTGATGAAAGAGTTTGAGATAGCCGGAGGGTCTGTTGCTGGCAGAGAGCATGTGCTTGCAGGCAGGAATAATCAGGATGCATATTCCTGGCTTGAAACAGAAGATGCCATTGCAGCAGTTGTTTGCGACGGATGCGGAAGCAGCAAGCACAGCGAGGTTGGTGCCAAGATTGGCGCTGCGCTTATTGCAAATTATGCCATGGATTATGCAGCCAAAGCTGTTAAGCGCGGGTTTCAAAACCGCTTGTTATCTGAGAATTTCTGGGAGCAGATAAGGCATGATGTACTATCCCAATTGCGCATCCTTGCAAATGCAATGGGGGGCGAGCTTTCAGAAACAGTCAGCAAGTATTTTCTTTTTACAGTTGTTGGCGCGCTGATTACCCGCTTCGGAGTTTCATTTTTTTCCATTGGTGATGGTGTGCTTATTGCGAATGGCAGGATTAATTCTATAGGACCGTTCCCTGACAATGAGCCGCCATATCTTGCCTATGGATTGATTGAAGCCTCACTAACCAAACCCTGCCCTGATGCACTAAAGTTTCAGGTACAGCACATCCCTGAAAGCCAGAAAATTGCCTCAATTCTGATAGGAACAGATGGAGTGGCTGATATAATAAGCTCAGCTGAGCTGAAGATGCCTGGAAAGAATGAAATGGTTGGCTCAATAGAACAATTCTGGGAACAGGACTGCTATTTTAAAAACCAAGACATGGCCCGGAGAAAACTTGCGCTGACAAATCGCGAGTGCACAATGATGGATGAAGAAAAACAAGAGTTGATTAAGGAGCATGGGCTGCTTTCTGATGACACAACACTTATTGTCATTCGGAAGAAAAACAGCACATAATAACTGCCAAAAAAGAAAGGGGGTGAAGAATGAACATCTACCTGAAAGGCAGAAGAGTTTATGTTGACCCTGCAAAATCAATCGGCAAGGGAAATGAGGCAGATATATTTGACATAGGAAGCGGGATGGTGCTAAAGCTGTTCAAGCCGCCAGAGCACCCGGATTACCAAGGCCTTCCTGATGAAGAAGAAGGGGCAAGGGTGCGCATTGCTGAGCATCAGGAAAAATTACCAGCATTTCCGCGCAATATGCCTGCCTATATCATAACGCCGCAGGAGCTTGCCACTGACCAGGGAAACAAGAAGATTCTGGGCTACACAATGAAGTTTCTCAATGGCGCGGAGGTATTGCTGCAATACACTGACAGGACATTCAGGCAGGCTGTGCAAAGCAATGATGTATCTCTGATATTCAGGGGCATGCACGCAACTGTTGCCAGCACGCACAAAGCAGGCGTTGTGATTGGCGATTTTAATGACCTCAATGTGCTTATCCGCGGCACAGAGGCTTATTTTATAGACGCCGACAGCTTTCAGTTTGGCAGGTTTTTATGCAAGCTCTTCACTGCAAGATTTGTTGACCCTCTTCTTTGTGACAAGAAGCTAACATCTCCAATGCTAATCAATCCGCATAATGCTGGCTCAGACTGGTATGCATTTACAGTGATGCTTGTTCAATGCCTCCTTTTTGCCAGCCCGTATGGAGGGATATACATTCCAAAGAATCCTGCCAGGCGCATTCCACACGATGCCAGGCCATTGCACCGCATAACAATATTTCACCCAGAGGTCAGGTACCCAAAGCCAGCTGTGCATTACAAAGTCCTGCCAGATGACTTGCTGCAGCATTTTCATCTTGTATTTGAAAAAGACAGGCGCGGAGAGTTTCCACTGGCACTGATTGAAAAATTGAGGTGGACTAAATGCACAGCATGCGGCATGGAGCACGCGCGCAATGTATGCCCTGAATGCGCACAGGCTGCTCCTGCTGCAATAAAGGAGGTGACAAGGGTCAGGGGAAAGGTCCTTGCAACCAGAATATTCAACACAGGAGGGATTATTTTGTATGCAACATGCCAGGGGGATAAGCTGCTTTGGCTGTATCATGAAAACGGAAAGTTCAGGCGCGAAAATGGGGCTGAAATAGCTTCAGGTGATATTGAGCAAGCAATGCGGTTCAGGCTGCATGGCCAGTCAACTCTCATTGGCAAAAACAGCAGTGTAATAGGCATCAGCCCAAACAAGCCTGAAGAAAGGCTGGTTGTTGATTCCTATGGGACAATGCCAATATTTGACGCGAATGAAAGCTATAGGTACTGGGTAAAGAATGGACAGCTTATGCGTGACGGCACCTTCGGGGGAGTTTATATCGGCAGTGTTTTGCCAGGGCAGACACTTTTTTGGGCAGGCCCAAGCTTTGGCTTTGGATTCTATCGGGCAAGCAATATTAGTGTTGCATTTGTTTTTGATGCTGAGCGGCAGGGGATTAATGATGGTGTAAAGCTCAGGATAAGGGGGCAGCTTGTAGACTCTACTGCAGTATTTACCAAGCATCGCTGCTGGTTTTTAATTGCAACATCAGAAGGGGGGAAGGTTATCAATCGCTGCATGATAATTCTTCCAGATGGCTCAATAGAAGCAACAGCAGAGGCTGAACAAGGCGATGGCTCATGGCTCTCAACACTGCGCGGAAAATGCGCTGCCGGCAACTTCCTGCTTGCTGCTACAGATAGCGGAGTGGTGCGCGTGGAGCCTGACAGTGGGCAGATAAGGAAAACAAAAGAGTTTCCTGACACAGAGCCATTTGTTGATAGCGGCTGCAGCTTGTTTGCATGCCAGGAAGGGCTATATGTTGTCAACAAACATGAGGTGAGCATGCTGAAGATAGCCTAACTGCATGGCATATAACATATCATGAAAGGGGGGATGTACTGGGACACAAAAATAGAAAATGGTTTTTCTGGATAAATTCACTAACAAAAAGAGAGGAGGAACAAAATGGCTAATAAAGCAAGAAATCCAAGACCAATACCTTCATTTTTTGCTCCCGCCAAAGTCGGAGAGGTTTGGCGAGTGAAATATCAAGAACTGGCTGATAAAGCCAATGAATGGAGAATCAGGCACGGGCTTAAACCAGCTGCCACAGACAGCCCTCGCATATGCTTAATGCCAATTGACTGCCAAAACACATTCTGCATTCAGGGGTTTGAGCTGTTTGTTGGAGGGCGTTCAGGAAAGGGCGCTGTTGAAGACAATGTCAGGCTTTGCGAGTTTATCTATCGCAATCTGGAGGTTATAACTGAAATTGACCCAACAATGGACACGCACACAGCTATGCAAATCTTTCACACCATATTTTGGGTCAATGAAAAAGGCGAACATCCGCAGCCATACACCCCCATATCCCTTGATGATGTTAAGAATGGTGCATGGAGGATAAATCCTGCTGTTGCCTACAGCGTGGCAAAGGGGAATTATGCAGGCCTTCAGAATCATGCGCTGCACTACGCGCAGAAGTTAAGCGACGGCGGAAAATATTCTCTTACAGTATGGCCATATCATGCAATGCTTGGTGGAATAGGCCACGCGCTTGTTTCAGCAGTGGAAGAGGCAATCTTCTTCCACAACATAGCGCGCAATAGCCAGACAGGGTTTGAGATTAAAGGAGGCAACCCTTTAACAGAAAACTATTCTGTTATTAAGCCAGAGGTCATCACAGGAGCAGATGGAAATCCGATTGCGCAGAAGAATGCCAGATTTATTGAGAAGCTTCTTAAGTTTGACGCAATTGTGATTGCAGGGCAAGCCAAAAGCCACTGTGTTGCATGGACCATTGATGACCTGCTAGCGGAAATTCTGGCACAGGACGCCTCGCTGGCAAAAAAGGTTTATCTTCTTGAGGACTGCACATCTCCTGTTGTTGTTCCTGGTGTAATTGACTACACTGACCAGGCAGATGCAGCATTCAAGCGGTTCGCTGATGCAGGAATGCGTGTGGTAAACACAGCCACTCCTATAGAGGATTGGCCGGGAATCGGGCTGTAGAAGTTATGTTGTGAAAAAAACTGAAGATGCCATGCATGCTTGATGTCTGCGGCATGGCATCTTCCTAATAAAAAAGGAGGTTAAAATGAGCAAAGGCGCAAATGTTAAGGAGCTGATTAAAACAGCACAGCAGGGCGGCATTCTTTCAAAGGCATCAGCTCAGTCTTTGATAGTGACTGACATAGGCGAGCAGATACAGGCTGCCTTAGGTTTGCCAGCTGACCAAATGCAAGCCAGTGAGGTTGTGCTTGTAACAATGATGATGGACGATTCCGGCTCAATCCGTTTTGCTGGTAACAGCCAGGCGGTTCGTGATGGACACAATCTTGTGGTAGAGTCTCTTCTCGCGTCTAAGCAGAATAAGAATATTCTTATTCACACAAGATACCTTAATGGCTTTGTGCTGTATCCCTACAACTTGCTGTCACAGACAGTTCAGATGGACACGCACAACTATGACCCTAATGAAGGCACGCCTCTTTATGACCAAACAATGGTTGTATTAGGAACAGTGCTTGCAAAGCAGCAGGAGTTTGTTGAAAATGGCGTGCCTGTCCGCGCAGTAACTCTTCTTGTCACAGACGGGCATGACGAAAGCTCTGTCCGCAACAATGCAAAAGACTGCGCAAACCTTGTCAAGGACATGCTGATGCAGGAGACACACATTATTGCTGCAATGGGCATTGATGACGGCTCAACTGATTTCCATGATGTTTTTAAGAGCATGGGAATTCGCGATGAATGGATTCTGACACCGGATAAAACCCAGAGCGAGATACGCAAGGCATTCAGGGTATTTTCGCAGAGCGCTGTCCGCGCAAGCCAGAGCGCAAAAACATTCAGCCAGACTGCGCTTGGCGGGTTTGGAGCCAACTAAAGCAAGCAACAGAGGAGAGCCCTTTTATGTATTCAGTAAAAGGGCTCTCTTTGCTTAACAAAAGATGTGCCACTGCCCATAAATTTTTTTGCAAATTATTTTTTTTTTTGCTGTAATGTATATACTGCAAAATATATTTTGTAGTGTTATATAAACCTGAACTGCCTTCGCATGATATATGTGTGCTGCATCACCACAATGCTTAAATAGTGTAATATATACTATATCTTATTGTAAATAATACAATAAGATAAATAATAAAATGGGACAGATAAACATTGCTGAACAATACAGGGAATACACTGACAAGTATTTTTCAAGGACAAGGCAGATACTTGAGGCAGAGGGCATAAACCCCATTGTAAGATACCAGTGTTTTGCAAGAAAGGGCAATACAGCAAAAGGGGTGGATGAGGCTGTAAGATTCATAAAAGATGCTGCAGGAAACAAAGCAAAGGTGTATGCCCTGAAAGATGGAGAGCTATATGAGCCCTGCGAGCCTTTGATTAAGCTTGAAGGAAGAGTGCAGGATTTGGTTGAATTGGAAACAGGATATTTGGGCATGATTTCCGGCGGCTTGACAGGAAAAATTGAGCTGAATGAAGTCAGGGAAAAAGCAAGGGCTATTATAAATGCAGCGCATGGCAAGGTTGTCTTTTATTTCGGGGCAAGGCATTTTCATTATTCTTTAGATGAGGAGATAGCAGGAATATGCAAGGAAGAGGGTTTCAAGGGAACTTCAACTGATGCGGGAGCAAGGGCATGGGGTGCAAAAGGCAGTGGCACTATTCCGCATGCACTGACTGTAGCTTATGCTGCCTGGATGCATGAAAACAGTATTAATGGAAATGCAACTGTTGAGGCAGCAAAGGGCTTTGATAAAAATATAGGCGAGGCAGTGCCAAGAATTGTCCTGATAGACACATTCAACAGGGAGATAGGC
>CAYMCA010000010.1:0-26057 GCA_964388875.1 Candidatus Woesearchaeota archaeon
GGCTGATGCGCCAATTCTTCAAAGCCAAGCTTTTTGTATAATCCATAAGTTTTGTTTGCTTCCATTTCTTCATTTGTCCATAAGCTAGCCCACACAATTTTGCCTTTGAAATTTTCTAAAAATGCCTGTATCATTTGTGTTGCTATGCCATTTCTTCTGTGCTCTGGCTTTACATATATGTCATCAATATTAATGTTCCTTCTATTGGAATGGTCATTTGGATAATTGAACCTGACATGCCCAATTAGTTTTCCATTTTCTATTGCAATAATCTTCTTTCTTTTCTGCAAGAATTTTATTTCCATTTAAATTTTCTTTAGTTTATACTTATGTTTAAAATCCCAGCCCCTTTATGATTTTTTCTCTGCTGAATTTTTCCAAATCTTCATATTTTTGCCCCGTGCCCAGGAAAAGGATTGGCTTTTGCGTGACATATCCGACAGAGATTGCAGCCCCTCCTTTTTCATCCACATCTGTTTTTGTGAGTATTATGCCATCTATGCCAATCATTTCATTAAAGCTTCTCACCTGCTCTATTATATCGTTTCCTGTTATGCTCTCTCCAACAAATATTTTCAGGTCTGGCTTTGCCACCCTGCAGATTTTTTCCATTTCCTTAAGAAGGTTGTCTTTTGTGTGCATCCTTCCCGCAGTGTCTATCAAAACTGCCTTGATGCTATTTGCCTGCGCATGCTTTATTGCATCAAATGCAACAGCCGCAGGGTCTGCGCCATAGTTGTGCTTTATGACTTTAACGCCGAGATTATCAGCATGTTTCTGAATCTGCTCTATGCTTGCTGCCCTGAATGTGTCGGCTGCTGCAAGCACGCATGAAATACCGCTCTTTTTGAGAAGATGCGCGAGCTTTGCTATTGCTGTTGTCTTTCCGCTGCCGTTTATCCCAAAGAACACAATTACAAAGATGCCATCTTTTTTCCTTATTCTCTCAACCAAATCAAACGGCTCAATGAGGAGCTTTTCAAATGATTCTTTCAAGCCTTTTTTAATCTCATCTTCTGCTTCATTTTTTTCTATTTCTTTCCCCACAAGCTTTTCCTTTAAGCTTTTTTTTATCTCTCCTATTGCCTCCATTGCAGTGTTATTTTCTATCAGCGAAAGCTCAAGTTCCTCAAATATGCTGTTAAACTGCTCGTCATCAAGCTTTAGTGTTTTGAATTTCTTGAAAATGCCAAAAAAGCCTGTTTTTCCCTTTTTTGCTTTTTTAATCCTCTCTTTTGGCTTTTCTTCTCCTAATTTCTCTTCCTCTGCTGGCATTTCAATGCTTTTTTCAGCATCTTCCAGCGTCGCTATTGCCTTGATTTCTTCTGTGCCCTTTTCTATCTTTATGTCCTCTATTATCTTTCCGCCAAGCTCCCTTTCTTCTTTCAGTTCGTCTCCTGTTCTCTTTCTTTTGTCTATCTTTAATTTTTCCCTTCCCTTCGGCTTTTCTGCCACGGCTTTCTTTTTTTCCCTAATCTCAATGATTTTTCCTGTTCCAACTATCTTTTTTGTCCATGAAGACAGTTTTTCTTTAAGAAAATTGAACATGGCAGAGGAAGGAGAGTTTAATTTATAAACTTTCCTTACAAAAATTTATAAACCTGCATGTTTTACACAAAGCATGAAAGGCATACTTGTTGTTATTGACGGCATGGGCGATTTGCCTATGAAGCAGCTCAACAATAAAACCCCCTTGGAGGCGGCTGAAAAGCCAAATCTTGATTATTTTGCAGAGAGGGGCAGGCTTGGCTATGTTTATCCTATAGCTGAAAATAATGTTCCGGAATCTGATGGTGCTATTCTTTCTATTTTAGGAAATAACCCGACACTATCAACAAGAGGGCGGCTGGAGGCAATAGGCGCAGGAATTGAGATGCAGAGAGGAGATTTGGCATTGAGGGTAAACTTTGCCACGATAGACAATCTTGAAAGCGAGAACATTATAGACAGAAGAGCTGGCAGGACACTGACAACAAAAGAGGCGATTATTCTTGCAAAGGCAATAAATTCGCGAGTGAAGCTCTCTTGCCCGTTTATCTTTAAAAATACTGTGCAGCATAGGGGCGTTCTTGTCTTGAAAGGCGGCTTTTCAGATAATATTACAAATACTGACCCAGAATACCGGGTAAAGGGAAAGTTTGAACTGCGCGACAAGCTGAAATTCTCAGAGCCGCTTGATGAAGATGAAAACACAAAATATACTGCAAATATAGTTAATGAGTTTATTGAGCAAAGCTACAAGGTTCTTGACCAGCACCCCGTAAACCATAGCAGGAGGAAGAAGGGGCTGATGCCTGCAAACATCATCCTGACAAGAGACGCAGGAACTGAAAAGCCCGAAGTTAAAAAGCTGGCAAATTGGTGCAATGTTGCATATATGCCTCTTGAGATAGGAATAGCAAAGGCTGCAGGCATGGGGCTTTTCTCATTCAATTACCCGCCTTTGAGGAATTATGATGTCTACAGAAACCTTCATGACGGGCTAAATGCAGCAATCAACTTTTCAATAAAGGTATTAAAAAGCCAGAACAAAAAATATGATTATGCATACATACACTTTAAGGAGACTGACATTCCGGGGCATGACAACAAGCCCCTCGAGAAAAAGGCAATGATAGCGCTGCTTGACAAAAGGTTTTTTTCCTTTTTGAAGATTTTCTGCGAAAAAAACAAGATAAAACTGGCTGTAACAGCAGACCATGCAACACCATGCATCATGAAAAGCCATTCATCTCACCCCGTGCCCCTGCTGCTGTTTAACCCTGCAGCAAAGCAGCTTAAGCAGCAGGCGTATTCAGAGAGAGATGCTGTTAAAGGCGTTTTAGGGAAGATTTACGGGCATGAGCTTATGGCAAAGATAGGGTTTACATAAACAAAAAATCTGTTTTCTGCAAAACAAATTGCTATTGCAATGCTAAAAAGTACAAATATCACCTATAACTGCAAAACCATAATAATTAAAAACTCCCCGGGCGTTTATGGCTTATGATAACCTACAATGATGTTTATGAGGCGTTAAGGAGAGAGAGGTATTCTGAACAGCTGCAGAAACTGCCAAACAATTTTATAACAGAGGTTGCTGCTTATTTTATTGAGAAGAAGGAGATAGTAAGCAAGCAGGACGACATGTTTTCTGACATGATAATTAAGACAAAAAAGCAGCTTGAGAATGCTGTTTCCATATTTAAGGAGCTGCTTTTAAGAAGGAGGAAGAAGCTGCTTACTCTTGTTTTCGTAGCTGCTGAAACAGGCATCAGCAAAAGGGATTTTGAGAATATGCTGAACTTTGAGAAGGATATGTTTGAAAGCATTATGAAGGTTTTTGAGGGCGGGGAGAAAGAGGTGAATGCGATGATGAACGGAAGCCAAAAGGAATCAGCGAACAAGCTCATTATGCTTAAGGAGGATATTGTTGAGCTGATGGGGATGCAGGGAGAGAAACTTGGGCCTTTCAGCAAAGGAGACATTGCAAACCTGCAGAAAGAGATAGCAGACATCCTTATTCTTGAAAAGAAGGCAGAGGAGATCAGCGAGGAGTAGGAAAAGCTGTTAAAAACCCATAAAATTAAATCTAGTTATATCTCACTTCAAATTCTGGCTCTCCACTTTCTTTATACTTTTCAGCAAGTTTTGGTGCAAAATCCCTGTGCTCCTGAGTGCCATGAGCCAGTATGCGATTTGCAACAGGCTGAATCCAGAGGGGATAAGTCATATTTTTTCTGTTCGGGTAAACAAGAAAATCATTGCATCTATTAATCTCTTTAACTTCAGAATCTGGGAATTCCCTCTTTGTAAGAGCATGCAATTTGGCAGCCCTTTCTTCAAGAATTTTCATTTCAGGATTTTTTACCATATGCTTATACTCTCTTTTTAGTTTAAAAGAATTATTGTGATACAATAAACATTCAGAAAAAAAAAGAATAAAAGCCTCTTTTTAGAGCCTTTGCGTTTCTTGATATATAATTAAGATAGTAAAATGCAAAGCCTCTAGCCGGATTTGAACCGGCGACCCCCAGTTTTTCTGGCACATCAAAAATGCTCTCCAAGACATTTTTGGGGTGCTAAAGATTTTACAATCTTGACATGGTACAAAACTGATGCTCTAACCAGCTGAGCTATAGAGGCTTGATAATACTAGAAAAAGCATATATTAAAAACCTTTCTTTCACTTTGTTTTTTCCTTGTAGACCATGCGTATTTCGCACAGCGCAAGCGGATAAATCTTTTTCAGCGTGAGGCTTAATGATTTCTGAAGCTTGTTGAACACGATATCCTCGACTATCTCATCAAAGCTTTTTTCCTTTATGTACTCAGAGACAAAAATCCTTGCAGCATTGCGAAGCGCCTTCCTGACGCTTCTCGGAACTTTTTTCCTTGTTATCATAAATGTTTTTATTCTAAGACTTTCATCTTTGCACTTTGCAGAAAACGAATCTTCAACATAATCTATCCCTGTTCTGAGCATCCTTCGTATGAAAAAGCCGAGAAGCGCAAGCTTTATAGGAACTGCAGTTGCTGCGCCATTTGCCACATTCACCCTTAATGTTACCTCTATGCTCTTCCCCCTCAGAATCCTTGTCAAATCCAGCTTTATCGTCTGGTTGTTGAATGATTCAAGGGAAGTTCCAAACAGGTCAACCTGCCTTTTCAGCGCAGGAACCTCTACCTTAAAAAATTTCTTTTTTTCAGCCATTTTATTCTATCTTTAATTTTCCGCTCCTTTTTCCTTTCTTTTGAATGTGCGATTTCTTGCATGTCTGGCAGGTGTACATCAGATTTGTCTTTTTTGTTGTTTTTGTTTTCCTTTTGAATTTTGTTGCTGCCGGCTTTGAGCCCCATTTTCCCAGGTTGCCGAAGCCCCTTCCCAGCCCCCTTTTCTTTGCCCTTTCTATAGAGCCCCTTTTCATTGCCCCCCTTTTATGCCCGGAGGATACATCTACAACTTTGTGCTCTGTGTGCTTTCTGCAGTATGGGCAGTACCTGTTTATCTTCTTTGGAATTTTCATTGTTAATGTATGATAAATGTCCTTTGCTATAGATAAAAAGAGGTGTTTTTAAACTTTCTTACTTGAGTTCTTGTTTGCTTAAAGAAAACTTTATATAGGAACATGGATTTGCCTTTCAGAATGGGCTCGTAGTCCAGTGGTTAACTCTTTAAGAACTATAGGTTTTTTGGAGTCCATAAAAGACGTCGCTTTGACGATGCAAAAGCATCATAATAGCGAAGATCCGAGGTTCGACTCCTCGCGGGCCCATTTATAATATATAACAAAGATTTTGCAGTTCAGCGGAGAACTATTCCTTCAGGAAAATATGTGTTTTTATGCTCTTCAAACAAAACAAGTGGGATATATTCTTCAAGGCTTTCTTTTAAATTGTTCTTTAAGCCAAAGATTATCTTTCTGAATTCGTCTATATCTTTTGCCAATAATGTTATGCTGAAATCCCATTCACCTATACATGGCTTGATATACTGCGTTGAAATGCTGTTTTTTAATAGACCTAAAATTTTACTTGTTATTTCTTCATTAACATTTCTTAGCTTTAGGAGAACTTTGTATTTTTGCAGGCCTAAAATCTTTTCATTGATAACTGCCCTGTAACCAACTATCATTTTATTTTTGATTAGGTTTTTTATTCTGTAGATTACAGAGTCTGGATTTATTCTGGCTTTTTGTGAGATATTAATTACACTCTCTCTTGCGTTATTAGCAACCTCTTTTAGAATTAAAAAATCTGTTTTATCTGCCTTTATTCTTTCTTTTTTAATCTGGCTTGCAATTGGCTCTTCGTTTTTGTAGCCGATTAATTTTAAAGGGAAAGAGTATTCTGCCAGCACAACAGAAGAATCTATTTTTTGAATATATTTTGAGTATTTGTTTTTTATCTCCTGAATGGTTTTTTCATAGTCATAAATGTCAGATGCGTAAAATTCTGTCAGCATGTCATATTCTCCAAGAGCAGACCTAACCCACAGGAACATTGGATGCTGGGCTAAAAAATTTGCTATTTCACTCTCCTTTTCTTGATCAACATTTTTAAGCTGGATATGCAGTTCATATCTTGTAAAGCCCAAATTTTCTGTATTGATTAGCGCAATTAGCCTTTTGACAACTCCTTCTTTTTTAAGCCTGTTAATCCTATACACCGTTGTATCTTTTCCAAGCCCAATTCTCCCGGCTATCTTTGTTGCAGAGAGCCTTGCATTTTCGCTTAGCTCATAAAGTATTTTCCTGTCTTTTTTGTCTAATTTTACCATATTTAATTAAAAACTTATTTTATTTATAAATCTTTCGTTTTTGATTAAATTTTAGATAAAAAGTTTAATATAAATAAGATTTATAATATATTAAATTAAATTTAGCACAAAAGTGCAGGAGAAAAATAAAATGAAATCGGATTGGGGGGATATCAATAATTTCGATGGAACGTCTAAATTGGACAAGATGTATAGACTGCTTGGTTTGGATATCGGAGCGAGTATTAATGACATCAAAAAAGCTTATAGAGATATGGCTTTAAAGACACACCCAGATTTATATAATGGAGATAGGCATTATAGTAATTTATTTAGAGCTTTAACTGATGCCCGTAATAAATTAATTGACCTTATTAGAGGAGGTGGGGATTATACAAACTTAAACCGGGCAGATAATGATAATATACCAACTAATGACGATTTAGATGCTAAAATAATGAAAATGAGTAATATAGACAAATCCTTCAGATTTTGTTCAGACATAGATAACTGGGGCAATGGTTTTAGAGATAGGATGTATGTTTTAATCAGCGCGATAGGTCCTGTCTCAAAGGATTGGGGATTGGCAGTAGTATCTTATGATTATCCAGATTATAGGGGAGGTATTCTCTCAAAGGATTTGAGATTGGGGGCATTAGCATCTTATGATGCGGCATTAAGATCTTATGATTCTGATTTCCATTCGCATGAAGATATAATCTATGATTATATGTGCAGAACAAAAACAGACACAGTTAATGTTTTAGGAGGTGGTTGTCTTGATATCTTATGGGGTGGAGGTATCTTAAATGGGATGAACCCTGATGACATAAAAACGCGATATGGAAAGAATCATTGCAGTGTTGTCATAAGAACACATGGATCTAGTGGAGATTTTGGCAAGCCCAAGAGCTTATTGGCTGTGAAAATCTGCCTAGACAATTTTTTGCATGATAACAGCGGATGGGCAAAAGATAATGCAATATTTGACATAAAATAATTGACATAAAAACATTTAGTGGTTTTACAACAAATAATAAGGAGAAAATTAAAAATGACTGGAAGAAAAATTGACAAGAAGAAAATGTACTCTAACCTGAAAGAGATAGTTGATACTATAAGTGAGGATATCAAGAGCACGGTAAAGGATACTGATATTGAATTGTCTGTTGGACAAAATCCTCCAAGGATTTATGCAAGCTTTGACTATGACCGCCAATTTTATGAATTAGAATGGCAGGAGATGGGAGGGGCAGCTTTAATGACTCACAAAGATATAGTGTCAAAAATGAGTACTGATACAAATTCGGTAAAAGAAATTATGAGAAAGTACGGGCTTAAAGAATTCAAAATAGATCCCTTCTTCAGGTCTAAAAAGCGGGGTGGAAAGATAAATGAACATGAATTTGATAAGGCATTTGGCTATGAGCCAAGCCTTTATAGAATTTAGGAGCTAAAATGCCAAACGAATACACAAACAAAAGATTAGCGCAGGACTACATAATGGTTGTTAGCCAGCTTTGCGGCGATCAGCCTCTTAGAAATTATTTGAGTATTAAAAAGAAAATTGAAAATCTGGAGATTGATATGGCTGAAACCTTTAGAAAAGATGGAACCCTGTCCAATCTGTCTTTGCAAGGAAGCGGAATTGGCTCAAAGACTCTAGAAACTTTAGGGATAATACTGCGAAATGGGGCAGAAAAAGCAGCAGAGTCTGTGTATGAAAAAAGGCTCAAGAGAATGCAGAAATCTCAATTTGACAGTATTCCAAGATGCAAAAAGCTTGGCAGGGGGCATGATGGAAACCCGTCATTTGATAACGCGGCAAGGATTTATGAAGATGGCATTTGAAATAAAACGGCAAGGAATTGAAATTGGAATTATTGATAAAGCAATTAAAATAGCAAGTAATCCAATAGACGACACAATAAAGATGAGTTATGATTCACTTGCAAGGCTATTGATGCAATTCAAGGAAAAAGGAGAATTGCCTGTTTTAGTCAGCTGGTGGGAGGCTCCTGCTTTTAGATTATACAGGACAAAAACTCCATTTGAAATGATTGGCATAGACATGGCAGATACCTTGGGGCAGTGCCTTGTATCAAGATGCGCGAGCAATGGAATGATTCAAATTGGCTTTGGCAGGAATAATGGGGAGAAAAAAGCAAAAGCATTAGCATATCCTGAGTGGCTTTGCGCAGGGTCTGATGAAAGAATAAGGAAATTTAATACAGAACACTATTGTTTTGAAGAGCTGTTATCCAAATCTTTTGTTGATTCTCCATTTCTTACTGCATTTAAAGGAAAATGTAAATATTCCTATTCGGAGATGTATTTAATAGCTGGAGAGAAGGATTGCAGAAAACAATTAGAAGAGTGGGGGATTATGAATACTAAAGGAAGCATTGTTAGGCAGAGAATTGGCGGAATTGAGAACTCCAAAGACAATAAATCAGGATTATGGAAAAAACAATATGCTGATAGAACAGATATGCTATTAAAAAGTATAATCGCTTGAAGTTAAGAGTTATAATAGAATAGCTAATATAAATAAAGCATAGCAAATTATAGAGTATTATCAAATTATGCGCGTATAATGCTAGATAAATTTTGAGAGGACAAAATGAACAGATTACAAGCACTTGAGGCATTTCGAGGGTTGCCTAAGGATTTTGAAAGAGAATACCGAGATTTTGAAATAGACCCCCATATTATTGATTTAGGCAGGGTCATAAATGCAGTAGATGGCATGAAGTCCAGTGAGAGCTGCCAGGGGCATTTGTTCTCAATTAGTTTTCCCCTGGCTTGGAGAGAATATGCAGATTATGCTAATTTAAATGAAGCAATTGCAAGAAAAATCAATGAGCACCACAAAAAGGTTCAGAAACCACTTGCTTATTTTACGGGAGGGTTTTTTTATTTCAGCGCTGTTCCCACAGGGCTTTCTGAAAAAATAGTCGGAAGAATAAATGATTTTTGCAGAACAAACAATAGCTTAGAGTTTATAGAGCATTCATCGAGTGGGCTTGGGGAAAGACTGATAAACTTCAGAAATTATCCTGTTGAGGATGGATATTTTGATTGTTTAGGCAGAAAAGAAAGAGTTGAACTTTCAGGACATATTAAGGATTATGCCATTTTTGTTAGAGATTTTGACGAAGCAAAAGAGCTGGAATTAGGTGAAATTGCCAAAAAACAGTTTTTCTTAAACGAAGATAAGGCTATTGAGATTCAAAAGAATGTGCTGAATAGCTGGAGCAGGCTTGCGAAAGAGATAACAAATTTGGTTCCTGGTTTGGAGCTTGCACTAGAAATTGGCGATTATGGCAGTTATTACTGGAAACACCGCTTCAATAATTCAGGCAGGGCAGGCGCAAAAACAAGTGAGATTAATGTAGGGCTTTTGATTTAACAATTAAGCTTTTTTAATAAAGTTTATATACGCTATAATCCTCAGATTTTTATGAGTATGAAAAGGGGCGGAAGCGGTCTTTATTCGCGCAAATCTACTCGCGTTTGCATTCAAAATAGAGAGTATGAAATATCAAATTTTCATTCATGCAAACGCTCTGCTCGCGCTTCGATGTTAGATACATCAAGAAATTCAGCAACATCAAAACGCTCGAACTCGCGTCTTGACTTTCTTGATACAAAAGGAAATATTGCAACATCAAAACGCTCGCAGGTGGCGGTTTTCATAATAATTGCCATAGTCATACTTGGTTCTGCGCTGATTTATTTTGTCCTGGCAAGGGACAAAGGGCCAGAAGTTGCAACAGCAGAGTTCAGGGAGGCTTTTGATTATTTTGCCGGCTGCATTGACAACGAAGTCAGCATTGCAAGCGAGCTCTCTGAAACGCAGGCAGGCTATGTAAAGCTGCCTGAATTTTCCCCGGGCTCTGACTATGCCCCTTTTTCATCCCAGCTTGACTTTCTCGGAAGCGCTGTGCCGTATTGGTATTATGTTTCTGGAAACGGGGTTGTGAAAGAGCAGTTCCTGGCAAAACAGGAAATAGAAGCTCAGATTGAAGAGCACATCCAGGAAAACCTAAAATGCGATTTTTCAAATTTCAGAAGCGAAGGATATGAGATTGAGCTTGGAAAGCTTGAGCCGGATGTGAAGATAAGTGATTATTCAATAAAAACAAAAATGCAGGCAAGCATGAAGGTGAGCCGCGGAAACCTGACGCAGACAAAGAAGGTGCATGAAATAGAAACAGATTCAAGGCTTGGAAGGCTTTACAGCCTTGCAACAAAGATATACGACAAGGAGAAAGAAGAGGCATTTCTTGAGGAATATGGGATAGATGTTCTTTATCTTTACGCCCCTGTTGTAGGCGTTGAGGTAAGCTGCTCTCCAAAGGCATGGAATTTTATAAATGTATCAGATGATTTGAGAAATGCCATAGAGGCAAATACGCAGTCAATAAAAATCGGAAAGGCAAAGCAGGCAAAACAGGATGAAGCCGACAAATATTTCACAATCAATGTCAGCGGCGTGGCATTAAGGGAAACAGAGAGCGTTAATTTTATTTACATGGGGGAATTTCCTTCCCGCGTTGAGGTTTGGCCTGCGAAAAACAACCTGATGATTGCAGAGCCTGTCGGATTGCAGGAGGGGCTGGGCATACTTGGATTCTGCTATGTTCCTTACAGCTTTGTTTATGACATGGCTTATCCTGTTTTGGTGCAGGTGTATGACGGCGAAGAGGTGTTTCAGTTTCCTGTTTCTGTTGTTATACAGAAGAATGTTGCAAGAGAGGCGCTGCCTGCAGCAATAGAGCCAGAAGAATCAGAAGAGATATGCGCAAAGGCAAACACCCGGACAGATATCTACACCTACAGCAATACGCTTGCGCCTGTTGAGGCGGACATAGAATTCAAGTGCTTTAATGATGTTTGCGATATCGGAAGAACAATAACAAATGCTGATGGAGAGGCAAAACTCTCCCAGGCACTGCCGCAATGCGTAAATGCCGTCATAACTGCCAAGGCTGGCGGCTATAAAGAATCAAAAAAGATTGCCTCAACAAATGAGGAATCTTATGTTGATATTCTAATGGATAGGCTTTATGCCATGCAGGTTGAAATTTTTGTTGATGGCAAGCCTCTTGGCGAGAATGAAACAGCGCTGATTCATTTTGATGACGGAACAGAGACGCAAAGCATGCTTTATCCAGAGCAGAAAAATATAAGCATTGCAGAGAACTACTATAACATAACGCTTTATGTTTTCAAGGCTTCGCAGATTACACTGCCTGCATCAACAACAAGGCAGTGCGCAGAGGTTTTAAGAGAGGGGCTGCTTGGATTTTTCGGGGTTAAGAAAGAGCAATGCTATGAGGTGGCATTCCCAGAGCAGATAGCAAGCAACATATTATATGCTGGAGGCAGGGTATCCTATTACCTTCTTGAGTCTGAGATGCAAGACTCGCAAAAGATTGAGATTTATGCAGACAGTATAGGCATGCCGCAGAAGGCAGAGGACTTGCCTAAAATTTATGATGAATTTGAGATTAAAAACATTGATATTGCACTAAGATGAAACAAAAAGAAAGAAGCAGAGCGCGCGCATTTTGCATTTTGATTCTTGCAGCTGCCATCCTGCTTTTTAGTTCAGGGGTGTCAGCAGAGCCTTACAGCTTTGTCGGAAGCGACAGCTCTGCAAGCATTGTGAACACGCAGTATTATAATCCAGGAACTTACAATTTCCGCACTTATTACACCTCAGAGCAGATTGGATTATACTGGCCTGTGCTTTCAAACAAGGATGAGTGCAGGGCATCTACTGATTTTATGGTGCAGATTGCGCCGGGCGGCTGCACGCCTGCTGTTGTCAGAAGCGACTTGCTTGAGGAGCAGAATGTTCCTGTGTTCTGCAGGCTGCAGTCTGTAAAGCTGAACCCATCAATTGATGTCACAAAAATCAGGAATATTATTCCTTCGCTTGTTCAGGAAACAGTTCAGCCAGAGAACAGCATTGTCGGATTGGGCTATCATCCTGCAAGGGCTGCATTAAGGACAAGGGAAAAACTGACAGCCTCCCCTGTAATAAATGACATAGGGTATGTTGTTGTTGTGCTGAAGCAGCAGCCGGTTGAAAAGAACATGCCAGAATGGATTGAGGCAAACCTGACAGCGAGAATTGTTTATGATGCGGCAAAGGCGTTTGGAATTGGCAAGGCAGAGATGTTTCTGCCAGCAATTGCAGATGAGGAGTGGAACCGAGATTATGTTGATTATGGGTTTTGGAGAGGCAAGGGATACCTGAGGGCAGAGTGGATTGAGCCGAATAAGGCATCTGTTTCTCTTTACACAGGCAAGGACACGAGATACTCCAATATTGTCCTGGAAAAAGGAAAGAAATCAGAGGTCCTGTACCTTCCTGGAAATGATTATTGCAGGAGGGGATTTGAGATTACACTGCAGGACATAACACATCCATCATTGCGGGCTGTGCTCGAGGTTGATGATGACAGGCTTGAATTGTATAAGGGAGCGACTTTTATTGACGGCCAGTGCCGCGTTACAGACATAAAATATTCCGGAGAGGGAACAGGAGAGGCATGGATTTCATGCCCAAGAGAAAGGTTCAAGCTTGCATTAGGCATAAAACAGGTAAGGATTAGCGTAGACGGAGAGGAAAAGGGATATTCTGCCGGCGATAGGGTGGCTGATGCAAATGGCAATAATCTTTATGCAGAATATGTCGGGAAACTGCCGAAGGCAGTCAAGGTAAGCGGAGTTACTCCAGAGGAAAGCGAGAGGCTTTTTGCAGTCCTGGTTGATTCTGCAAAATCAGGCACAGAGGCTGTGAAACTGCTGAGCAGCGTGAAATCAAAGGTTTCTGATTTATTAAAAAATGAGAAAGAGTTTTCTGATTTTCAAAAAAAGATACAAGCAGCTGGATTTTTTGATGCAGGGGCGCAGGCATTTGTGCTTCTGAACATGCCGGGCTATAATGAGATTGCCTACAACGGGAAAACAATCTCATTTTTGGGCGCTGTTGCAGCAGAAGACAAGGATTACAGCGAGGCAGGGGATGAAGGAAGGGTGTTTGATGAGTATTTCAAAAAGGCAATTCAGGCATACAGGGATGTTGCAATACAGTTCCCTGATGAGAAGAAGAATGAGGCAGAGGGCATTGCTTATGGGGAGCAGGCACTGCAGGGCGCGATTGAGCTTGCAGAATCAGCAGAAAAATACAAGACAGCAAGAGAGCTGAAAAAGGAGTTCTTGGAAAGATACCCTGACTCTGGCAGCGCAAAGGCTATTGAAGATGAGATTCAGGACTCAGATTTTTATGACGAGAGGAATGCAAGCCGCATTGCAGTTGTTGATTTTGAGGCGCATTCAATCAAGCTTGCTGAAGTCAAAGAGCCAAACAGGGATGAGACAGGGGCAAAGCTTACAATGAGGAATAAAGCGACAGGCAAGAGCGAGCAGGGAACATACATAACCGGGGAACTGGTTGGCGGCGGCATGACTACCCTGCCTGACAAGGAGAGGTGCAGCAATCTGGAAGACAATATTACATTAAGCGATATAACAGAGGACAGCATTAAGATACGCGCAAGATACTGCGATTTTAAGGGGAGTGACAAGGATGGGAGAAAGCAGTATTCTGCCGAGGACAAAACATTTACATTAAAACAGGGCGAGTCAAAGGAGTTTGGAGATTATGAGATTTTTGCTGACGAGATAAAATTCACGAGAGTGGCGCATATCCTGCTTAATCCGAAGACATATGGTAATGAGATTCAGTCAAATTTTTCCTTTAAGATAGGCATAGAGAAGAGAGCCATACAGCTCTCTCCTGAAAAGACAGCGGAAATGATAGAAAAGCTGAATGAGACAATAAAGAGATGGCAGGACATCAATGAGAAGGTTGGAAATGCTGTTGAGGGATTAAAAGGGGCATGTTTTGCCACTTCAGCTGTGCTGACAATAAAAAACCTTATTTCAGGATTCAGCGGAGAGAGCATTGCAAGGCAGAGGCTGATGAGGAATGGCGGTTGGATAGACAGTTGCACAGAGTGGCATGCAAAAGGAATTCCAAGGCCTGGCTCAGGGCATTCATCATATTCCACAGTTGACGACTGCCTGAGGCAGAACTCTGACGCTATTGATGCTGATGTGAAAAAGACGGCGGGGCTTATACAGGAGCAGAATGAGGAGATACAGGGCATAGAGAAAGAGGCAGGCGTGACAAAATCAACATTCTTTGGCAAGAGCGTTGACACAGAGGCGTCTGCTGAGAAATATACAGCTGGCTTGAAAAGCGCATTGGGAACAGCAGGGCAGGTAACACTGAAGAATGAAAAAGGCGAGGACACGCAGGTTGATTTAGGAAAGATAGTTAATGACTTAGACTGGAGTAAGGGCGATGCAACTTATGAGCAGTTAAGGGCTATTGATTATTACAACTCTGTTATTCAGCCAAATTCTGCTGTAAGCAGTGTTGCAAAGGAGCAGGCAGAAAGGCAGCTGTATTCAACACTTACGAGCATAAAGACAAGGCAGGACAGCAGGAGTGTTCAGACAGGGCTGGCGCAGGCATTAGGGCTGCAGGATTATCAGGTGCCTTTTTTCACAAAAGAAAAATCAAGGAATTATGCATATGAGCCATTGACATTTGAGAGGATTAAGGGCAAGGTTAGCTTGGGAAATAATCAAATTGGCGACAAGGAGTTTGTCACTCCATTTGCAACATCTGACGGCAAGGAGTATCTTTTTACGCTTAAGCAGGAAGGCGATAGGTTTACCATAGACAAGGTTTATGACATGGATGGAAATGCTGTCAGTAGTTCTAGTGTTTCTAAAGACAGCTTTAATGTTTACTTTGAAAAGTACGACGAGACAAGCTATCAGAATGAATACAAAACAGCAAAGGTGAGGTTCTATGAGACAGAGCCTTACAAGGGCATGCCTGCTGTTGTTCCTATTGATACAAAGAATGGCTGGTATGCTGCAACAAAGCAGACACTGCCTGTATTTGGGAATTCAAAGCCGTTTGAGGAATCAGGAAAGGTATCAAGCTTCTGGCTTTGCAATGTTGGCAAGAATGGAATGGAGCAGTTTGGGCAGGGCATAGGCATAGGCGATGATATCTGCGGCATGTTTAACCTTAATACAGGGCAGCCGCTTGATGTTTTTGCTGGCTTGAAAAAAGAGGATGCAAGCAAGTATGTTTTGGCTGGGATACAGGCATTGCAGGATGCTGCAGCGCAATATCCGAACAAGATAATAACAATACGGGGCGTCAAGGAGACATACAGGTTTAACACAGGCAAGCCTGCGACATCAGGCATTGGCACGCAATGCCAGGATTTTATGTCTCCGAAGGACTGCTGGGTAATGTTTAATGTATGCGACCCTGTTGTCTGCCCGACAAGCAGGTGTAATCTTGGAGGGGCATATCCTGTGGATGATGTTATCCAGTCAGGCATTGTAGGAAGCATTGCATTATGCCTTCCGAACATAAGGGAGAAGATATTTGTGCCTGTGTGCCTCACAGGAATTCATGCTGGCTTGGAGGGATGGATTTCAATACTTGAAGCAAGAAGGGACTGCCTGCAGGAAAGCCTGAATACAGGCAAGACTGTCGGCATATGCGACCAGATACACTCTGTTTATGCATGCGATTTCTGGTGGAGGCAGTTTGCGCCAATGATGAATACTGTAATAAAAAAATCTGTTGAATGGATGTATGGGCAGGGCACAAAAGGCGGGGGAGAGTACATGACAGTGAATGAGGCATGGAATAATGCAGAGAAGTCATGGCAGTATTTCACAACATTTTATGCGCAGAATTCCAAGCTTTCATTTACAGCGCGCTCATTTGCAGACATAGGCACAGAGGTGTGCAAGATGGGTATTTCCACGAGGTATCCGAAAGGATTTAAGGGGCTGTTTGAGCCAGAGTCACCTCCCCAAATACATGCATGGTTTGATGAGATGTCATATACCGAGGCAACATACCCTGCAACATCACAATACAAGGTTTATTATAATATATTTGCAGGGCAGGATGCAGGCGCTTATTATTCTGTTTACCTTAAAGCGCCTGCAGCTGCGTCATACTACCAGTCAAACCCATTTATCAGCATTGATTCAGGGTTTATTTCTGCAGGCGAGTCAGTGGACATCTCAAGGGATTTCACAGCGCCTGCTGGCTACAAGGAGATATGCGTCAGGGTGAATACAAAGGATTATTGTGGGTTCAAGCAGGTATCAACAAGCTTTGCCCTGAATTTTGCAAGGGAGCAGTATCTTGGAGAGCAGGCATCCAAAAGAGTAACAAGCGAGAGGGAATGCGTGTCAGGAACTCCGAGCCTGTATCCTCTGGCGCAGCCGAACCTGCAGGCAGGGGCAGAAGAGGCAGCTCTGCCTGAGCTGTATAACCGTGGGGTTATTCGCATATGCGCATCAAGAGATCCTGGAGAGGGCACAGAGCCTGGCAGATGGGATGATGCTGGCTATTGTGATGATGAAAGCGTAAGGTGCTGGATTGACACAGAGAGTGTAAAGGATAATATAAGGAATAAGAATATACTGAACAAAACGCTTGCTGAAATCAACAGCACAAGCATGCAGAACCTGATTGACAGGGGGTATTTTGACGAGGCAAAGGGACAAGAGCTGTTAAGCAAGATAGAGGAAAGCATTGCAGGGCTTAAGAAAATGCTTAACAGCATAAACATAGAGCTGAATACAGGGGCAAGCGTAACACTCTCAACACCATTTGCAATACAGGAAGTGAAAACAGAAGAGATAGCACAGCTGTCAGAAAGCACAAAAGCGCAATTAGACAGCGCGCTCAAAAGCGCTGGGGAGATTATTGCCACGATTGATGATGCAGTTGCAAACAAGCTGATATACAACAGCCAGAAGGCAGAGGCGCTTGTGCTGAAGGCATCTGTGTATGATGCTGCAGCGAGAAAGATACATGATGCAGCAGTTAAAATCCTTGATGAGAAAAAAAGGATTGAAGAGGCGCGGGCAGAGGCATTTGCAGAGGCAAACAAGAAGATAGCAGGCGTGCTGGCAAAAGGCGTATGGGAAAAAGATACGAGCATTTCATATGAGATAACTGAAAATAATATTCAGTGGATTATTACATGGCGGGATGCTAAAGGCAACAAGCTTAGCACAGTATACATAGGAAAGAGTTTAGGCGAGAAAGCTGTTTCAGATGCAATAAAAGAGGGACCCTCACAGCAGAGCCCAAGCTCAGGTGCAGGAACAGGAACGAGCCCTGAGGGAGCTTTTACCTTAGAAGAAGATAAAATTTATTATAATAATGTCTATACTAATCTATATTTGACAGAGGACACTCAAGCAGGAAAATATATAATAATGCAGGAGGGTTCTAATCAAGAAGTTGGCTTTATTGATAAATCAAGCGGAGAGATTTCAGATAAAATCGGCGCGATAGATAATTATATGTTTTATCTTAAAACTTATTATACTTTTGATGATTCTGAAAAAATATTTAAATTGAAGCCGGGAGTGGAGATTAAAGAAGAAGATGTGAAAGCAGTTGAAGAGTTAGCTGCTAAAGGGACAGAGCAACCAAAAGTGGAAAACTCTGTTGCAGAAACTGCAGGAACGACACCAGATTTAGACAGAAGCAGTATTGTTTTTGAGTATGAGGAAGGTGCTTGGTTTACCAGCAATTTATTTTATCGTTATTATCAAGGAAGGTGGCAGTGGTCTGCAGATAAAAAAGAATGGTTGGAAGTGTCTGTTCTTAAATCTGGAAATAAAGAGCAAACAAAAGAAAATCAAGAATTTATTACCTCTCTTAAAGATGTAAATTTTAATAGAGGTGTAGGCTTATTTGTTGAGAAATTATCAAAAGGAAGGGGTGGATTCACTCAAAGTGCAGAAAAACTTATAATTTACAAAGCTGGAAAAATCAATTCTGTGCATAAATATGAAGAGGCAAAAGACAATCCATCTGAAGTATTTAATAAGATAATAGGTTTGTAAACTGATTCTAAAATAAATTTCATGCAGGTGGATTGAGCTTTTACAGGGCTTTATGACTTCTTACCTGTTAAGAAAAAATCCTGTTTTAGCAATAATTTTCTTACTTGGTATGAAAAGGTTTATAAAGCATAATCTCTTTTCTTACCTGACATGAAAGAGATTGGCGAAGAAAAAGAAGGGAAAAGGGAAGGCATAAAGGCAGAAGTGCTTGAGAAGACCGCAAGAGAGTATTTTAATTCTGCTAAAGATGAGTTTGACAAGCAGAGATATAATTCTGCTGTTGTTTTATTTTTTAAGTCCTTGATGGCTTTAATTGACCTTTATATCCTGCAAAATACGGGAAAAACACCCTCCTCGCATACAGAGAGGTTTAGAATAACACAAGAGAATTTTCAGGATGTTTATGATATTCTTGACAAAGACTTTCCTTTTTATCAGGATAGTTATAATATATTTATGACTAAAGAATTGGCGGAGGTGATAAAAGAAGATGCAGAATATATGGCTAAAAAAGCTAAAATTAAGCTATAGCAAGGATGTCCTGGGCATTGTTCAGTTTGGCTCTTCTGTTTTAGAAGGCTCAAAACCAAATGACATAGATATTGCAGTTATTTTCAAGTGCATTCCATTGAAACAGCAGCTTGAAGAATCACAAATAATTAAAAAACAACTTGAAAAATTCTCACAATTGCCTGTGCATGTAAAATCTTTTGATTTTTATTCCTTTTTTAACAAAGGTAATTTTGCAAAGGAAGATATATTATTTTATGGCAAGAACCTGATATCTGGCGAGCAGTTTTCCAGGCTTTTTGGGGTATCTGCCAAACTGCAGGTTTATTATTCCTTAAAAAATTTAAAAAAGAAGGATAAAATAAGATTTAACTATCTGCTCAATGGAAAAAAGGGAAAATATGGGCTGCTTAGAAAATATAAGGGCGCGCTTGTAAAACCAGGATTAATTGAGATAGAGCCTCAATACGAGAGTATATTTGCAAGTGCAATAAAAAGATTTATCTCTGATTTTGAGGTTAAAAGAGCTCTTTTTGAATAGTTTTATTGCTCTTGCTGCGAGGTTCCTCGCCCAACAAAACAATCTTTGATGTTCTCTTGCTGCAGAAACGGAAACAATATTCATCTGCTCTTGCTGTGAAGTTCCTCACAGAGGTTGCGGACTTTCTCGCTATGGCAGATGAATATGCGGGGGGAAGGAATTGTAACTAAAGTGCAATTCGTGACCTATACTTCTACTACAAGCTTATGGTCTTCTTTGTAAATATTCCCTTTCATATGTGCCTTTAGCCCAAGTGCAGTTGCTATTTTAACAGGTATTCTCAGCACAACACTGCTCCCAGATTTCCAAAAGCTAACCTCTTTTTGCATTCCCCATAAACCAGCCTCTTTTAGTTTTTTCTCTATTACTTGCATTGATTCTTCAGGAAAATATTCAGAGCCGCATTTCGGGCAGTATTCTGCATCCAAAATACCGCAGTCTATCCCATCTCGGATAACTCTTTCCCTTTTCCAGTTTACCTTGCCGCCGCAAGGGCAAGGATAGCTTATTTTGTTTTTCATGTTAGTTTTGCATAAACAGTTATTGGATATATTTTTCTTATGCCATTCAGCTTGAACTCTCTGTACACAACTTTATACCATCTATGAACAGCAATTACCTTTCCATCCTTTTCAAGTAATTTTGCACCACACTGAACAGCCTCTATTATTTCGTTAACTCCTATCCCTCGCAATTTCATCCTATCAAAAACATGTTCAGCTCTTCTCTCTGTTTCTTTCCACTTCTTAATTTGTTTCTGTGCGAACTTTACATTTACTTTTATTTCTGGCATAATGTATATAAAAGTGTATACTAGTATATAAATATATCTACTTTAATATATATTCTTGTTTTATGCGGGGGGAAGGAATCGAACCTTCGCAGGCACTAAGCCATCAGCTCCTAAGGCTGACCCGTTTGGCCGCTCCGGCACTCCCGCGCAGAAGGGCATGGAAAATCAAATATAAAAATGTTGTTGTTAATTGATTTAGGTTAAGTTTAAAATCCTCTCTTGCTCTTTTTTGCATATGGACAAGGATTCAAAAATAAACTCCTCAAGACTTCAAAAATCAAAGATTTTTGATAGTGCTCAAGAACCCGAGCACGCCATGTGCTTTAGCGCAGGGTTCTTGACAATATGGAATGTATGTCCAGAATGCCATGAGTGATGGAATAGTGATATAGATATCTGCTCAGACTGCAAAGAATGTGGGAAAAATGTAAAATTAACAGCTACATGCGCAAATTGCGGAAAAATTGTTAATTGGTGTGAGTGTGAAATTTGAAGAAATACCCTTAATGGCAGAGTGGCAAACAAGATATATTAAGCTGGGACAAGATTCTTTACACTTATATCTGAAAGAAAATCTTTTGAAATTCTTTTGCTAACATTCAAGAATTCAATTCCTATAATTTTGCCCTCTTTATCTAAATCGATTATAGTTTCATTATCTATCTTTTTATTTGAGGCAGAATCTCCGCTACTTAACTCTAGGTATATAGCATCTGCTTCTTTATCAAATGTAATTTTCATTTTATATATAATAAATTGTGATAACCTTTATATATCTATCTTTTTCATAAATAACTTCTATGACTGCCCTGTCAATATTTTTCTGAGCATAATATTTCCCTTTTTTCTTTTCTACTTTGTTGGGATATTTTATAGCATTAATAATCTCCTCTTCTGTTATTTTTCTTTTTTTAAGCCTGTCTTTTGCATGTTCTGTGAAGATAATTTCCATAATCAATTAAAGAAGAGGTGTTTAAAAAATCTTTCTAAAACCTATTTTTATCCAGGCTCCACATACTCAAATTCCTTATTCTCATAATTTCTGAGCTTTATGCTGCTGCCTTCTTTGCTTATAACATAATTCGGAGTTATGGGGATTTTTCCCCCACCGCCAGGCGCGTCTATGACAAAATGGGGGACGCACATGCCTGATGTAAATCCTCTTAGGCTTTTTATGATATCAATGCCTTCATTGACTTTTGTCCTGAAATGGTTTGTGCCTTTGGTTAAGTCTGCCTGGTAGATGTAGTATGGCTTTACCCTGATTGCCAGGAGTTTTTGCACCAGCTTTTTCATAATAGCAGGGTTGTCATTAATGCCTTTCAGCAAAACACTCTGGTTTCCAAGTGGAATGCCTGCGTCAGCAAGCATCTCGCAAGCGCGCTTGCTTATAGGGGTAATTTCATTCGGGTGGTTGAAATGCGTGTTTATGTATACTGGATGATATTTCTTCAGCATTGCGCACAGCTCCGGCGTAATTCTTTGGGGCAGGGTGCATGGCACCCTTGTGCCTATTCTTATGATTTCAACATGCCTTATTTCCCTTATGCTTTTAATGATGAATTCAAGCTCGCTGTCATCAAGAAGAAGTGGATCGCCTCCGGAGAGGAGAACATCCCTTATCTCTTTATGCTCTTTGATGTATTCAATGCCTTTCAGGATGTCTTCTTTTGTCATTGTCTTGTACAGCACGCCTACTTTTCTTTTTCTGGTGCAAAAACGACAGTGCATGGCGCACCTATTTGACACAAGCAGCAAAACCCTGTCAGGATACCTGTGCGTCAATCCAGGAACAGGGCTGTCAGTTTCCTCATGCAATGGGTCTTCCATTCCAAAATCATCCTCTACCTCCCTGACATCTGGAATGCATTGTTTCCATATAGCATCATCCTGCTTTTTTATCAGGCTTAGATAGTAGGGGTTAATGCTCATAGGGTATTTTTTAACCACCTTTTCAATCTCTTCTGCACTTATGCTTACTTTATCCTTGAAGATAGCGCAAAGCTGCTCCTCATTCACAATGCTTTTTTTAAGAATATCTTTCCATAGCGGGATTACAACCTCCTGCTTAAGCTTTTGCTTTAACAACTGCCCTGATTGCTTGATTTCCTGCTTGTTCATATTTTTCTCCCCTGCCTTTTGGCAGCGCATGTTATGATTTTATCAAGAAGCTGGGAATATGTCATGCCTGCAGCATAAGCGCTTCTTGGAAACCAGTATGTCGGGTCTATGCCCGGCGTTGGATTCAGCTCAAGGATGTAAGGAACTCCATTCTTGTATATCATGTCAATCCTGCAGAAGTCCTTGCAGTTTAGCGCATCATACGCGCCCTTTACAGCATTGTTCAGCTTTTCAGCCATTTCCTTTGGTATTTTTGCAGGGCATATTGAGGTTGATGAGGGTGTTACCTTTACTCGCTTGCCCCACCTTTTAAGCAAAGGGACTACAGGGTCGTCAGGGTTCCACAAATCTGTCTTGACATCTTTTTCAAACACAACCTCTATTATCGGAAGTGTTTCTGGAGGGTTTCCTATGAGCGGAATTGTGAACTCCCTTCCTTCTATAAACTCCTCAATCAGGACAGGCTCTTTGTAAACACTAATCAGGTGCTTAAGCTTTTTTCTTAGTGCATGCTTGTTCTCAACAACAGAGTCCTTGTCAAGCCCCATCTGGGAGCCTTCATGGACAAGCTTTAGTATTATTGGATAGCTTAAATTCTCATCAATCTTTTCATCTGCGCTTTCAACAACCTGAAATCTTGGAGTTGAGATGCCATGCTGAATCATTATTCTTTTTGCCATTGACTTGTCCAGGCATAAATCCTGCGTAAGGGCGTCAGAGCCGGCGCAAGGGATATTCAGCATCTCAAGCATTCCCGGAATTTGCGATCTTCTTGACATTCCATGAATGCCTTCTGCAACATTAAAAACAACATCTATTTTTTTCTTCAGTTTTTTCAGCTTAAGAAATGCATTCTTGTCAGCCTCTATTAAAATCACTTTGTGCCCTGCATCCTCAAATGCCTTTTTTTCAGCAGCTATTGTTTCCCTGCTGTCAAGCTCTGCGAGCACATCAAGAGGCTTGCCGCCTCTTATCAGTTCTTTTCTTATCAGGTTGTAAAGTATTGCGACATTCATTTTTCACTGCTTTATTTGATTTACTCTTTTTAATGAGGTGTTAAGCATCATGCTTACAAGCTTTTCATAAGCAATTCCATTTATTCTGGCAATCTTTGGGAAGAATGAGATATGCTCCATGCTTGGGCTTAGCCCTGGCAGGGGATTAATCTCGAGAACATATGGGCTGCCTTTTTTGTCGCACCTGATATCAACACGGCTAAAATCCCTGCACTGGAGAACAGCGTGGGTTTTTAGCGCAATTTCACATATTTTTTTCTGCAGCGCCTTTGAAATCCTGGGCTTTCCAGAGTACTTATCATCATATTTCACGCCTTTTGCCTCATAGCTCAGGATGTCAAAATGCTGGGGATATTTGTCAAAATAAATCTCTATGATGCCAAGAATTCTCGGAGGGTTTCCGATTATCCCTACAGTAAGCTCTTTTCCTGTTAAAAACTCCTCAATCAGGACAGGCTCTTTGTAATTCAGGAACAGCTTTTTTAGAACCATTGCCAGTTCTTTATGATTTTTTACAATGTTCTTCTCTGACAGCCCCATTGAAGAGCCCTCATACAAAAGCTTTAGTATAAGGGGATATTTCAGTTTTTTGCTTATTTTGTCCCTTATAGTGCTGATAACCTGATATTTGGGCGTAGGAATTTTATGGTACTGGAGGATTTCTTTTGTTTTTGCCTTGTCAAGGCACAGGGAAAGGGCAAGTGGGGCAGAGCCGGTGTAAGGGATATTCAGCATCTCAAGCATCAGGGGGATGTGAGCTTCGCGGTTTCTTCCATGCATTCCCTCAGCAATATTAAACACCATATCTGGCTTTTTTTTCATGAATTTTTCATAGCAGTTTTCATCTGCCTCCACTAGAATTACTTTTTTAATCTTATTGCCCCCACTTTTCAGGATTGCACTTCTGATTGCGCTGATAGTTTTCAGGCTGTCAAACTCTGCATAAACATCTTCAGGCTTTCCTTTTGGAACAGCCTTATTTTTGCTGTTGTAGGCAATAGCTATATCAGAAATCATTCTTGATAGTGTATTTTAGAATTCTTCTACCTCTTTTCCACTTATTTTTGAGAAAATTATTTTATTTAACATAAATTAATATTAAAAACTTAGTAAGATTATGCATAACTTATATTTAAATGTTACTGATTTTTTCCAAACTTAAATTTCTTGTTTTTTATGAAGAATTTTTATCGACGATAGAATTTGCAGGCAGAAGAAAGGATAGTGCTGGAATACAGATAAATATTAATAATTCTATTTCTTTGCAGATTATGGAAAAAAATTACAAAAGCGGCTTGGATGATGGCTTTGATTACAGGTTATGCGCTGCATGCAAGGGGAGGGGATACTGCAAAAGAAAATGCATTATCCTTGAGAAATTTTTTAATAGCATGCCACGCAAGAAGATACATTTCTCGGGGAGCTCGCCGCCAGAGGTTTTTGTCGGCAGGCATGATTACCCGCAGGTGTTTGCAGGAATACTTGCCCCGCAGGAGCTGGGCAGCACAGAGCAGTACAGCATGCCTGAAATCTGGCATAAAAATAACACAGGCATTCAGGAAATACTTGCATACAGGGGCAGCCTAATATACTCAAGATTCAGGAGCAATGTAAATGATGCAAGGGCAGAGAGAAGGTTTTTGCCTGTCATGCAGGAGATTGCAATGTCAAACAGGGCAGTTTCAGCAGAATTTTTTCTTAAGAAGCCTGCGCATTTTGAGATGCATCTTGACAGGCATGTTCCGATAATAGGAAATCCTGCCCCCCTGAGGCATGTTTCGCTTGAGGAAAACCCACATATTGAGAAGAAGGTTGATTATCTTACAGGCGATGATGAGATAAAGGCAAGCGAGGCAATAAAGGAGCTTTATTCCTCAGATATTGAGATAAGCAGCATAATCAAGATTTTGAGCGCAGGGCTGCTTGGAATCAGGATGCAGAGAAAGCTTGTCCCGACAAGATGGAGCGTAACTGCAACTGATGACACCCTCTCAAAGTTTTTGCTTGAGAAAGTAAGGGATTACAAGGAGACAAGTGAAATCATGCTTTTTCATTCAGAATACCTTGGAAATCATTATGAGTTTCTGCTCCTGCCTGGCAAATTTTCATTTGAGGTTATAGAGGCAAAGATGGCTGGAAGCGTATGGAACCCCAGCCCTTTCTCGCCTCTTTACCTGGCGCAGGATTATGAAGGGTTTAACGGAAGAAAGGCATATGCTGACAGCGTGACAGGGGCATATTATGCCAATCGCCTTGCCCTTTGCGAGTATCTCGAGAGCGTACAAAGGCAGGCATCCTGCTTTATTATGCGTGAATGCAGGCCTGAATACTGGGCACCCTGCGGTGTTGGCATTTTAAGGGAGGCAAGCAGGCAGGCATTCAAAAACAAGCCGGAGATATTTTTAACATTGCAGGATGCGCTGTCAGCAGCGCAGGGAAGAATGAAGCTGAACATTTCAGTTTTCAGAGAAAAATCATGGCTCCTGCGGGAGCATGGAAAGCAGAAAAGGCTGAATGAGTGGCTTGCTTAGACAAGTTTTTTAATAGATGCTCTTTCTACCTCTCTAAAATCTGGGATTAGCGAGCTATCTAAAGTTCTTCCATATCTATTGCCTTTTAATCTTGGCAGTTCAATATTGCCGCAGCTGTTAATGTCAGAAATTAAACTGCATTATTTATAATGCGGACGTAACATTTCCACTTTAATTTCTGAGCACTTCAGAAACTTTATGTTTCTGATAGCTATCAAAATCTTCCAGATTTTGAAGTCCTAAAAACAAGTGCCCTTGCAAACCACACCTTTTAAGGCTTCAAAGTTCAAGGAACTTTGATAGTCATCAAAAA